>JAIEPT010000369.1 GCA_019748295.1 Gemmataceae bacterium | reverse complement strand
TTGGGCCCACCTGGATTCGAACCAGGAACCAAGGGATTATGAGTCCCCTGCTCTAACCGTTGAGCTATGGGCCCGGCTTTCGTTCGGGGCCGCGATTTTTCTGCGGCGCCATGCTTGCGTTGCCTCTCCCCCAACCTTAGACTGATTTTCCATCTTGACAACCGGTTTGACAACCGAGCCGGCCTTTTCAGAAAACTGCCCTGGCGACGTTGGAGCGTCCCAGGGCATTTGGCAATGCAAGTGTGAGGTCGCATCGCCATGGCCGATTCTAGCGGTCCGCGCAAGTCCCTTCAATCTCTGAAGCCCTACCCGGAATTCCCCCTGACCGCTCATCGGACGCGACGGTGGTGCAAGAAGGTTCGCGGCAAGATCCACTACTTCGGCCCGATCGACAAGCCTGAGGAAGCTCTCCGCCAATGGCTTGAGCAGCGGGACGATTTGATGGCCGGCCGCACTCCTCGAGTACGCCAACCCGGCGGCCCGACACTTCGCGACTTGGTCGGCAAATTCCTCGACCAGAAACGCCGGCTGGTCGAAAGCCGCGAGCTGACGGTCTGGACGCTCGCCGATTACCATCGCGTCTGCACGTCGCTGGTGAATCGCTTCGGCGCATCCAAGTTCCTCGACGATTTCTCCGTCGACGACTTTTCCGACTATCGAGCGGCCCTCGCGAAACGGCTCGGCAAGGTCGCGCTGGGCAACGCGGTTCAGCGGGCCAGGTCTGTTTTCAAGTACGCCTACGATTCGCGGATGATCGCCGTTCCGGTCTTCTTCGGGCCCGGATTCAAGCGGCCGACGAAACGGACGCTGCGGATCGAAAAATCGAAGCGAGGCCCCAAGCTGTTCGATCGCGAGGAGCTGCTCAAGCTGCTCGCCAAGGCGAGGCCGCAGATGCGAGCGATGATTCTCTTGGGGCTCAACGGAGGCCTCGGCAATTCGGACTTGGCCAACCTCCGGATCTCAGCGGTAAACCTGAAGTCGGGCTGGATCGACTACCCTCGGCCGAAGACGGGCATCGAGCGGCAATTCCCGCTCTGGCCCGAGACGGTCGCGGCGATCGAGCTGGTCCTCGCGAAGCGGCCGAAGCCAAGATCCGCCGAAGCGGAGGATCTCGTCTTCCTGACGCACCGGGGGAATCCCTGGGTATCTGTCGAATTCAAGAAGATCGAAGGCGTGAGCCACGGCGAGATGGCGAAGTGGAGCGGAAACTTCGACCCGAAGATCACTAAGGAGTTTCGGAAGCTGCTCGTCGGCGCCCATGTCGAGCTGCGCAAGGGGCGATCTTTTTACACGCTCCGGCATATGTTCGAGACGATCGGAGGCGACAGTCGCGACCAGGTCGCGACCAATTTCATCATGGGGCACGCGGACGAGTCGATGGCCGCCGTCTATCGCGAGACTATCTTCCGCGACCGCCTCAAGGACGTCGTCGATCACGTGAGAGCCTGGCTCTTCGGATACCGATGACGCGTGCGGAGTTTTTTTTGGAAAACCCGCAAACGGCTATTGACGTAAAGCCGAAAACGGTTAATATATATTCAGAGGCGAGGGGGAGAGAGGACGAAGGACACTGACCACGGACGCGAGCCCGGTTGTCCCTGATAAAGCCAGCCGGCCCGCTACTTCCGCAAAAGTTCCTTGTCGGTCGCTCTCCCCTTCCCTCGCCCTTTGGCCGGGCGGCGTCGTTACCGCCCCCGGCCCGGACAACCCCTAACGTGCAGGAGTCATCATGAGCCAGTCTACCGTATCCGTGTCGATTCCGGGAGCCACCGCCAGCCGAAGCAAGATGCAGAAGAAGGGATGGAAATGCTGGGCCAAGTGGATCACCAAGGTCGCGTCACCTGCCAGGGACGGCTATTCCTACGATGGCGAGTTCACCGAGGTCGATGGCACGGTCGAGTGCCAAGTCGGCGACGTGCTGCTTCACGTGGACGGCAGCCACGCGGCGACAATTCGGGTCGTCGTCATCAACAGCGAAGGCAAAGGCCGCCTCATCAGCGTGGCCGTCGCCGACTCCACCAAGTGGGCAGGAACTCTCGGCGGCCCGGCTCGCAAGGTATTGGCGATGGACGCCGAAGAGCGAGTCCGCTACGCGGCCAGGCATTTCGTCGAAACGGCCGAAGACCTCAAGCCTGAAGTGCGGGCCTATTACGAGAAGCTCGCCGGCATCGCCGTGGTTGCGGCGGAATCCGAACCAAGGCGGCCCTAGCGGAAGCGAAACGTCGAGGCGTCAAACTCGGCCGAGCGGCGTGGAAAAAGAGGCCGAAAAAGAAGAAGCCCAAGGTGAAGGTCAAGCGGCTGACGTCGCGACAAGTACGTAAGCTTGCCGTGACGGCAAATCAGGCCAAGCGGGACGCATTCACGAAGCAGATTCTTCCGGTAATCTCCAAGCTGCGAGCCAAAGGCTGGACGCTAGGCCAAGTCGCTGCAGAGCTGAACCGCCTCGGCCGTCGCACGCGAACCGGCGAAAAGAACTGGACGCCGGCCAACGTGTCGCGAATCATCTGCGAGAACGCTTGACCGCTGAGCGGGATCGCAGGCACAATGCGGCCATCAAGGGAGCATCGTCAATGGCCCGCAAACGCAACGACAGACCAGAGGGGCTCGCCGGCCAGCTCGGCGAACGGATCGAGTCCCTCCGCAAAGACGCCGGCCTCGCCGCTGCGGAACTCGCCGCGGCGGCCGGGATCGGCTCAGGGACCGTCATCCGGGCCGAGGCCGGACGATCCAGTCCCGTCATCGAAAACGTCCTCGCCATCGCTCATGCCCTCGGATTGAGCGGAGCGGAACTTCTCAAAGGATGCGACGAATGGACCAGCAAGCCAAAAAAGAACACTCGATAATCCGGCAGCAGACAACCAAGCTGGACCGCAAGGCCGGCGTTTCGGCGGAAGCAATCCTCGCGAACCGCAACGGCCAGCTCTCCTGCGCCAGGTGCAAGCAGGCCGTCAAGAAGAAGGACGCTTTCCGCGGAGGCGGCGGCGCCCTGAAATGCCCAGCATGCGGCGGAATGCTCGATCGAGGATCCATCTGATCTCGGAATCGCTGCCGTCGCTCGCGAGGGGCGGCGGCAGCGATTTTCATTCGTCCGCCGGCGTCGCCCGGAGGATCTCCCGCTTCCAGCCGTCCTCGTTCACCGGCCAGCCGACCGCGACGATGCCGCCACAGCGGACCTGCTGGCGCTCGCCCGTCCGATGGACTGCAGCCTGGCACTCCTTCTCCGCCTCGGTCAGCACGGCATGGCCGACGTTGCTTCGCCGGCGAACGAGCCGGCCGTGATCGAAGACGGCGACCGCCGACGGCTCGGCTAGGTCGAGGAGCCGCATGGCGATCACTTCGTTGCTCGCCGTCGCGTAGATCCGCTTGATCGCGGGCAGCTCGAATCCGCATCGATACGCGTCCCTCTCCAGCCACGCCGTCGGCACGAGCAGCCGGGACGCGAAGACGTTGGCCATACGCTCGGCCGCTTGCGGGTGGCGGTCTTCGCCGGCGTCGACCAAGTCGAAGAACTCATCCTTAAGCGACTCGCTTAGCTCGTGGGCCACGGTCCAATGATGCCGTTCCGGATGCCTCTCGGGTCGAACCGCGATCACGGAGCCGGCGCCATCCACCTCCTGAATGTGCCCGCGAGTCGTCAGCTTGCTATTGATGACGATCTCGCCGATATGCATCGCGGCGAGCAGCACGGCATCCACGGGCGGTCGCTCGACGCCATGCTCGGCCAGCACGCGAAGGACCAGGCTGTCGATGACCTCGATCGCTTGGAAATGGTCCATGGCTCAAGCGGCCCGGGTAAGCCGCACCTCCTGCACCTTGCGACGGAGGAACTCCTCCACCTCGTCAAGCAGGTGGCTCGCTGCGAGTTGGTCGAGGCCGTAACAACGAAGGTCGGCAAGTAGCTTCGGTTTGATGGCATCTCGCAACTGACATTCTTGGAAGGAGCTGCAATGAGATCGCTTCGCCGGCGGGAGCCGCTCTGGCCTGTCGTTCTTTTCATCATCCTTGCCGCCGTGCTGGCCGTCGGCGTCTTCGCATCAAGGGCGAGGGCCGACGAACCGCCGCGGCCGACACTTCGCATTTTCTGTTTCGCGGAATGCTATTTTTGCAAACTCTTCGAGGAGGATTGCAAAGCCGAACCGCTGAGATCTGCCCTAGCTCGCTTCGAGGTCGTCAAATGCGGCAAGGCGGAAGCTCCTCAATACGGCGTAAAAGCCTTCCCCACATTTCGCATCGACGGGGGTCCGGTCGTTCGCGTTTACGAAGGCTACCCCGGCGACGGCCGACGGCGTGAGTCTCGCGCTGAATGGCTTGCGGCTTGGCTCAAGCTGAAGTGAAAAAGAGGTCGGGTTTGGATAAGGGAAGATAATGGTCCGCCGGCGGACGACCGTTGAGTTGGCCCACGATCGCCGCGACAAGCTCCTCGCCGGCAACCTTCTTCTCGTTCATCGCTTCGTCAAGAACCTGCCTCCGACGAACGTCGCGGCGGTCGGCGGCCACGACGAAGCAGTTTCCACCCTCATGCCGATCTACATCACGGCCGTCGATTCCTGGCTTGATCGAGGAGAACGCAAGGGCCTCGCGTTATCCACCTTCGTGATGAAAAATCTTGGATGGAACTGGCGCAAGATATTCGATCGAGAATCCTTCATCGTTCGATTGGGAAAGTATCAGGGCGAGGAAGATCGGCCCGGGATGTCGCAGCTCGAACCAGGCTTCGAGGATCTGCCGGCAAGCGAGGATCCGGACGCTCTTGGTTTGGACGAGTTGGAGCAGCTTGAGACCGCGATCGCGGAGGAGCTGCCGGAGAACCAGGCGTTAACGATCCGGTATCGGTACGACGGCCGCGACTTGACCTACAGGGCAATCGCCAAGCTGATGGGGATAAGTCGAACTAGAGTTTGGCAGCTCGAAAGAGCGGCACTCAAGCGGCTCCGCGAGCGGTTGTCATGACAACTCGGAGCGGTCCACTTCGGCCTTTTTCGGCACACTTCAATTGTCATGATTCGTTGGTTTTTCCGCCAGATGAGACGCTTTGACGGTTGGGGTGACTTGCATTATGAGTCCCCTGCTCTAACCGTTGAGCTATGGGCCCGGCGCGAGCATTGTAGCGGAGTGCGCGGCTCGCCTAAT
>JAIEPT010000287.1 GCA_019748295.1 Gemmataceae bacterium | reverse complement strand
GAATCCGACAAGTTAGATGAACTTGTCGCCACGAAAGGCGCTGTGCAGTCTGGCTTCACATCGCCGCTGACCTCACGCGGAGCGTGAGGACCACTCTCGCTGACCTCACGCGGAGGGAGAGGGGAGAAATGCAGGCGCCGCAGGAGGGCCGTCATGTCGCGAGCCGACGAATTGATCGAACGATTGGGATTGCAACCGCACCCGCGCGAAGGCGGGTTCTTTCGCGAGACGTATCGGAGCGAGGAATCGCTCTCTCCGGATTCCATTGGTGGTCGCTACTTCGGCCCTCGATCGGTCAGCACGGCAATCTACTACCTGCTGAAGCCCGGAACCTTTTCCGCGCTGCACCGGCTTAAGAGCGACGAAGTGTTTCACTTCTACCTAGGCGGCCCTGTCCGCATGCTGCAGCTATTTCCTGATGGACGCAGCGAAACGATCGTGCTGGGCTCTGACCTCGAAGCGGGGCAGCATCTGCAGGTGGTGGCGCCGCGAAATGTCTGGCAAGGGACGCTGCTCGAACCGGGCAGCGAGTTCGCCCTCTTGGGCTGCACCGTGGCGCCGGGATTCGACTATGTGGATTACGAACACGCTTCGCGCGATGAAATGCTTCGCACATACCCGTCGCAGGCGGAGTGGATCCAGCAACTCACGCATGCTTGATGCAATGCCCAAAAGGCTCTGTCCTCGCGTGGTGCGATGTCGGCTGCGGGGCCACAAGTCTGCCGAAGCGCCCCTCACCCGGCCTTCGGCCACCCTCTCCCCCGCGGTGACTTCGCTGCACGTGCGAACTTGGTCCTTGCGGGGGAGAGGGTTGTTATTGCTCGTTGATGAAATCGATGAGTTTCCGCAAGCGGCCGAACTGGTGGCGGTCGAAGCGGAACTTGAGGCGGGGCATGTCGCGGACGGAGGCTTCGTTCGCCTCTTCGGGAAGCGCTGCCACCTGGTCGAAGGTCCCCCCTTTCAGCAGGCCCTTGTATTCCTCGCGGATCGTTTCGAGGGCTTCGTCGCTCAACTTTTTCTGGAGCCGAAGGACGAGGTTGCCCTTCACGTATCGCATGCTGTGGTAGACGCGATAGAAGCCGAGCGTTTCCTTCAAGGCCGCATCGACCGAATCGACGACGCGAAACAAATAGAGGTCGTCGGGGCTGATCAGTTTCGCAGGAAGCATTACGCCTTCGACGAATCGAAGGAAGTGCTTCCAGAAATCGCTCCCCGGCACATCGACCATCACGATCGGAAAGAGATGGCTCTTGCCCGTCTGAATGAGCGTCAGCACTTCGAATGCTTCGTCGAGCGTGCCGAACCCCCCGGTGAAGAGCACGACCGCGTCGGCCTCCTTCACGAAGAGCAGCTTGCGGGTGAAGAAGTATTTGAAATGCACCAGCTTGGGGTCGCCATTGATCGTCGAATTGGGAGCCTGCTCGAAGGGGAGCAGGATGTTGATGCCGATCGACTTGTCGCGCCCGGCTCCGACGTGTCCGGCCTCCATGATGCCGTTGCCCGCCCCGGTGATGACCATCCAGTCCGCTTCGGCCAGGCGTTTGCCGAACTCGATCGCCTGCACGCAGGAGGGATGCGACAGCGGCAGCCGGGCGGAGCCGAAGACGGTCGCTTTGCGGACATGGTCGTAGGGGGCGAGAACCTTAAACGCGTAACGCAGTTCGCGCAGTGCGGTCCACAGCATCTTCACGTCGCCGCGATTCGTCTTGTCGCGAACCAGCTTGTCGGCCGTTTCCTTGATTTGCTGAACGTAGAACTCGATCCCTTCGAGGCGATTTTCGTCCTCCGTCCGCGGATCGTGATTTTGCGTGCTCTCGAACGATTTCTGCGGCGCGGGCGACGGTTCCATGTCGAAGGGTCCTCTAAAGTTTAGCGGGGAGCCGTAGGCGACCGCGCTTGGGGGATGCTGGTCGCCTGCGGCTCCCCGCGAAACGACCTACGCTACTTCGCGTCCAAATCCTTCAGGTAAACGTTGCGAAACTCGACGCGGTAATTGTAGCTCTGGAATCCAATGTGCCCGCGTTCGCGCGTGAGGCCAGGATGCTGCTTCCCCTTGTCCTTGACGTGTTCGTCGAGGTTGGCGTCCACCAGCGTTTCGGCGTTATGCTCGATCATCACTTTGCGCTTGTCTGCCACGATGCGAATCGTGTTCCATTCGCCGAACGGCTTGGAGTTCACTTTCTTCGCCGGCACGACATGGTAGATGGAACCGGTGTGTTGCCATTCGGCCAGGCCCTTCCAGTTGGCGTCGTCGAGCAGTTGGATCTCCATGCCGACGTAGGCGGGATCGCCTTGAAGGGGCGAGCGAATGCCGACGCCGCTGTTGCCCATCTTCGGCATCTTGTATTCGCAGCGGAACTCGAAGTTGGCGTATTCCTTTTCGGTGAACAGATACCCGCCACCGCCCCCTGCGACGTAGAGGATGCCGTTCTCCGCGCCCCAGACATCCTTCTTGCCGGTCCATTTCCAACCGGCGAGGTCTTTGCCGTTGAACAGCGAAACGAACCCCGTGGGGGGTTCGTCGGCAAACGTCGGAAGGGTGAACGCGAAAGTCAGGGCGAGCGAGGCAATCAGCCGAATCATGGTGTGAAATCTCCCAAAGCGAATTGGAATCGAGTCGGCATTGTAACCCACCCCAAGCCCAGGGGCGAGCGCAGCGAGTTCCTGGTTTCGCTGCGCGAGAGAGTAGAGATAAGAGAGCGGAACGTAGAGAAGAGACAACCGCAAGCCGATTTCCCTCGTTGTCTACTCTCCACTTTCTCATCTCTACTCTCTCGCGCAGCGAACCCAGGAGCTCGCTGCGCTCGCCCCTGGGCTTGGGCGCGTTTGGATTGGGTGCGTTTGCATCTGCTTCGCGTAGAATGCCTGCCATGGATTACAAGATCGAGCTTGAGACCTTTCGCGGACCGCTCGACCTTCTTCTTTATCTCGTGAAGAAGGAGGAGGTGGACATTTGCGATATTCCCATCGCCCGCATCGCGCAGCAGTTTCAGGACTATCTGAACCTTCTCCATCTCGTGGACATCGAATGGGCGGGCGAGTTCCTCCTCATGGCCGCGACCTTGATGGAGATCAAGAGCCGATTGCTTTTGCCGAGGCAGGAGGAGACGGAACAGCCGGACGACGATCCTCGTCTTGAACTCGTCAAGCAGCTCATCGAATACAAGAAGTACAAGGAAGCGGCCGTTCTGCTCGAGGAGAAGGCGGAGAAGCAACTGACGCGGATGCAGCGCCAGGCGATCGAGCGGCCCGAGGCGCCAGACCTTTCGCAACAGCCGTTGCGTCGCGTGGAACTGTGGGACTTGGTCAGCGCCTTCGGCCGACTCGTGCGCGAAACGCAAGCGGCGGCTCCCAAGCAGATCGCGGTGGACGACACGCCGCAGCAAGTGCACATGGACCGCATTCTGGAACGATTGGCTCACCAAACGTCGGCGACGTTCCGCGAGCTATTCGCCCCGCCGCATACACGCGGACGGATGCTGGGAATTTTCCTGGCGATCCTCGAACTGATCCGCTGGCGAAACATCGTCGCCGAGCAATCCGAGGCCTTCGGCGACATCGAAGTACGGCTCGCGCCGCCGAGCGACGAAGCTGAGGCCGCGGCCATTGCAGATGTCGGCCCGGGGAGATTGGGTGGCACGCCCTGAGTGTAACGAAGGGCGTGGCGAAGCTTCCGAAAACGTCATGCAAGTTGGATGCTGCGTCTGCACCGCTTCCACGCACTTCGCTACACTCAGGGCGTGCCGCTCGTGCCACCCAAACGCTAGTTCCGTAGAGGGTTCATGGCTCCGAACGAGAAGACGTTCGCTGAGTTTTTCGCCGGGATCGGATTGGTCGGGGAAGGCCTTCGCCCCTCCGGTTGGCGCTGCATCTACGCCAACGACATCGACCCCAAGAAGCACGCCATGCACACGGCACGGCATGGCGAGGCGGAGCCGTTCCACCTCGAAGACGTCGGCAACACGGATGCGATTCTGGAGCAGATGGTAGGCGCCCCGTTTCTGGCGACGGCGTCGTTCCCTTGCGTGGACCTATCCCTTGCCGGTCATTATCGGGGATTCGAGGGGGAGCACTCGTCGACGTTTTTCGGCTTCGCCCAGGTGCTCGCCGCACTCGGCCAACGAAAGCCGCAGGTCGTGTTGCTGGAAAATGTCGTCGGCTTTCTCACGGCTCGCGGCGGCAAGGATTTCATGGCGGCGACGCAGCACCTTGCGGAACTCGGCTACTGGCTGGATGTGTTGCTGCTGGACGCGTCCCACTTCGTGCCGCAGAGCCGGCCGCGCGTCTTCGTTGTCGGAGTGCAGGAACAACTTCGTCCTGCTTCCCCCGGTTCGCTTCTCGCGGACTGGAATGTCGAACTGCCGCACCCGCTTCGTCCCAAGCCGCTCCTCGATCTGCGACTCGCGACGCGACTGCCCACCGATTGGGTGACGCTCGACATTCCGGCTCCGCCCAAGCGGACTATCACATTGAGCGAACTCATCGATCAGGGAGACGATCAAGATTGGTGGGGCGAAACCGAGACGGCCCGCCATCTCGCCATGCTGAGCGAACGCCATCGCCGCGCCTTGGAAGCGGCCCGCACTTCCGGCGAAACCCTCGTCGCCACCGCGTTTCGCCGCATGCGCGAAAAAACGATGCGGCTCGAAATCCGCTTCGACGGACTGGCGGGTTGCCTACGGACGCCGCGCGGCGGCAGCGCTCGGCAGATCGTCGTCGTCGCGGATCGCGAACGCATTCGCATTCGCTGGATGTCGCCGCGCGAATACGCCCGGCTGCAAGGCGCTCCCGACTTCCCGCTCGAAGGCCCCGCCACCCAGATGCTGTTCGGTTTCGGAGACGCCGTCTGCGTGCCCGCGATTCGCTGGATCGACGAACACGTGCTGACGCCGCTTTACGAGAAAGTGACCGGATAAGGCGGTGATTTCTGTAGCGGAACCGGGTAATCTGCGTCGAAGTTTTGAAAGCGCATAAAATCGGGTAGGAGGGGGAATTACTTCCCCCGTCCTCCCACACCACCGGACGTACTCATCGTATCCGGCGGTTTCT
>JAIEPT010000280.1 GCA_019748295.1 Gemmataceae bacterium | reverse complement strand
CGAAAAATCGCACTCAAGCGATCCCGCTACCCCTGCGCGCCCCTCCATCCCTTCCGCTACCGTCATGACAGGGTTTGTTTACGTCAATTGCGCTGCATCAAACGAGATTACGAAGGGCACAGGCTCGTCGATCTAAGGCAGGTGTTCCTCAGATTGTAAAAGGGCTTCGCTCCGGAGCAGCCGCATCATTTGACAAACAGCGGATGGGAGGGCGGTTCCAAATCGACCCTTTTTGGGGACACTTTGATCACAAGCGCGTCTCGGAGCCAGACTTCCCGGTTCTCTTTCCAAAAGCCAATTACCCATACCTTCTCCATAACCAAACTCAGGCGGCCTTCGTTATCGACAGTCCATGTTCCCCGTCCTTCGCTGACAAATCCTGCGCCTTGGTTCAGGGGAGGACGTTGTTTTGGACGGTCAAAAAGCCGAAGCTCTCTCCTGCCGAGCGGCGACGATCAATATCCGCAATAAGTCAGCGTTTGTGGCACGGGATCTGTGTCTGCGGTTCGGCCGCCTACGCGGTGGCGGTCGGATTCAGCACTACTTCCAACCTTTGCGTCACGTCGCGGAATGCGGCGTCATCGAGCACCGGCGTCGAACCTGCCGTCGGCAACGCTTGATCGAGCGTCACCCAGCTTCGGCAACCTTGATATTCAGCGGTGTCGTCGATCTCGACCGGCGTCTCGGCGCGATGGACGCGGACGGCGAAGACGTTCAATCCGGGTACGCGATACTCGAAGCGTTTGCGGACGGTTTCGTCCGACCAAAAGTGGAGAGGGGCGAGGCGCAAGGCGGGCGCGAGATCGCGCAATTGCCGGATGCCTGTCGCCTCGGCCCAATGGCTGAGCCGAACTTTTCCCGCGGGCGGGCGATCTCGCATCGCTGCTTCGAGCCAAGAGGCGGCGTCGGGGCGAATGCCGTCCTGCTGCTGATGCACATAGGTAGAGAAAAACCAGAATCGCTGATGTTCGAGGCGAAAGTCTTCCGCGATCCCCCCTTTGCGCAGCAGGATCGACTGCTTGCCGAGTTCCAAAGCTCGGCAGATGACCGCCCATTCCTTGAACGCGTATTGAAGCATGGTTACCCCGCAGCCGCGGCGGCCATCGCCTGTGCTTTCGACGGCGATTTGGGCGGCACCTTGAGGCTCAGCTTGCGGCGAATCTCCGTCTGAATGTCCGGCGGCGGAGCGGTGCCGTCGATGGAGATGACGAGTTCCTTCTTGCGGAACAGATCGAGGATCGGCGCCGTCTTGCCGTGGTAGTCCCGCATGCGCGAGCGCACCGCTTCAGGCGTGTCGTCGAACCGGGCGATCAGGGCGCCCTTGCAAACATCGCACACCAGGTTGGCCGCGGGACGGCAGTAGATCAGGTTGTAATCGAGCCCGCACCGCGAGCACAGCCGGCGATTCTGCAATCGCTCGATGACCACCTCGTCCGGCACGTCGATGTGGATCACGGCGTCGATGTCGTAGCTTTCGAGGAAGAACTCGGCCTGATGGTGATTGCGCGGGAAGCCGTCGAGCACGAAGCCGAAGTTCCAATCATGCAGATCGAGCCGGGCTTTCACGACTTCCTCGACGATGTCGTCCGGCACGAGGTTCCCCGCCGCCATGATGCGATTGATGCGGGCAGCCATTTTGGTGTGGCTCTGGATGTGCCAGCGGAAGACGTCGCCGACGCAGATGTGGACGAGGTCGAAATCCTGGCAGAGCATCTTCGCCTGCGTCCCTTTGCCGCAGCCTTGCACGCCCATGATGATGAACTTCTGCATGAATGATCCTTCGAAATCCCGTCAATCAAACGGTTAGCCGCGACGCGCAGCGGAGCGCGGACAGGGCGCCTAGCGTTCGCATGGCAAGCAGTCCGCGCTCCGCTGCGCGTCGCGGCTAACCAATCGCAATACCTAAATCGCTTCCGGGCCCCGTTCGCCGGTGCGGATGCGGATGCAATCTTCCAGCGGCAGGATGAATATTTTGCCGTCGCCGATGCGGCCTTCGGGGCCCGTTCGGCCGGCTTCCATGATAGCGTTGACGGTGGGTTCCACGAAGTCCTCGTTGACGGCGATTTGAAGCTGCACTTTATGCAGCAGGTTCAACGTCAACTCATGGCCGCGATAGACCTCCGATTGCCCCTTCTGCCGGCCGAATCCCTGCACGTCCACGATGGTGAGGCGAAAGACTTCGACCTTATTCAGCGCTTCCTTCACCGCTTCGAGCTTATGCGGCTGGATGATGGCGAGAATCAGCTTCATGATCGTCTCGAACGAAGGCGGAAGAGGTAGCTGCTGCTTAGTTTGGCGGATCGCGCAGGCGAATCAAGTGCGGCAGACCGACCGCGTCAGCGAGCTGCGGGTTCCGGGGCGATCAGCGCGGGGACGGCAGGAAGCGACTTCAGCGATCGCTTCACCAAACCGTGAAACGCAACCTTCCATTCCGCGGGACGGCTCAGCAGTTCCTTCGTGATGAAGAAGTTGGCTCCGGCATCTTTCAGAAGGTCCGTCGTCTCCGGCGTTTCTTGCGAAAAGAGCGCGATCGGGCCGCTCCAATGCAGCTCGCGACGAATCTTGCGGCACAACTCGATGCCGTCCATCCCGGGAAGATTCATGTCCAGGAGGGCGAAATCGGGCTGGTCCTTTTGCAGGTGATGCCAGGCTTCCTCCGCAGTCAGGAACCAGTCGATCTTGAGGCCGACTCGCTCCCCGAGCTTGCGGATGATCGCTCCCACTTCGGGCAAATCCTCGACCATCAGCAGCCTCACGCCATGCAGCGAATCGCCATCGCTCGCTTCGCTGGGGGGAAGCACGGAGAGGTCTGCCGGCGATGCGGCTGGCGCACCGGCCTGCTTGGGCAACGGCAGCGTGAAGTAAAACGTCGCCCCTTCGCCCGGCTGCGATTCGACCCACACCCGGCCCCCATGCGCCGCCACGATCTTCTTGCAGATCGCGAGTCCGGCTCCGGTCCCTTCGTACTGCCCCTCGGGATGAAGCCGGCGGAAGATGCCGAAAATCTGTTCGTGATTCGCGGGGTCGATGCCGATGCCGTTGTCGCGCACGTAGACCGTTGCGAAACCCGGCTCGCTGTTGGCGGCCGCCCCGACCAGGATCGTCGGCGTCGGGTTCTCGTTGTACTTGAGCCCGTTGGCGACGAGGTTCGTCAGAAGCTGCGTGATGCGTTGCGAATCGCCCACGACGGTCGGCAGCGATCCCTCGTTGAGCACGATGGCGTTCTTCCGCTGGATCATGTCGGCCAAATCGCGCCGCACCGTCGCGACCGCCTTGATCAAGTCGAACTCCGCCCACGTCTTCGCCATGCGCCCGGCCTGGCTCAAGGCGAGCAGATCGTCGATCAGCACGCCGAGCCGCCGGCTCGCCTGGACAAGATGATTGATGTACTCGAAGCCGTCCGGCCCAAGCTGGCCCGCGTAGTCCTCGGCCAGGATGTGGCTGAACGCCTGCAACGTGCGCAACGGCTCCTTCAGATCGTGCGACACGACATGCGTGAAATCTTCCAGTTCCGAATTGATGTGACGCAATCGCGCGTTGGTGCGCTCCAGTTCCTGCGTGTGGCTGCGGAGCTGATGGGCGAGCCGATTCCGCTCCGTCAGGTCGATCGCGGAGCAACGCCAGCGGACGAAGCTGCCGCTGGAATCGTACACCGCCTGCGAGCGAACCCACACATCGAGGGCGGCTCCGTCATGACGACGCCACTGCGCCTCGGTTTCCTCTTCTTTGTCCGCGGTGAGCGGGAAAGGGGATTTGTCTTGGTCCAGGGCATCGACCGCGAGCACTTCGCGATACGGCCGCATCGCCAATTGTTCGCGCGGCGTGCCGAGGGTGCGGACCAGCGTGTCGTTGAAGCCGATCAGCCGCTCGAGCGCATCGAGGCTGAAGTACATGATCGGCGCGTGATGATAGAGGTCGTGGTAGCTGCGCTTGAGGCCGCGCAGATCTTGGCGGTAGTGCTGCGCGTCGCGCTTGGCGAGCGTGAACTGGCGTTCGAGCCGCTGGTTGGCTCGCAGCAGTTTCGCCTCGGTGGTCGCGTCGAAGAACACGCAGTGAAACGTCGCGGCCTTTCCGGCGGCCGGACTGCTTCGGCGAAGCGTGAGGCGAAGGACACGTCGCGGAACGGAATGGGTTTGGCTTCCTGACAACGTGACGAGGAACCGCGCGGCCGCGCGTGATTCGCCTCGCTTCATCGCCTCCGCCAACGCCTTCTCGATCTCATCGCGATCCGCCGCGATCACCAGTTGGGCCATGAAGACGCCGCGCAGCTTGGATCGGCTGCGGCCCAGTCTGCGCGCGAAACGGAGCGACACATCGAGAAAACGCCCTTCCGCGGTGAGACGGGCCGCCATGAGGCGGCGGGTGAGCCAACTATTGCGCCGGCGTCGCTTCTTGCGGGGTTTGCTTTTCGGAGCCGGAGAGGCCGCGTCTTGATTCGTTTGCGAGACCGCCTGCTTCGCACGAGGCATTGCGGCAATCACGATTCCCGCAAGCGCGCCCGGCAAAAGGGCCTGGCCCCACCAGAGGGGATCGGTCAGAAGAAGTTGCAGGTCGTCGGCGCCGGCGAACGAAAGGCCGAACGCGGCCGCTGCGGACAGCGCGCCGCCCAGAAACAGGCCCAGGGCCAGCGACCCGACCGAAGAACGCATGAGGAAACCGCCCACTTTTTCGCAGCGCAGGACAGGGACATGATACCCCCCGCCTGCCGCATCGCGAAGCATTCGCGAGCGCAAACCTTTGGAGGTTAGCGTGTCGAATCATTTCGGGTGGCACGGAGGACACGCGTGCCATGCATGGCACGCACGGCACGCACGGCACGCACGGCACGCACGGCACGCACGGCACGCACGGCACGCACGGCACGCACGGCAC
>JAIEPT010000336.1 GCA_019748295.1 Gemmataceae bacterium | reverse complement strand
GGCCAATTTCGCGAGTTCACGAAGAACAGGTCGGGGTGTCCGTCGTTATCGAAATCGAAGAATGCCGTCCCGGCCCCGAGCGTTTCAGGCAACAGCTTCTTCCCATATGCCCCGTTCGCATGCGTGAAACGGATTCCTGACGCAGACGTGACGTCAAGGAATTTGGCCTGGGGAACGGCCGCTTCTTGGTCGCGCGAAACGGCGGGAACGACGACAATGTCCTTGGGTTCAGCTTGCTTGTCCTTGCGCATCGACCAGTAAAGGGCCGAACCCGCGGCCGCGGCGAGGACGATGCTGATGCTCCACCAACGAAGCTGCATAGAGGCCGTTTCGATCTACTGAGTAAAGGGTTCGTTCAATCGATAAATTACGATTGGGTGCGAAGCTCGATCGGCAGCCGGAAATCGGCTGCGATGCATGCGGACCGCATGTTCCTGGGCATTCTCGTCCGGTTTGAAGATTCCATGCAAGGCAAGGTGCAGCCTGGCGAGCACATGGGCCATCGCGGGGTCCGTCTCGGCTCGGGAGGCACGCACTCGCTGATGCGTTTTTTGCAACGCCAGCAGACGGGTTGGAGGCATGCCGCCTCCCAACACGTCGAGTTCCGCCAAGCCGAGCAGCGCGGCGTATGGGGAAGTCGCCCCTTGAGGCCAGGATGCAAGCGCAAGCAGGGAAGGGCGGACTTCCGCCCGTCGCGGCCGTTCGCCGAGACTCGTGATCGCGCGTCCTAGCATTTGGGCCAATCGTCGCCGATCCGCATCCGTCGTTGCCGCCGAAAACGATTGGGCCAATTCCGGGACGAACGCGAGTACTTGGGCGTCGATGCTGCGAAGGGCGGGCTGCAGAGCGAGGCGACGCCATTCGTCCGTGGTGCTTTTGGACATCCGCACCAGTTCTTGACGCAGATGCATCCACCCGCGAAGCGACTCTTCGTTCGCGGGCGCCTTTTTCACGGCCGAAACGATGTCGCGGATCGCGTCCGCCGCTTCCGTGATGGCGCCTTCTTGCGCCCGCTTCAATCCTTCTATCACCGACCCGTCGAAGGCGATCGCGCGAACATCATCGAGGGGAAAGTCGCTGCAAAGCCGATGGTAAGCCTTCGCGAGGAATTGATGAGCATCCACGTTTTCCGGATCGAGCTGCAGCGTCTTTTCCAAATGGCTCGTCGCAAGGCGAAGCACGCGAGTTTGCTCGAGAGGCTCTGTTTCCTGTTGACTGCGGAAGAAGAGCGTTTTGCCGAGTTCATTTCGGACGATGAAGTCTCCCGTGAAGTCGAACTTTCTCACCGGATCGATGTTGGCGGCGTCGAGGATCGTCTCGAATTGGCGAATGGCTTCGTCGAAGTTGGCGTGCTGGAGGTTGACGGCGCCATTGAACCAAGCGACGGTCCACCACGGGGCGGGGGGATCGCATTTGCGAGCAAGGGCTAAATGCTCTCGCGCGAGTTCAAGCCGATCGGCGCCGCCATAGGCCAGATGGACGCGGGCAAGGTTGAGGTGTCCATGCGAGTGAGCGGCTTTCGCGTCGGAAAACTCCGCGGACAGCAATCGGCGGAACGATTGCTCGGCTTGCCCCAGTTCGCCGCCGGATTTGCCTTCGGGGCCGCCTTCAAGAAAGCACGCGATGCCGTAATCGTTCCATCGCTGCCAGGCCGGCTCGATCGGCGACTTCTGCGCAGGAACTTGCTCGGCGATTCCCGTGACGGGAAAGACGATGCGATCTTCGCACAGATCGACGATCGGGAGCTGAGGAACGTGCTCCTTGCCGTGGACCAATGCCATGTACGCATCATCGAACTTGCGATACCGGACGCGAACCGAGACGTCGACGGATTCGCCTGCCTGAAGATCGGCGGGAACATCGAGTTGGTAATGAACGACCTGGGCCGAACCGGGAGCAATTTGATGGTCGTAGAGCGGGGTGAAAATGTCCTGCGGGTTCCTGCGGTCAATGCGATTGCCATGTCGGTCAAGGACCAGCGCATTGAGGAAATGGGACCAGGGATTGACCCGTCCACGATCCGCGCCCGCCATCGCTCCGCTGCGGCCGAGGGTCCGCTTCGGCGTCTTGGCGTGAAACTCCACCCATACCTCATTGGAGTCGACCGTTCCCTGCGTGAAGTGATGCCCCATATTCAGGGTGCGTATCACGACCTCCACCATGTACGAGGAACCAGGGATGAGTTTCGGAAGCTGAGGACGAAGCGGACGATCGCCCAACAGCGGCGCTTCGACGCCGCGAACTCGCATGAGGTCGGCGCCCGCGGCGATCGAAATCGCGTGCATCGGGTCAGCCGCCAGGCCAAACGCTGTCGCGGCGCCGCGCAGGCGGTCTACGTGCAATTCCTTGAGGCCGAACAAGTCGATGCGGAGCGGCGGCGATTTGCCGTCCGGGCCGCCTCGCAAAAAATCGCCGTGCTTGCGGATCGCATCTTCATGGCCTGGAAACTTGAGCAACGCGGCCAAGCCCGTATTCGCTGCGACGAAAGTGTGGTCGTGGATTTTCGCGATGCCGCTCCCGTCGAAATCGCGCGAGCCGAAATCGCGCGAAGGCTGCAGGGGCATGTGGCAATCGTTGCAACCCGTTTTCGCCTGAGCAGGATAGTAAAAGCTCCGAGCGCCATGACCTGATACGCCGCTCAACCAGAACGAATCGTTATGGTTCTGTCCGCGGAGGAATTCCTTGTAGCGGTTCACCTCCTGAGGCAACCCAACCTTGTGGCAGGTCGAGCAAAATGCCTCCGTTCGATGAAACGGCTTCAAAAACGTCTTTTTGTGAAACTCCGGTTTCGCTTTCACCATCTGCTGGCTGACCCAATTCAGGACGGAGTTCTCGCTGGTCGCCAAAGGATAATGAATGGGCTCCTCGATGGTGTAATCGGCATTGCCGGAACGGCTGCCCACATGCGTGATGGCGTGACAAACCGTGCACGTCACTCCCGCACTTGCGGTCGGATGATTGACGTCGTCGTAGTTCGGGTCATCGAACTCGCCTGAGAAGAAGGGGACGGGATCGTGACACCCCGCGCACCAGCGCGCCGCTCGCACGCCTGATTTTTGCCGAGTCTCGCGAACGCTGAAGCGATAGGCCGGGTTGTTGAACGAACTGTTTCGATGGGCCGAATGCAGGTGGCTCTTGTAGACGTCTCCGTGGCATTGCAGGCAGTATTCATCCATCATCATGGACGAAGCGGAGAGGAACTTTCCGTCGACGGTGCGGGCAGCCGAGGGCTCGAAGTATTTTTCCCCTTCGGGAGAGCCGCGGGCATTCCACTTTCGCGGATCATGCGAGTGCATGGCGATCATGATTGCGGTGAATGCGATCGTCGCGCCTCCCCAGAAGGCGCCCCACTTCCAGCGGATCTTCGGCCCCGCCTTGCGATGGACGACATAGACCGCAACGGCAGCTAGCGGCGCAATGACGTGGATCCAGTAGGTCACGATGCGGCCCATCGACCCCGCGGCGAGTTGCGGCAACGCTTCGAGTTGCACCAGCGCCAACCCGGAAAGCCCGATCGCAATCCCGACGGCGAAAAGTGCGACCCCCCAGCGAATAGCCTTCCGGTTCGTGCGGTCTTTCGAAGAATGCCAGTGGGCGATGCCGAATGGGATGAACGGGACAAGAATCGCCAGTCCCGCGACGATATGAACCAGGAACATCCAAAGCGAGAATTGAGATTGGTACGATCTGCCCTGATAAAACTCGAAACCGCGAACGGCAATGAGATAGACGCCGCTCGCCCCCAGCAATGCGCAGAGGAGAAAGATCGTCCAGAGCACGGCGTGCATGCGCGGGCCAAGGGCCGGAACGTATTTGCGCGGCTTGCGTTGGGCGTCGGAGGTTGTCGGCGTGACCAGAACCTGATCGTTCGACATGGTCGTCTGCGAGTCCTAGAAAACATATCGCTTGCAATGGATGGTTTGGATCGTATTCGGAGCGGGAGCGGATCGCAACGCCAAACGCCGACATGCCGGGTGCGTTCTTCACTCGGATGTTCAGCGATGCTGTTGTCGTCGGCTCCACGAACCCGACGCGAGGAATTCCCGATGCGTTACTACGCCGCTTGCTGCCAGACCGACATGCCCCATCCTCGCGACCGATCGGATATCGGCCGCAACGTCGGCCACATGCTGACCATGATCGAGCGGGCCGTGCTGGGTTACGAGCCCTTTCACTCCATTCGGCTCGTCGTGTTCCCCGAGTTCGCTCACGCCGCTCCGATCTACGAGACGGCGAAGCAGCTTCACGAACTCTTGGCCGTCCATCTTCCGAACGAACATACCGACCGTTACGAAGCGATGGCGCGGAAGCATGGCATCTACATCCAGACCGGGAGCTTCCTTGAAAAAGACGATCGCTACCCTGGGCATGTCTTCAACACGACCTGCTTGATCGGGCCGACCGGCATCCTGACTCGATACCGAAAGACGCACCCCTGGATTCCGTGGGAAGTGCATACAAGCCCCCACGATTTGCCCGGCTATGGCGACGAGATGTTTCCCGTCGCCGACACCGAGATCGGCCGGCTGGGTGTGGCCAACTGTTACGACTGGCTCTTTCCGGAAGCCATCCGCCAACTCGCCATGAACGGCGCCGAGGTGTTCATCCGCATCTCCGCATACATGGACCCCTGGGGAGCGACAGCTCCGATGGATTGGTGGACGGTCGTAAATCGATGTCGGGCGATCGAGAATTTCGGATATGTCGTTGCGTGCAATCAGGGGGCGTCGGCCGACAATTATCCGCCTTTCTCCTGGCCAGGCGGAAGTATGATCGTCGATTTCGATGGACGCATTTTGAGCCAGGCGGATCCAGGGCCCGGCGAAAAAATCGTCATCGCACCCATCGATCTGA
>JAIEPT010000211.1 GCA_019748295.1 Gemmataceae bacterium | reverse complement strand
TTTTCGAAGCGATTTCAAACAAGTTAGATAAACTTGTTTCCACGGCGGACTGACCGTGCATCGCCGCGGACCGCCTTTCGTGGCGACAAGTTTATTAACTTGTCGGAAATGGCTGCAAAAGCCCAAACTGTCGCTTGCGCGACCGTCAGCAAACCCTGTCATGACGGTAGCGGAAGGGATGGAGGGGCGCGCAGGGGTAGCGGGATCGCTTGAGTGCGATTTTTCGGGGAGTCGGGAGCCTGGGTCGTCGGGACAACGGACCGTTCTCTGAGGGCGGGCGAAGTCACCTTCGTCGCCAACGTGGTACATGAGAGGGAGGTCCCCAACTTGTCGCATCAGGCGTGGTGAGCCCGCAGAGCGCCACGGTTTTCGCGACAGGCGGTAAGTGGACAGGGGTCAGCACCGCTTACTCCCCTCACCCCCAACCCCTCTCCCTCCGTCTCCCTCCGGCCTTGGGGGAGAGGGGAGCAAGACCGGCCTCCGCGCTCCGCTGCGCGTCGCGACGAACCGAATTTCTCGGCAATTCCCGCATGTTCGGCATGCCGGCCATTTCGAGACAGAATTGCCTGCTGCATCCTACCCGCTCTTCGGACGCTGCAACCCGCACGGGAAGCGGCGAATCGGCTGGATTGCGGCGGGCGCGAGGGGTAGACTGGAGGGTGGGGAAGAACTCGGAGATTACGGCATGTCGCTGAAAACCGTTTTGACAAGCCTTGCGATGTTGGTGCTGGTTGGGTCGATCGCCCAAGCAGACGACCTGGAACGCATCCGCAATCGCGACAAACTCCTCTTCGAAAAGTTGCAATCCGACGCCCGCTCGGCGCTCGACGAAAGCGGCAAATTGGCCGCCCGCGACCCGGAATCGGCGCGAGGTCTTCTGCAAGACACGATTGCGCGTGTCCGCAACAGCAGCGCCGGGACGGACGAACAGCGGGCCGAGATCGTTCAGCGGCTGCAAACCCGCATGCGCGACATCAACCGCTCCGCGGACGTCAAACGCATCGCCGATGAAGAAGAACGCCGAGCGATCGACGACAAGAATCGCCGGGATCCGAAACGCCTTCCCAAGGCTGAGGGCCCTTCGCCCGGCGACATCGCTGCATCCCGCATCAAGGGAGGGCATGAGCAACTCGCGGCCGCGGATCGCCTGCGAGCCGAACGTGCTCTGCGTCAAAACGACGTGTTCGCGAGCATTCAGCAATCGGCCACCCCAATCAGAGGCGTGGTCGAATATCCCAAATTCTGGGACCGCATCCTCGCCCGCAGCAAGCCGAACCTCTCCCCCAAGGAAGTCACGCTGCTGAAGGCGATGAACTCGACCCTCTCGGTGAACTTCGACCGCGAGCCGCTGAAGAACGCTCTCAATTACCTGATGGAAAAGACGGGGCAAGCGATCATCGTCAATGAACAGTCGCTGAAGGATGCGAACATCGAGTACGACGATCCGGTGACGTTCAAGATCGAGAAGATCACCGTCCGCACCATCCTCAAGAAGATCCTCGCCGATCGCGGTCTGACCTATGTGATCCAGGAAGGAACGATCCAGGTCGTCACCCCGGAGCGGGCTCGGGCGATGATGACCGTCCGCACGTATCCGATCGGCGACCTCGTCAATTCGCAGACGGCGATGCAGGCACAGATCATGTACGGCCCTTTCGCCGCCCAGTTCATCCGGCAGCAGAATGCCGCGGGAATCATTTCGATGCTCCAAAACTCCGTGGACCCGTCAATGTGGAACGTCAACGGCGGCGGCGGGTCGATGACCTACGACGACGCCTCGCAATCGATCGCCGTCCGCGCCAGCGCCGAACTCCACTACATGCTCGGCAACGGCATGTTCGGCCGGTAGAAGCCTCTTGAGGCGAGCGGCGCCTGCATTTCTCCCCTCTCCCTCCGGGAGAGGGCCGGGGGTTCACAGGTGTAGGTTTCTTGGTGGAGGCAGCGAAGCTTCCCCTCTCCCCCGCAGGGATCAAGTTGGCCCCTTCATCGAGTCGCCGCGGGGGAGAGGGTGGCCGAAGGCCGGGTGAGGGGAGTTTCCGAGGACAGGTGCCTGAGATGGACTCACCCTGGCGCAGAGATCATGTAAGACGACAAGTCTTCCGAAGCTCCCCTCACCCGGCCTTCGGCCACCCTCTCCCCCGCGGTAGCTGTTCGGCACGGGCAATCGTGATCCCTGCGGGGGAGAGGGGAAGCTTCCCTGCCTCCACCAAGAAACCTGGACGGACTCGGCGCAAGATACCGCCGACCCGTTCTCCAAGACACTTGCACGCCGAACTCGAAACCCAAGAACCGAAACGGTTCGGTCCCGCGTTCTCAGTTTCTCGGCCAGTTCCCCCAGCCACGCTTCCCTCCCCTGCGACTCGATCATCTCGAAGGTCTGGCCGTCCACGCCCGGAGCCCCGCCGTTGGCGCGGCAACGCTCGTAGGCGAACGCCAGCACGTCGCTTCGATAGATCTTGTCGTGCAGTTGATGGAAGCGAGCTTGGGGTTGCTCTTTCGCTTTCGCCCGCAGCACCGTCTGAAGCCCGTCTGAAGCTTCTCAACCTTCGGCGGGGGTGTCAGACCCATGTCACTCTCCCAGGCTCTCGCCCTTGAGGCTGTCCGCTCTCGAAAAGCAAGGCTCCTTCCCTCCACCGGCGTTGACCGGCTTCGCAGGTACTACGAACGGTACTACGAACCTTTCCGACTCCCGCTCGGCCCGGCCTGTCCCTCGCGGGCTGCCGGTTCGTCCGGCTCGAACCAGACGCCAAGACGGGTCTCTCGCGGTTGCGTGCCGATCCCCTTGTCGCATGCCGTCGTCACTACCCCGGCAGGACGTCCGACGCCCGGTTGCTCTCGGCGCCGTCCGCGGAGTCTCTCGACCCCGGCCTTCCCCGTACGTGCAGCGGGTCGGCTCTCGCAACTTGCATTTTCGAGGCTTGCTCGACGTTCACTCGCGTTACGGCCTGCACACTCGCTGACCGGCCCGAAGCCGGCCTTCGACATCCCGGGCTCCCGACGGCTCGTCTCCTCCCCATCGGCCAGGACTGCTTCCGAACGGCACAACCTCCGCCGGGCATGGGTCTCGCACCCACGGGACCAACACACCTCACACGACGCACGCACGCAAGTGATCGCAGGTTCCCGGCGATGGATTCATCCCCATCCGGGAATCTGCGATCACTTGCTTGCGCAGCGTGCTAAAAGACCTGAAACTGCGGCATCTGTGAAGCTGCGCAAACTGCGCCTTCTCTCGCCCCTTGGCTTCTTCATCTTTTGCAATTCTTACTCTGGACAGGCCCCCGATCCTGACTTATAGCCCCGCACCTCAACGGAGAACTCGAAACCGTTGGCGACAGCCGCGGGGGACGTTTGCAACCGGTGCGAGGCACGCATCCGGGCCGCGGACGGCAAATCGGGAATCGGGGGATTCCCGTGCAGGCAAACCTTGCCGACCATGCCGGTCGTGTCAGGCGCCATCCAAAGGACACGCGAAGGAACAGGTTTTTTTCCTTCACGATCCTCATCCCGACTGGCCGATACCAACGAGGCGAGTGGTTTTGTCCGGAACAAGGTTTCGCCGACGGGGGATGGTCTTGGCATCGGCCTTGGCCGTTCCGGCGGATCCTGGCAGACGGGTTGGCCAGCGACATTCTGGTTCGATCCAAGGCCTATGAGAAGAGGATGGCCCGGCAGGCCGGAGAGGGAACGGGGGTTCCCCTTCCGCGAGACCGCGGCCGACGTCGCAGCGAGCAAGCGCCGGCTCGGGGGAGCCTTCGTTCGCACGCCCGGTCGTTCACGCCCTTCTTATGTCGTCCTTGGATCGCGTCCCCGCCATGCGGTCCCATGCCGCGGGTGGGCGAATCGCCAGCGTCGCTTGCCGCATCACGGAGGAATCCATGGCAACGCACGTGGACGTGGACGTCCAACAACTTTGGCGCGACTACCGAGCGGAACCGACTTTGGAGATGCGCAACCAGCTCGTGGAGATGTATCTCCATCTGGTTCGCTACAACGCGGAACGCATCTGGGCGCGCCTTCCCGACGGCGTCGATCTCGACGACTTGATCTCCGCCGGCGTATTCGGGCTGATGGACGCGATCGACGCCTTCGATCTGGATCGAGGCGTGAAGTTCGAGACCTACTGCGTTCCGCGAATCCGCGGCGCCATGCTGGACGAACTTCGCACGATGGACTGGGTGCCGCGCCTGGTCCGCAGCAAGCACACCAAGCTCGAAGAGATCCGCAAGCAGCTTGAAGCCCAGCTCGGCCGACCGCCGCGCGTGGACGAGATGGCGGTGCGGATGGGCATGAGCCTCGAAGACTACGAAAAGTCGGCCGGCGACGCGACTGCCGTGGGGCTCGTCAGCCTCAACAAGAAGTGGTACGAGACCGACAGCTACAAGGACGTCCGCGAGATCGACGTCCTCGAGGACAAGAAGGCGGAAGACCCGACCTTCAAGCTGCAGAACCGCGACCTCATGCGGCTCGTGACCCGCGGCCTCAACCGCAACGAACGCCTCATCATTATTCTTTACTACTACGAAGACATGACGATGAAGGAGATCGGCGCCACGCTCGACCTCAGCGAGTCGCGCGTGAGCCAAATGCATTCGAGCATCGTCTCCCGCTTGCAGCAGCAACTCGCCAAGCGTCGGCCCGAGTTCAGCAACTAAACCGCAATCTGCGGACAAGCACCGAAAACGCGGGGCCGGATCGACGAAAGTCGTCCGGCCCCGCGTTGTGCGATTGGGCGTTCTCGATCCGGTGGTGTCGCGTGTCGCCCGGCGCCCGGTCCGGTGAAGCGCGGCGTCGCGGATCCGGTGGTGTCGCTTCGCTCAACCACCGGCTACCTTATGTGACCCCTACCGG
>JAIEPT010000343.1 GCA_019748295.1 Gemmataceae bacterium | reverse complement strand
ACTCAAGCGATCCCGCTACCCCTGCGCGCCCCTCCATCCCTTCCGCTACCGTCATGACAGGGTTTGGTGACGGCGAGTCCGTTTGGCGACGGTGATTTTCGTCGAGAGACGCCTGCCGCGCCTACTGCTCCAAACGGCCATATTACTCCGTATGTCCCCGATTCGCAAAGTCAGCGGTTTTCGCCCTGCCGACTTTGCGATTCTCGCCTCCGGGAGGTAGGATGGATTCCGCGAGGAATCCGATCCACGCCAAGGGATATGGGTCGATCGAAACCACACTGCTCTCCGGGCCAAATTCCGGGCTCCAGTTCGGCAACGTCTTCGCGACCCAGGGTTGGCTCCCGATGGTCGCCAACCCTGGGTTCTGCTGGGGAACGCTTTCAGCGTTCGCGGTTCCGTCCGCCCGAAACATTTGCCGCACCCCTGTCGAATCCTCTTCGAGGGGCCGGGGGTAAGGGCGTGCGACGTGGCGTTTCGCAAGAAAGGGCACCCTCACCCCAACCCTCTCCCGGAGGGAGAGGGAGGTAGACTAGCTCCTGCCGCTCGCCTTACGAACTCCCTTGCCAGGAAACGGCATCGGAAGTGCATTCGAACACGAATTTGGGCTCGCTGTGGTCTTCAGCCTCAGCTTCTTGCTCGGGGCGCCGACATAGGAGAGGAATCCGATGCTCAAATTCGCGAATGGAGAGGTCGATCCATCCGGCGGAATGTTCCCGCCTTGGGAGGCTCACCCGGCGACCGTCCACTTCCCGATCGCCTTCTTGCTCGGGGCGGTGGCTCTTGACCTATACGCCTGGAGCCGGGGACGGACAGACCTGGCCTACGCCGCGACGTGGCTGATCGCCGCTGGCGCTATCTCTGGCCTACTGGCCATGGCGACAGGGTTGCTGGCGTTCTTCACCGTCCGTGCGCACACCGCATTGGCGCACGAGCAGATGTACTGGCACTTGGGGCTGAACGCCGTTGCGATTGTTTTGTTTGCCGCGATCTTCTTCCTCCGTCGGCGGCCCGCCGGAGTTGGCACGGGGGTACGAATTGCCGGCCTCCTGGCCGCCGCCTTGATTGCCGTCAGTGGGTTTCTCGGCGGACAGATCGTCTACCGGGGAGGTGCCGGGATCGATCCCGCCGTCCTTATCCCGGAGATCGGCGGAAGCGGTACCCCAATGTCCCTCCCACCAGGGGGCATGCAAATGCCGGCGCCGAAATCTCTTCATGGACATTGACCTGAACGGGTCCAGAGCGATCAGTGCCAACCACGGGCGACCGCCGGCGCCGACCATTCATCAGGTCGTCCATCGCTTCACCCGGGAAAAGTAGAGTCGAGGAGTGGCGCGGTGGTGTAGGTCGGCCGTAGCGGGAGCTGGCCCTTTCGGTTGCTCGTTTACGGCCTTGCAGATCTTTTGGATCGTCTTGGCGGACGGGCGGAGCCGATGAAGGCGGATGCCGTTCTCGGCGAGTAGAGAAGGCCGAAGGTGTAGCCCAGAAAGTCAAACGTCTCGTCCGGCAATCGGCAACGACGCGTCTTCGTTTCGTTCACCGTCAGCTTCAGCTCCGCCTTCATAGCGCGAAGTCCGCGCTCCGCTGCGCGTCGCGGCTAAACCGGGGTTGCGGGGCAAATTTGGCGAATTTCGGTAAGATGGAAGGTCCGCTTCCCGGCCTTTCGCCAAATCGGCCTAGTTCCGTTTTCGCCGATCTGGCATCATTTGCCCCGATTGCCGGGGAAAACGGAATTTCGCCCATGTCCACGCCGACACTTTCCGACGCCGTCACGACGCGCGCGAAGGGCGCCAATGCCGCCCCGAACCGGCCGCGCGGAAGGTTCGCCTGGTTCCGCGGGCTCTTCCTCATCGTCCTCGGCTTCGTCCTCTGGTGGACGTATCGCATCCTCTTCAGCACGAACGAACATACTGTTCTCGAAGGCCTCATCTACCGCGGCGCCCAACTGTCGCCCGGTCAGATGGAACGGACCATTCGCGACAAGAAGATCCGCACCGTCGTGAACCTTCGCGGACCCGCTTACTTAAGCGACTGGTTCCAGGATCAGGCCGCGGTTTGCCAGGAACAGGGCGTCGCGATGGAGGACTTGCAGTTCTCCGCGACGCGGGCCCCGAGCATGCGTGAAATTCGCAGGCTCATCGAAATCATCGAGCGGGCCGAGAAGCCGATCTATTTCCACTGCCAGCGCGGCGCCGACCGCACGGGACTCGCGTCGGCACTGGCGATGCTGCTGATGAGCGACAATCCGCATGAACAAGGCCGCGCGCAATTGGGCCTCTGGTTCGGGCACCTGTCGTTCGCGAACACGCGTTGGCTCGATCTGTTTCTCGACGAATATCCGCCCTGGCTGAAGGAAACAGGAAAGCAGCACACGAAGGAAAACTTCAAGCATTGGCTCACGGAAGTCGCCCCTCGAACCGGATGGTGGCTGTACGAAGAGACCGCTTTCGAGACGCTCACCGAACCCAAAGTCGGCCAACCGCTCGTCTGCAAGATTCGGCTCAAGAACACGAGCCGGCGTCCATGGAAGTTCGATTCGCTCCCGGAAGCCGGCATCCATTTGGGTTGGCATCTTTGGAACGAAGAAGGATCGCCGATCGACGGCGGCAAGGGGGGCGTTTTCCGCCGAGAAGTC
The DNA here is from genome assembly GCA_019748295.1 of Gemmataceae bacterium. Lineage (GTDB taxonomy): Bacteria > Planctomycetota > Planctomycetia > Gemmatales > Gemmataceae > JAIEPT01. The sequence continues at coordinate 2,200 of JAIEPT010000343.1, read as the reverse complement.
GAACCCGGCGGCGAAATCGACCTCCGGTTCTCCATCTCCGGGGAATCGCTCATCAAGCCCGGCAAGCACAAGCTCTTCATCGACTTGATCGAAGAAGGCAACTGCTGGTTTTTCCAGGCCGGCGCGGAACCCATTCTTAAGGAAATCGACGTCCGTGAGTAAATGGATTCGACTCGCCTTCGGACTTGGCATCTTCGCTTTGGTGGCCGCCCGGACCAACTGGGCCGACTTCCAGAGGGCCCTCACGAACCTTCGCGTCGAATGGTGGCTCGCTGCCGTCGGCATCCTCGCGGTTTCGCTGGTCTTCAGCGCCTACCGCTGGCAACGCTTTGCCGAAGAGCTGAAGTTCGATCGGCCCTTCGCGAAATACGTCGGGTATTATTTCGTCGGCATGTTCTTCAACTTGTTTCTGCCGACCTCGGTTGGCGGGGATGTGGTGCGGGCCTGGTATCTCGATAACCGTTCGGGGCGAAAGCTCGCCGCATTCGCGTCGGTCTTTCTCGATCGCGTCAATGGCCTGGGCATCCTGGTGATGCTGGCATGCGTCGCCTCGCTGGCTTCCCCCGTGCCTCGTCCGATGTGGGTCGATGCCTGCGTATGGGGCCTTTTGGCCGCGGGATTCGCCGGCATGATCGCATTGCCGTTCGTCGCACGGATGGAACGGTGGAGCCCGAATCGAGCTCGCCAGCTGCGCACGATGGTGGACATCATCCACCATCCCGTCGTGCTGGTGCAGACGACGATCGTCTCGGTGATCGTGCAGATCGCCAACGTCGTGATCGTGTGGTGTCTGGTCCGCGGGCTCGATCTCGACATCTCGATCACGTATCTCGGCATCGTGGTGCCGATCATTTCGCTGCTGACGATGCTTCCCGTAAGCCTCAACGGCATGGGCATTCGCGAAGGGGCGATGGCCCTCTTTCTGATACCGCTAGGCGTGGCCGAAAGCTCGGCCCTCACGCTGTCTCTCTTGTGGTTCTCCGTCTATCTCGCCGTCGGCCTTTTAGGCGGCGGCGTCTACTTGCTGGGTTCGTTCGCACGTCCGGCGGAGATGCCGGACGACGCAAACGAAGAATCCGACACCGAGGAGCCGATGCGCCATGGATCTTTCGATCATTGTGCCGATCAAGGACGAGCGGGACAACTTAAGGACGTTGCATGAGCGCATCGTCCAGGCCATCGGTCCGCTGAACCTCGACTACGAAATCGTACTTGTGGATGACGGCAGCCTCGACGGGTCGTTTCCCCTCATGGAGGAGATGGCCCAGGCCGACCCGCGCCTCAAGGTCGTCCGCCTTCGCCGCAACTTCGGCCAATCCGCGGCGATGCAGGCCGGCATCGACCATTCGACCGGCGACGTCCTCGTCACGCTCGACGGCGATCTGCAAAACGACCCGGCCGACATCCCCATGCTTCTGGGCCACATGAAGGAAGGCTACGACGTCGTGATGGGCCTGCGCGAAAAACGGCAGGACCATATGTTCGTCCGCAAGATTCCCAGCCTGATGGGCAACTGGCTCATCCGCAACGTCACCGGCATCACCATCAAGGACATGGGATGCACGCTTCGCGTCATGCGCCGCGATCTCGCGGAAAACATGCCCCTCTACGGCGAAATGCATCGTTTCATCCCCGTGCTCGCGATGCAAGCCGGGGCGAAGATGCTGCAGGTTCCCGTCCGCCATCATCCGCGCACGGCCGGCAAGACGAAGTACAATCTGAGCCGTACGTTCCGCGTTGTGTTGGATCTGATGACCGTGAAGTTCCTGCACAGCTACCTGACGCGCCCCATGCACATGATGGGTTACGCGGGCATGCTGTCGATGTTTCTCAGCTTCGCCAGCCTGGCGACGACGATCGGCATGAAGATCGTCAGCGGGCAATGGATGACGGGCAATCCGCTGCTGCTGATGAGCGTGATGCTGTTCATGATCGGCGTGCAGTTCTTCGCCCTCGGTTTGCTCGGCGAGATGATGACGCGCACGTACTTCGAGAGTCAGAACAAGCGGGCGTATGTTGTTCGCGACACCGTCAACTTGGCCCCGATGCTCAAGCAGCGCACGGCCGCGTGATCACGTCCGATAAGGCGTGGCAAGCAGAATCGTGACGGAAGCAGGGAAAGTGTGCGGCCAATTTTTCGGGCGGACGCACCGAACTGCAAACGCGAAGGGCGTCTCCCATGAAAGCCAGGGGCGAAGTC
>JAIEPT010000042.1 GCA_019748295.1 Gemmataceae bacterium | reverse complement strand
ACCATTTGCAGGGCATTGCGGATCGATCCCGAGAAGCAAAACATGTCGAACGTCGGCCGGCCCATCCGCATCGCCGACGTCGGCGCTCGCGCCATTCGGGAGGTGCTGTCATGAGCCGTTTCCTCGCCGCATCGCTGTTGTTGCTCTCCGCCGCCGGCATGGCGATGGCCGACGACACGCCACGCAAAGGTCAGACGGGCGACGTCGATCTCGCGATCCTCTCGGGCGATCGGCCTGTCCACGTTCGGCTTCGCCTCACGGTCGAAGGAAAGCCGCTGGCGCAGGCGTGGCGCAAGCACATGCAGAAGTGGTTTCAGTTCCTTGATCTCGACGGCAATAACCTGCTTGACGAGAAGGAACTCTCGAATGCGCCTCTGCCGCTCAGCATGCTGCAGATCCTCCGGCAAGGGAACTTCTTCTTCGGCTCCGGCCAGGGCATCCAGCCCGGGTCGCTGGGAACCGAACGCGGGGCCACGCTTGCCGACTTCATGGCGTTCTACATGAACAACGGCGCGGGCCCGATCTCGTTTTCGCCCTCGCAGCCGTTTCAAGATCCGCAGAGCCAACAGCTTTTCGCCCAGCTGGATCGCGACAACGACGGGAAGCTCTCGAAGGCGGAACTCGACGCCGCCGATCAACTGGTCCGCAAGCTCGATGCGGATGATGACGAAACCGTCTCCGCATTGGAACTCAGCGGACAGAACGTCAATCAGATGGCCCGCTTCGGCGGCGGCATGATGGGCCTGAACGCCGCGCCGCCGACGACGCAGGCGAATGTCTTCCTCCTTGGATCGAAGGGCGCCCTGCAAACCTGCTTCGAGCGCCTCGACAAAAACGGCGACGGCAAGCTGACGAACGAAGAGTTTTCGGTTCCCGCGAACCAGTTCGAAACCCTGGACACGGACGAAGACGGCACGCTCAGCATCGCGGAACTACGCCGCTGGGCCGATCAGGCGCCGGACGCGGAATGGGGCGTCACGTGGAACGGCAATACGGCCGAAGTTCCGGGAGGCATTGCGAAGTCGGTGCGGACGGCCGACATGGAGATGCAGTTCGTCCCGCTGTCGCGAATGGTGTTTCCGAAAAACGGGACGCCTTCGACCTACTACATGAACTTGTTTAAGGCGGCGGACGCCACGAAGAAGGGGTTCCTTCTCGCGGCCGAACTCCAGCAACCCCAGAATCAGATTCTGCTGCGGTTGTTCAAGCTGCTCGATCGAGACACGAACGGAAAACTGACGGAGAACGAAGTGCAAGCCTTCGTGGATCTGCAGACGGAGGCGCTTGCCTCGCATGTCACGCTCGCCTTCGCCGATCAGGGCCGCGGCTTGTTCCAAATGCTCGACGGGGACCGCGATGGCCGCCTGTCGTCGCGCGAACTGCGCTCGGCGTGGAAACGATTGCAGCCGTTCGACCGCAATAGCGATGGCCTGATCGAAACGAAGGAAATTCCGCGCCAATGCACGCTCGCCGCTGGATTCGGGTATCAGGCGCTGACGTATCGGCCCGGCATTCAGTTCAACGGCCAAGTGCCGATTCCGAACGGCGGGCAGCCGACGCGTCCGGCGTATCCCGAAGGCACGCCATCCTGGTTCGCGAAGATGGACCTCAACGGCGACGGCGAGGTCTCGCGCCGCGAGTTTCTCGGAACCATCGACGATTTCCGCCGCATGGACAGCGACGGCGACGGCATGGTCAGCGCGGAAGAAGCCAAGCAGTTCCGCAGGAAGTAATCAGGATCGCCCCGTTCGGGTGGCACGGGTGGCACGCCCTGAGTGTAGCGAAGGGCGTGGAAGCGGTGCTGACGCAGCATCCAATTTGCATTGAGCTTTCGGAAGCTTCACCACGCCCTTCGCTACGCTCAGGGCGTGCCACCCGAACGGATCGCATCACTCTTTCGACATCGCCGTTTCGACGGCATGCCAAAGTTCGTTCATGCGGAATGGCTTTCGCAGAAGCTGCGCCGTCTCGCCCTGAAGCAACGGCCCCGCCTGGTCTTCCTGCACGAGCCCCGTGCACAGCAGAATGCGGATGTCGGGCCAGGCGTCGCGAAGGCGGCGAACGTTGGCGGCTCCGTCTTCGCGCGGGATCATCAAGTCGAGAATCGCCATGTCCGGCTTGTAACCCGTGCGGACCAGTTCCAACGCCTCGGCTGCATTCGTCGCCGCGGTCACATGATGTCCGGCGATTTCCAGGAATCGGCGGATGACGTCGAGCACCGCCTGCTCGTCGTCGATGACGAGGATGTCGCGCCCTGGCACCCGTTCCGGTTCGATCAACAGGATCTCGGGGGCGGATCCAGTCTCGGAAACTGCGGTCAGGCGCGGCAGAAAAATGCTGACGGTCGTCCCCTGCCCGACCGCGCTTTCAAGCGCCAGGTAACCCTGATGCCCGCTGACGATGCCGAAGGCGACCGCGAGTCCCAGTCCGGTCCCTTGCCCCACTTCCTTCGTCGTGAAAAACGGGTCCAGAGCCTGAGACATCACTTCGGGCGGCATCCCCGAACCGAAATCCTGAACTTGGAGCACCAGATAATCGCCCGGCGGAATGTTCTGCGGAAAAGCGGGCATGGCCCCGCCAAGATGCGAACGCCGCAATCGGAAGATCAGCGGCCGCAAGGTTGGACGCAGCATGCTGTCGCGCCCGTTCAGCGCGAGGTTGACCAGCACCTGTTGAAGTTGGTTGGCGTCCGCCTGGGCATGCTCGCTTGCCGCACGGGGATCGATCTCCAGGTCCACTTCGAGATTGAGCGAGCGTTGCACGAGTTGCGCGGTGGACTCCAGCAGCTTCGCCATCGAAGTCGATTTGCGCGAAAGGGCCGGCTTGCGGGCGAAGGCGAGCAGCTGCCGAGTGAGATGGGCGGCCCGTTCGGAGAGCTGAACGATGAAGTCGAAGAACTCGCGCACATCCGCGCTGAGATTAGGCTCCCGCAGACCGAGCGACGCGTAGCCCTGGATGCCGGCAAGCAGGTTGTTGAACTCATGGGCGACCCCGCCGGCGAGCGTGCCGACGCTTTGCATCTTCTGAGCCTGGAAAAGTTGCCGCTCCATCTTCTTGTGCTCGGATAGATCGCGATAGATCGCGACGAAATGCGTCAGTTGTCCGGTTGCGTCCACGATGGGAGAAATAACGACTGATGTTTCGCGAGTCGTATCGTCCTTGCGGCGATTGACGACCTCCCCCTGCCAGCTGCCGCGATTGAGAACGATTCGCCAAAGGTCAGCGAAGAATTCGCGCCCATGATGGCCGCTGTTGAAGATGCGCGGGTTCTGCCCGGAAAGCTCGCTGCGGTCGAAGCCGAACATCGCTTCGAGGGCGCGGTTCACGTGGAGGATGGCGCCTTGCACGTCGGTGATGCAGACGCCGTCCCGAGCGGATTCGAGAGCTTCAATGAGGAGTCGGTTGGTCTGCTGCAGGCGATGGCGCGTGACCGATTCCTGCACGCGTTTGGGCAGGTCCGCGAGAAAGGTCAGCGGCCGATCCTTCACGATGTAATCGAGCGCGCCGGCCCGGAGCACCTGGGCGGCCAAATCCTCGGTCCCCACGCCGGTAATCATCAATACGGGGATGTTGATCCCCTCCTGGCTCAGGCGATGCAGCAGGTCGATGCCGAGGATGTCGGGGAGTTGCTGATCGAGCAGCACCAGATCGAAATCCGAATGACCCAGAACGATGAGCGCATCCGCCCCTTGATGGCAGACGGTGGCCTCATGTCCGGCTCGCTCCAGACTTTTCCGCATCAGGAAGGCGACGTCGTCGTCGTCTTCCACGATGAACAACCGCAGCTTCTCAGACATGGTCCGGCGAACTCGGAATGGTGAGGGCGAATGCGACGCCGTGCGATTCCGCCGTGCACTCGAGCCTTCCGCCGAGCACGCCAAGCGATTCCGCAGCCAGGGCGTAGTCTACGCGGTTCTCCACGAGCTGCGCCTGCACAAGCACCGGCTCGCCGGCGCCCTCGATCCGCAGCGTGAGATAGACCCACCCGTCATGCACCGTGCCGCGGACCTGCACGCAGACTTTCGTGCCGGGAACCAGCTCGGAACCTAAAAGCATCAGAGCGAGAACCGCTTGATGGAACAGCCGACGATCGGTGCGAAAGGCGTCCCCCGCGGAATGGAATTGCCAATCGATTTCCCGCTGCGGCAAACGGCCCCGCAGTTCGGCGCGCCATTCGGCCGCCATCTGCACAAGACGTACAGATTCGTCCTTGGGCGTGCAGCGATTCAGCCGCGACATTTCTTTCAGAAATTCGACAAGATGATTGGTGCGGTCGAGAGCGGCCGCGAGCCGGTTGAGCATGTCCGCGAGATCGGGCGGCAGGCCGTCCCCCCCGTCCATCTTGATGAGATGAACGAGGCTGCGCAAAGCGACCATGCGGTTGGGCAGGTCATGGCTGCATACGGAGTGCATCGCATGCATGAGCCGAGCGGAACGCTCGGGATGCCGCAAGGGCGCCTCCAACGGGCGGACCGGAGATGCGATAGACATGGCGATCTCTCGTCGCGAGGGGGTGATGAAAGTTTAACGCAAGTTCGCGGACATGCAAAGGAACAAATCGAAAGGGCCGAATCAATTAGACAGATTTTGCTGGGTACGGCAGATTTTTCGGGCGGGCGGATGGGACCGCGAACGCTGAAAGCGTTCCCCAGCAGAGCCCAGGGTTGGCGACCATCGGGAGCCAACCCTGGGGATCGCA
>JAIEPT010000278.1 GCA_019748295.1 Gemmataceae bacterium | reverse complement strand
CTAGCCTTGCGGTTCGGGCCATCACCGCCCGCAGAGGATTTGCACCTCCTGAGACGCAACATGCCTGGCGCACAAGACAACCGCCGGCAAGGACGTGCCGACCGGCAACCACTGCTGGACGCTGTTCCTCAGCACCGAGAACTTCAACGGGCCGGTTGCGTTCTTCACGCCGTACTTCTGGTCGAAGCCGTCGGTCGAAAACCCGAAGCTAAGCGGCATGTTTCTCGACACACGCCCGTCCGAGCCGAACAAGGCGGTGCAGATGGAGACGCAGCACGTCCCCGCGTACCTGTCGCAAGACACGAAGGGCGATACCTACGCCCGCATCGCCCCGACGCAGTTCCCGGCGGGGCCCGAGGGGGACGCGCCCTTGATTCACCGCATCACCGCGTACAGCAAGGCGGCTCTGTGGGATGACGTGCAAGCCTGGTTCGACGGCGGCAAGACGGCGTCCGGCATCATCGATCCGAAGGCCGCTGCCGTCCAAACCTTCAAGGGGGGCGGCGGGGCGACCTGGCGCATCTACGCGCCGAAAACCGAACGCGACCAGCGGGTGCCGGTGGCCTGGAATTCGTTCGCCACGCCCACTGCCATCGGAGATTTCACCTACGGCTATAAATGGGCGAAAGATGCCGTCAACAATGACCGAGCGCTAATTACCCTGCCCGAGTACTACCGCCTGGAGAAGGACAAGAAGGGCAAGGAGAAATGGGTGGTGGCACCGGCGAAGGATGTGCCCGCCGATACGGGGTTGGCGAAAGCGGAGTTCCCGCGGCGCCGATCCGTGAAACCGCAGCCGTACGTCACGCCGGACGAGGGAGATAGCAGTTGGAAGAAGCCGGGGCCAGCAGCGGGGCCGTTCGAGGCGAAACTTGGGGACGGCAGCGTGGCCACCTACTACTGGTATCGCTTCGCCGATCAGCCCGCATTGCTGAACGCCGACCTGACCGCCGACGAACGGGAAACGCTTCAGAAGCGGGTGGAGATGTTGCACAAGCATTGGACGAAGGACCGCGAGTACCTGCCCACGCCGACCGTCGGCAAGCGCGCCGAACTCGACCCCGCGGTGCTCGTCACCCCGCCGAAGGGACTGGAAGTGGGGTATGTGCCGATCGTAACCCGACAGGCCGGGAAGGACTAAGGTGAGAGGCAGCAGTCTACCTCCCTCTCCCTGTGGGAGAAGGCTTGGGTGAGGGTTTCGCTGAACCATCGGGCGCACTGACCCTCAACTCCAGCCCCCATGACTGTAAGTTCTTGGTGGCGGCAGAGAAGTTTCCCCTCACCCGCCCGTTGGGCACCCTCTCCCTCCGCCCATACTGACCTTGCAAGGCATCGGCAACCGCCGGCGGAGGGAGAGGGGAAGCTTCACTGCCGCCACCAAGAGACCTTCCCCCGCAAGCCCCGGCCCCTCTCCGGACTCTGCGGACTCTCCCGGAGGGAGAGGGGAGAAATGCAGTTGCCGCTCGCCTAACTGACCACAGAACACCAAACACTCATTCTGGAGGCCATCGGATGTCATCCGCTGTTTTGCTCGCGTTGGCTCTTCTCTCGGCAGATCCGAATTTCAGACCGGACCAGAGCAAGCTGCCCGCCCCGCCTCCGAAGGGGGCGACCTTGCTCCTCGACGAGAAAGGGAGCCATTCGTTCTTGAGCATGGCCGGCGAGAAAATCAATTGGCCGGTCGAAGACGGCGTGCTTGTCTCGACTCCGAAAAAGAACCAGAACCACATCGTTTCCAAACTCCATTTCAAGGACGCCGATATCCACGTCGAGTTCCTATTGCCGGAGAAGGGGCCGGCAAACAGCGGAGTCTATATCCACGGGAACTACGAGGTTCAGATTCTGAACTCGTTCGACAAGAAGAAGGTCACGCAAGAAGACGCCGGCGCGCTGTACGGCTTCGCGCCGCCGCTCGAGAATGCCTGCCGAAAGCCGGGCGAATGGCAGGTATTCGACATTCGCTACCGGGCTCCGCGGCGCGACGAATCGGGGAAGATCGTTGAGAACGGGACCGTCACGGTGTGGTTCAACGGGAAGAAGGTCCAAGACGGAACTCAGTTCGGCGAACCGAAGTCGACGTTCCACCCCTTCCGATACGGCACGACCCCGTATCTAGAGAATATCCGCAATCGCCAGAAGAAGACGATGACCGGCCCAGTGTTCCTTCAGGACCACGGCAACCCCGTGAGGTTCCGAAACGTATGGGTCCTCCCGGCAGACGGGAATTCCCTAACGTACGAACCTGAAAACACCAGGAAATAATCTCGAGCGTATCAAACTTTCAGACTTCGGTGTCCTTGGAGGAAGCCATGACTCGAAACCGCAAAGAGAAGCACTGGGCAGTAGTCGTCATCTTTGCGTGCCTCGCCACATGCGGGACGCTGCGAGCCGAGGGGCCCTCCGACGAATCGCTTCTGACCGTGGGCCGACTGTTTGGGACGAAGGAGTTCGACTCCGAATCGCCTCCGCCGCGGCGGTGGAGCAAACGAAATTCAACCTACTTCACCCTTGAGAAACCCGCTGCGGGCGCCGGAAAAGAGGTGGCTCGCATCGATCCCGCGACGGGGAAGAAGGAAGTCGTCGTACCAAGCACGGCGTTCGTGCCGAGCGGGGCGAAGGAGCCTCTCGCCGTCGAGTCGTTCGAGTTCTCAAGCGACGAGTCGCGGCTGCTGATTTACACGAAAAGCCAACGCGTCTGGCGGAAGAATACGCGCGGCGACTATTGGGTGCTTGACGTGGCGACGCGCAAGCTCCGCAAGCTCGGCGGAGATGCCGCCCCGTCGTCGATGATGTTCGCCACGCTGTCGCCGGACGGAACACGGGTTGCCTTCGTGCGCGAGAACAACCTGAACGTTCAGAACTTGGATGATTTGAAGATCACTCCTTTGACCGCCGATGGCTCGAAGACGCTCATCAACGGCACGTCCGACTGGGTGAACGAAGAGGAATTGGACCTGCGCGACTGCTTCCGCTGGAGCCCGGATGGCCGCCGCATCCTGTTCTGGCAGTTCGACACCAGCGGCGTTTCCGAGTTTCACCTTATCGACAACGTCTTCAGCAAAGCGCAGCGTACCACCACGTTCGCCTGCCCGACGGTGGGCGAGAAGAACTCGGCTGCTCGGCTGGGCGTGATCCCCGCTGGCGGCGGGAAGGTGCGATGGCTCGACCTGCCTGGGGACCCGCGCGAGCATTATTTGCCCCACGCGGATTGGACGCCCGACGGGTCGCAGATCATGGTGCAGCAGTTCAACCGCCTTCAAACGGAACTGCGGGTATGGCGGGTCGATCCAATCGCCGGCCAGGCGAAGCTCGTGTTCGTCGAGAAGGATGCGGCGTGGCTGGAGAATGAGAATCCGTGGCGCTGGCTGGACAGCGGCAAGAGCTTCCTCTGGCTGAGCGAGCGGTCCGGGTGGCGCCACGCTTATCGCGCGCACATCGACGGTTCGCCGCTGGAGCCGATCACCAAGGGCGTGTTCGACGTCATTGGCGTCGAAGCCGTGGACGCTGCGGCCGGGTGGCTGTACTACTCGGCCTCGCCGAAAGACGCGACCCAGCGGTATCTATTCCGGGCAAAACTCGACGGCAGCACGACGGAACAACTTTCGCCTGCGAATCGGACGGGCTGGCACGCCTACGACATTTCCCCGAACGCGAAATGGGCGTTTCACACGTTTCACACGTGGTCGAACTTCACCACGCCGCCGGTGGTGGAACTGGTGCGGACGGCCGATCACAGCGTCGTGCGCAATCTGACCGACAACGCGAAATTGCAAAAGAAGCTGGCTCTCCTGAAACGACCTGAGATCGAGTTCATCCGCGTCCCGATCGGCAACGGCGTCACGCTGGACGGGTGGAGCATGAGGCCCGCGACCGCCGATCCAGCCGCGAAACTGCCGTTGCTCATGTACGTCTACGGCGAGCCGCACGGTCAGACGGTACGCGACGCATGGCCAGGCCCGCGCGGGCTGTGGCACTGGATGCTCGCCCAGCAAGGGTTTGTCGTGGCCAGCGTAGACAACCGCGGGACCAACGTCCCCCGAGGCCGCGAGTGGCGGAAGGTCGTTCACCGGAAGATCGGCATCCTCGCCCCGAGCGAGCAAGCCGCGGCAGTTCGCGTTCTGCTCCAAAGGTGGCCGTTCGTCGATCCCGCTCGGGTTGGGTCGTGGGGTTGGAGTGGCGGCGGCAGCATGAGTCTGAACGCCCTGTTCCGCTACCCGGACCTGTACCGCACCGGCATCGCCCTCGCGCCCGTGGCGGCGGATCAACGGCTGTACGACACGATCTACCAAGAACGATACATGGGCCTGCCGGCGGATAATGAGGCCGGGTATCGGGAGGGTTCGCCGATCACCCACGCCGGCAAGCTGCGCGGCAACCTGCTGCTCATCCACGGCACGGGCGACGACAACTGCCGCTATCAGGGCACCGAACGATTGATGGATGAATTGATCGCCAAGGGGAAGCGTTTCAGCGTGCTGCCGTACCCGAACCGGACTCACGCCATCAAGGAAGGACGGAACACGGACCAGCACCTGATGGAGACGATGACGCGTTTTCTCCGCGACAACCTGCTGTCTCCGCACGCTCCCGCGCCGGACCCCGTCTACGAGCTAAGGCGGGGAAGGCGAGCAGCCGCTGTTAGGCGGCTGGTAGAGCGTCCGCAAGAGTCTCGTCTTCCGCAGTCCGT
>JAIEPT010000356.1 GCA_019748295.1 Gemmataceae bacterium | reverse complement strand
TGCAGCGAATTGCTAGGGCTTTTGACAGTTCCGGGAATTGCTGGTTTTTTTCCAGCCGAATCGTGACGAACTCGGCCTAACTTGGAATTCTTGGCGTCGGCAATCGCGTGTTTTGGAAGGCTAGTGCCTGCGAAAGGCGGCGCTCCGACCCAGGCAATATTGAGGGACGAACATGTGTCTTCGGCTCTATTACCTGGTAAGGCAATAGGAGATCACCCACGTCGCAATTCGCGCATTGTCCCTCGTGCCGCTTTGCGGCCATGACCTCATTCGAAGGGAATTGAGCTGATCGCCGTCCTTGGTCGCAGCATCTTCCTTTAAGTTCGGAAACCCATCGGAAGTTCACCTCATCTTCATGCGGTTCGAATAAGCTCTCGCCGGAAGCGGAGAATTTCCGATGCGATTTCGCGAGTGCTTTTGGTCGCTTTTGGCGCCGTGCATTGTTGCCGGCTGCGCTGCGGAAGCGGTTTTCCTACTGCAACCGCCCGCCGAAGCTACTGGCGGAGTTCACGAGAATTTTCTTCAAGAACAAGGGGCGGCTCTCCGGGATCCCCGCTTGCATCTTAGCGATCGGATGCCGCAGATCGCTGAGCCGCAAGCGGAGGAGACGACTGCTAGATGGATGACGAACCATCGGACGCGTCCAGTCAGGCGGAACGCCGCGGAGGGCGTTCCCTACAGAACGCGACGTTCGTAGCTGCACCTGACTGCAGACTGCTCCAAACTAGGCGATCCTCAGCAGGCGGCACGTTTCCTGGTAGCTGGGTTCCAGCGGCAGTGCGATGTGCAGGTTCGGGGAAAGCCACAGCGGGACGGTCGGCAGCGGTCGGCCGACGGCAAACGGGAAAAACCAGGCATCGAGCACGGGGTGCTTTTTCCTCGGCTTCCGCCCGCGGAGGGTGGCGGCGTAAAGGATGGGCGGAGAGTCGCCCAGGCTCGGATCGGAATGGCCGAGACGGGCGAGCAGTTCGGCGTACAGGTTTGCCTGCCGAGAGGTGACGAGGTCCACGATGGCAACGCAAACGTCCTCCCGCAGCAAGGCATCTACCTTGAGCCCGAACTGGTCTCGCGTTTGAGGGCGATCCTTGTTCGCTGGACTGACGATTTCGATGGCGGCGACCAGCGTCCGCTCGCGCTCGATGTCGTAAACGCGGACCTCGTAGTCGTCCAGCGTGGACAGGTCGGCAGGCACCGTGAGCGTGGGGGGGGCGACGAGCGTCGCCGTTCCCCCTTCGCCTTCTTCAACAGTGAGGGGACGGTCGTCGTCTTCGATCATCGAGACGTCCACCTCGAACGGAGCCCCATGGTAAACCTGCGGTTCGGCGAGGTATCCCGCGGGCAAAATGTCGAACAACGTGCGGACGATTTCCCCGGGCCACTGCCCGTGGACGGCATCCCAGCGATGCTTGTCGTTCACCGGCGAATGGAAATGGTCGCGAAGCGGCATGGCGAAACTCCTGTGCCTCGATTTTAGCTGGAATCTAAATCAGCGTGCGCGATTTCGCCGCAGCACCTTTCGCACGAACCCGAAGCGTTCGCGAGAGATTCACGTCGTCCCTCGCTGACTGACGCTTCGGGCGAGTGCGGGCGACTGGCATGTTTTGATCGGAAGCGCGACGCCCGCTCCTATTCGAAAGGCCGCTAACGCGCCGCCGATTTGCGCACGCTGATTTAGTAGACATGCGCACACACGACGCCACTGCAATCCTTGAAGCAATCGAAGCGGGAGATCCGCACGCCGCGGGAAAGCTGCTGCCCCTGGTGTACGACGAGTTGCGTCGGCTGGCGGCGGCGAAGATCCCGATGCCGCCCGACTCGTCAAGCTGCGCTATCATGCGGGCTCTCCGTCGAAGAAGCCGCCGACGCCTTGAGCCAACCTCGCGCCTCGACTTACCGCTTGTGGAGCTGCGCCCGGGCTTGGCCAGACGTCCTCCCCTCTCCCGGACTCTCCCGGAGGGAGAGGGGAGAAATGCAGGCGCCGCTCGTCTTAACGATCCGCGGCGTCCGATCGCTAAGCCGCAAGCGGAAGACCTGCATGGCAACGCAGCCTAGTTGGGGGTCGTTTCCTATGCTAACCGCTGGTTCTCTCGCCGGGCCGCCATCGCGGAATCTGCGTGCCGAGGGGCCGTTTTCGTTCGAAACGCCATGCAGACCAAGAATCTGATCGTTTTCTTCGTCGCCAGCTTCGTGCTCATCGCCGGCTACGTCTGGCTCAACGCCACCCTCGCGCCGAAGGCCAAAAAGAACGACGAGCAGCAAGCGAAGCTCGACGAGAAGAAGGATCCCCAAGATTTGAAAGAAGACGTCAAAGCGGAGCCTCCCAAGGAGAAGGATCCGAAGGAAAAACAGCCGGAGAAGAAGGATCCCGTCCCCGAGAAGAAAGTCGAAGAGAAAAAGGTCGAAGAGAAGAAGATCGAAGCAAAGAAGAAGCCGGAGATCCCGAGAAAAACCGTCGTTCTGGGCAACGACGATACGCATCTCAAAGTGCTGCTCACCAATCGCGGCGCAGCCGTGCAGGAGGTGGTGCTCAACCACTTCAAGACGGCTGATTATCTAGGCAAGCCAGTCAATGAACCGCTGCGACTGGTGCCTTCCGACCCCATTCAGCCCTCGTTTCGCATGTATCACTACGCGGACATGAAGTTGGGCTCGAATCCCGTATTGGGCCTTGGCGAGGAGACGTGGGAACAGACCGGCGACGTGGAACACAAAGACGGCATCGACTCCGTCAGCTACCGCACCACGATGCCGGGCAACGATCAGGTCGAAATCGTCAAGACGTACTCGCTGCATCCCAAGGAATACCACGTCCGCCTGGAACTCGATTTTCGCGACCTGCGGAAGGCGGGGGATGCCAAAACGGACATCCGCTACCAACTGACCGGGGCTCGCAATCTGCCGATCGAAGGCGAATGGTATGCCCAGACCTTTCGGCAGGTTTTGATTGGGGAGGTCGATTCCTCCAACAACCTATGGCGGAAGATCGACGACTCGAATCGCATCAGCATCAAGGATGGCGGCGAAGCGGTGCCGCCGAGCCAGGAAAGCAAATCCAGTTCGTTCGTTCAATATGCGGCCGTGGCCACTCAGTACTTCGCTTCCGCCATTGTGGTGGACGTCGATCCAGCGAAGGGCATCAACGCGAAGCAGATCATCGGTTGGGCGCGAGCGACGCACGAAACGACCGAAATCCCAGTGAAGTTCATGGAACTCGAAGGGGACAAGCTGCTGGCGTTCGACACGCAGACGCGTCTGCCCGAAGCGTTTTTCGCGTTGCCTCGCCTCATCGAACACGTGAAGCACGCGGAAATCAAAAAGGGGGATCCCGTTCTCCTTTCCACGTACAAGGCGCCCGATGGCCGGCGGGTCGCAACCTGGCTTCGGCGAGGGACCGTCGTTCGCCCGATGATGGACGACGTTACCGTGCGGGTGAACACCGAGCCGTTCTCTTTGCTGCCGGGCGAGTCGGTGCAGCATCGCTACATGCTGTATCACGGGCCAGTGAAGACGAAGCTGCTGGCTCAATTTCGGGGCGATGAAGCGGTCGATACGGCTCTCGTCGATCGCTATGCGTATGGCCTGCATCTTCGGACGCTGACCGATTATCCTGGCGACAACCCCGTCAGCAGGTTTTTCCATTCCGTTGGGTGGACGAGTCTGCTTGTAGCCGTGACTTCGTTGATGCATTGGCTGCTCTATTGGCTCCACTTCATCACCTTCGGCAACTACGGCCTGAGCATCATCCTGCTGACAGTAGTGGTCCGCGGCATGATGTATCCGATCAGCCGCAAGCAGGCCTTGCTGTCGGTAAAAATGCAGGCGCTGAAGCCGGAGATCGCGAAGCTTCGCGAGAAGCATAAGAGCGACAAGGTCGCGCAGCAGCAGGCGATGATGGCACTCTATCGCAAGCACAATGTCCATCCCGCGGCCGGTTGCTTGCCGGTGCTGTTGCAGATGCCGATTTTCCTGGGACTTTATTACGCGCTTCAGGAGAGCATCAGCTTTCGCCTGGCGCCGTTTCTCTGGATGCGAAACCTCGCCGCGCCCGACATGCTCTTCTGGTGGGGCGAGAACATTCCGATCCTTTCGGACCCGGACAACTACGGCGGCTTTTTGAGCGTGTTCTACCTCGGCCCCTACTTCAATCTGCTGCCCGGCATCGCCATGGTGCTGATGGTGATGCAGCAAAAAATGCTGACGCCTCCTCCCACCAATGAGGAGGAAGAGATTCAGCAGAAAATGATGAAGTACATGATGATCTTTTTCGGCGTCATGTTCTTCAAGGTGGCTTCGGGCCTTGCCATCTACTTCATCGCGAGCAGTCTTTGGGGCTTGGCCGAACGCAAGCTGCTGCCCAAGAAGCAGACGACGCTGGCATTGGCGGCGTCGAATGGAGACGCCAAATCGGCCGCGTTCAAGCCAGGAATCTCTTCACGTAAGCCGAAGGGGAAAGAACTGGAAGAAGACGGCTCGATGCTGGGCCGACTCAAGAACTGGTGGAAGGACCTGCTGGATCAAGCCGCCAAGAAGTAAGTCGTGCTATTGATCGTCAGACAGCGAAAGTGCGAGTTGCGGCTTTGCTCCCCTCTCCCTCCGGGAGAGGGGCCGGGGGTGAGGGCGTGCGACACGGCGTTGGGCGAGAAAAGGCGCCCTCATTCCA
>JAIEPT010000354.1 GCA_019748295.1 Gemmataceae bacterium | reverse complement strand
CCGCTTTCCTCTCGCGGAGCGAGAGGGCTACATAGAAGCACATAAGCCTCAGCACCGCTTATACCCCTAACCCCTCTCCGCCAAGGGGAGAGGGGCCGGGGGTGAGGGCGTACGACATCGCGTTGCGCGAGAAAAAGGCACCCTCTCCCCAACCCTCTCCCGGAGGCAGAGGGAGGTAGGCTATCTCCTGCCATTCGCCCAAGCGCAGCGCATGGTTGGGCCCCGCTTCTATGTAGCCCTCTCGCTCCGCGAGAGGCAAGCGGATGCATGCCGTGCCGTCGCAAGCTTCGCTGCCGCTTTCCTCTCGCGGAGCGAGAGGGCTACATAGAAGCACATAAGCCTCAGCACCGCTTATACCCCTAACCCCTCTACCCTAAGTGGAGAGGGGGACCGGAACGGACGACATGATCGACTTCGAAAACATCAAGCTCACCGGCCCTCTGTTCACGAACTGGATCGACTACGCCATCGCCTGCGGCATCGCGGTCGCCGCGATGTTCGTGACGGTGTTCCTCATCCGCTTCGTCGCGACGATCCTCTACTTCCTCCTCCCCATCGGCGTCGCACTCCTCGCCGTCGTCATTCTCAACGATCCTGCCGCCATTCAGATGGTCGCCGATCGGCCCAACGTCCGCTACATCCTCCCCGCGATCGTCGGCATCTCCGGCGCCGGCGCCTTCCTCTTCATCGGCCTCTTCGCCTTCGGCAAATCGGACGAGCAATCCTCCGCCATCAGCGGCTTGCAGCAAACGGTGAACAACCTGCGAGCGGAAGTCGAGAACCTCCGCACCCGAATCCGATAGCAACGGCGCGCAGCATGATTTGGAATGAAGCCTTCCGCCGCCGAATCCCAATGCGACCGCCTGGTTAACCGTTTCGGTTCCACCTCAGCGCATGTGAAGATTCGGCAAAGAAATTGCTAGCTTCTGATACCATTACATGCTACTTTGGCAATTCGACTCAAGTCTTTTCGGTTTTGCGTTCCCCATATGACTTTTGGTCTGCGCAAATGCTCCGATTCCTTCTGTTTCCCCTGGCCGCAGTGCTGCTGACCAGCCCAATGTGCGGCTGCACTCCAGTCTCGCCGCCCAATCATGAACCCACGCTCACGCAACTGGTCACCTATTACGGGCGTTACGTGGGCCAAAATAAGGGAACGCCTCCGCCGAACGAACAGGCGCTCAAGGACTTCGTCAAAAAGGTCGATGCAAATCGAAACCTCGACGAACTCATGATTTCGCCCCGCGACAAGCAACCCTATGTCGTCCGCTACGGCGTAAAGCCCTCCATGGGCGGCAAGCAGCCCGTCATCGCTCATGAGGCCGTCGGCGTCGGCGGGAAGAAACTCGTCGGCTTCGCGGCGGGCGAAGTCCGAGAAATGAACGATGCCGAGATTCAGGCATCCGGCAAATAAGGCGAACGGCAGGAGATAGCCTCCCTCTCCCAGAGGGAGTGGGGAGAAATGCAGGCGCCGCTCGCCTAACGAAGCAGTCTCCATGTCTGCATACCTACATTTCGTTCCCATCTGAAAGGGAGAAGGTCATGGCTCGCAACCGGTGGTTCCTCCGAAGCGGATTCACATTGATCGAATTGCTCGTCGTCATCGCGATCATCGCCGTCCTGATCGCGTTGCTCGTCCCGGCGGTCCAAAAGGTGCGTGAGGCCGCGGCCCGCACTCAGTGCACCAACAACCTCAAGCAAATAGGGCTGGCCGTCCACGGCGTTCACGACACTTACAAAGTATTCCCCACGGGCGGATCAAATCCTTGGGCAGGAGTAGCCTACTCGTCCCCTGGCGTGCCCGCGAGCCCCGGCAAACAGGGCCTCAACTGGGGCTTCCAAATCCTGCCGTTCATCGAACAAGGCGCCATCTACAAAAACGCGAATCCCTGGAGCTTCCCCATCCCCATTTACAACTGCCCCTCGCGTCGCACTTCGGTTCCTTACAACGGCCGCTACCTGGGCGACTACGCCGCGGTGACTCCCGGCGACGGCAACGCCCTTTGGGGCGGCGACATCTGGGGCACGGGGCACGAATCCTACCCCTACAAGGGCATTATCGTTCGCACCAACATGACCACGGGGGGCCGTGCCTCAACCATGGCGAGCATCACCGACGGCACATCCAACACCGTCATGATTGCCGAAAAGCGACTGAACTCGACGCTGTATACCGGCGGCGAGTGGCACGACGACAGCGGTTGGTGCGACGGCTGGGATCCAGACGTCATCCGATGCAGCGACCAACCCCAACGCGACGCTCCCAGCGGCGTTACAGGCTATGAAACCGGTTCCGCCCACGTCGCGGGCATGATGTGCGTCTTCGGCGATGGTTCCGTTCGCATGCTGGCCTTCAACATCACTGGCGCGACCTTCACGCAGATGGTCGACAAGATGGACGGCCAAGCGCCGAACTCCAACTAAGGCGAAAGCTGTCATCGCATTCGAAGCCCCTTGCCCCAAGCAAGGGGCTTTTTGCTTCGTGCCCTGTTCCGCTTTGCAAGCAGTCTCCCTCGGCATGGCGATGGTGGACGATGAAGCTGATCCCGAAGTGCGAGACATGCGACATGCGTGCAATCTTTTGGACGGCAACCTTCTGGATCCTTCTCGCGGCCACAGCGTACTGCGACGACCGCATCGGCCATTCCGGCATCGGCGGAACACTCATCGTCGGCGAATCGGAGAAAATCGCACTTCACGAAAATGATCGGAAAAACCAAAGCCAATACGCTGATCGTGTCCGCGAAAGAGCTTTCGCCAGGATCACTTATAAACAGACCGTTGCCGTGCCATGACGTGCCATGCTTTGCCGGATCCCTGGCCGGGCTCGACGAAGCTTCCCCTTTCACCGGCAAAGCATGCGAAGCTTCCGAGTGTTCGGTCTAGTAGGGGCATGCTTGAGCGGTGAAAGCGGAAGCATTATTGAACCCGGCCAGGGATCCGCTCAAGCATGGCACGCATGGCACGCATGGCACGTCACGCTACGTTTTATCTAGGCCGAGGTGCGGTGCTACCGACCCCGCGGCGAAAACCCCCGCGGCCACGCCTACACTTCGCAAAACATCCTCGCCACCCTCTACCGCACCCTCGGCATCAACCCCGAAACGACGATCAACGACCAAACGGGAAGACCGATCTACCTGCTTGACGAACGCAATCCGGTGGAAGAACTGATCTAACGTCTCCTTTTTTGCCCTCAGGGATCATTCCACCGGTATTCCAGCAGGAGGATCGTTGGATCGTTGGAACGTGAAACAGCCAAGTCGCGTGCCATGGCACCGGCGCAAAAGCAAATGCGGGTGGATATCCCTGCGTCATTTGCACGCGGCGAAAGGTTACGCGGCGTTGGTGGAGGCGGAAGCAGCGATCTTGGCGTGCAGGAGGTCGAGCACATCGCCGACTTTCACCAGCTTTTCCAAGTCTTGCTGGCTGAGACGAATGCGGAATTTGCGTTCGATTTGCGACACGACGCTCACGAGATCGACGGAATCGAGGCCTACTTCTTCGCGAAGGTTTTGACCGTCTTCCAGCTTGTCGAACTTTTCGCCAAGGTCGGCTTCAAGCAATTCGATGAGCGTCTTGCGGATCGTTTCACGGTCAGCCATGGCGAGAGTCTCCCAAGCGAGCAGCCAACGATCTGCAGCGATCGTGCCGCTGCTGCGTCCTTGCTGCCCGTTAAAGAACCATGTTCTGCCGAGTTTTGCAAGTCCTTTCCAACAGAACCGTTTCCCCCATCTTACCGGCCCCGCTTGGTTGCCGTCAGCATCACGATGGTCTTGTGGCCCAGTTCCGTCAGTTCCTGGCGAACGAGGCGATGGTATTGGTCGAACCAAAGGTCCGTTCCCGACACGCGAAAATGGAAGCACTTGGTCGGTTCGCCTGCCACGGTCAGTTGTTCCGTGCCGACGTATTCCAGTTTGCCGGACACGTCTTTGCCCCGGTCCGTTTCCAGGACGGAAATCGGCTTGTTGTGAAATTTGGAGTCCGCAAGCTTCCAGTAGCTCGTCGTCCAGGTATCGGGCGACGTGTTTCGGACGGAATCATTGACGCGGACGCTGAGCCCTTCCCCATCGGACGCGACTTGAACCGCGATGCGTTTGCCGTTGTCGTTGCAGCTGCTTTTCAGGCCCACCAGCTTGCCCGCCTTCCACCATTCCTCGGCTTCCAGCGTGTATTCGTAGTCGACGATGAGAATGCGCACTTTGACCTGCACATTGATTTTCATGTAAGCCTGGCCATCGTTCTTCTCGACGACGCTCATCGTCGTCCGGCCCACTTCCTTGCCATCGACGAAAATGGTGAAATCGCGCCGCTCCGTGCTGTCCGCACGAACCGGAGAGAGACATGCGATCCAAACGACGACGACCCACGCGAATCGGGAGATGCCTTCCATGGCTTTGTCTCTCCGCTGGCTAAAGAGAATAGGGCGTTCTAAGGCCGCACCTTACCCGGAACCAGCAGGCGAAAAAAGCCGAAGGCTACTATAACGTTCGAGATGTTCGCTGACGCTGGGCAAGACAGGCAAAAAAGCAGAGTAATGGGAAAGCAAAAATCATGAAGGACGAGTGGAGCACACGTTGAGGGAGGTCGCAGGGGACCACGAACGCTGAAAGCGTTCCCCAACAAAGCCCAGGGTTGGCGACCACCGGGAGCCAACCCT
>JAIEPT010000095.1 GCA_019748295.1 Gemmataceae bacterium | reverse complement strand
ACATCGCTATGCTGCACATGAGCTTTGCGTTCATCATATACGGAAAAATGGGGTTTTCCGGATAGGCTCTAAGCCGAAGCCTGCTCGACTTCGCGAAAATGATGGACCTGTTCGATCGCAAGCACATATCCTTCGTGTCCGTGACGCAGCAATTCAACACGACCCATTCGATGGGCCGGCTGACGCTCAACATCCTTCTTTCGTTCGCTCAGTTCGAGCGAGAAATCATCTCGGAGCGGACGCGCGACAAGATCGCCGCAGCCCGCAAGAAAGGCAAGTGGTCGGGAGGCATGCCGGTCCTGGGATACGACCTTGATCCCGAGCGGGCCAAGCTGATCGTCAACGAACAGGAAGCGGAGCAGGTGCGAGAGATCTTCCGGATTTACGCCGAGAACGAAGGACTGATTCCGACTGTCGAAGAGTTGAATCGACGCGGTTGGACGATGAAACGCTGGCGCACGCAAAAGGGCAAAGATCGGGGCGGCCGCCCCTTTGACAAGACGTCGCTGGCGGTGCTGCTTCGCAACGTCGTTTACATCGGCAAGGTGAAGCACCATGCCCAGATTTTCGCAGGCGAGCAAAAAGCCGTCGTTCCTATGGACCTCTGGCGCCGGGTTCAATCGACGCTCAAGAAGCGGCGGCCTGCATCGGATGGTCGCTTGCAGGTGAAAACGCCATCGCCCTTGCGAGGGCTGCTGCGGTGTCAGGCATGCGATTGCGGGATGACGCCGGCGCATTCCTCGCGGGGCGGCGCCAAGCGCTACCGCTACTACGTGTGCACGCAGGCTCAGAAGCGAGGCTGGAAAACCTGTCCCACCAAGTCGATTCCGGCTCTTCGCATGGAAGATGCGGTCGTCGAGCAGACCCGCAGACTGGCCGAAAGCGACGAGTTGACTTCGCTCGTGAATGAGGGAAGGCATGCGATCGCATCGCGGGTGGAATACCTGGAAGGGAAGATGGCGAACTTTGAAGGCTCCGATGGTCGCTCGCCTCTTCTAGAAGACGCCGAACAGAACGAAAAAGCGGCGAAGGTGCGAGATGAGATCGCCAGCCTTCAAGGCATTACGGTGCACGAGGAAGCAATTCGCCATTCGCTACGAGACTGCCTCAGCGTCGCCGCAGCAGAACAGGGGGCGCTATTTCGGCGTGTGCTGGGGTCAATCGAATGCAATGGAGCATCGGCGACGTTGCGATGGAATGCCCTGGGATTGGCGACTTTGGCTTCAACCTACGACATGACGGAGGCGAACCATGACTTGGACGATTGACCTGACGAAACCCGCAAAGGCGCCCAAGCCGTCACTTCAAGAACAAAGGCGATTGCCGCGAGTGACGCGTTGGATGGCCTTAGCGCTGCGAATCGACCGACTCATTCGCGAAGGCGTCTTGGGAAGCTTCGCGGAAGCGGCGATGCTGGGATCGGTCACCCGAGCGCGGGTCAGCCAGATCATGAACCTGATCCATTTGGCTCCAAGCATTCAGGAGGAATTGCTTTTTATGTCTCGTCCGATGCGAGGAAATGAACCGATCCTGCTTGCGGACCTGCAAGCGATTTGCGGCGAGCCCGATTGGTCTCTGCAAAAGTCGCGATGGCGGAAATTGAAACAGGAATGTTCCATCGAGGATTGAGATCGTCGCAATTCACCTTTCTTCCCTGGGGAAACGCACGCTGCAAACGCAGGGGGCAGGTGGTTCGCATGCAAGCGAATTCTTGCAGCCCCTACGTTGCTTTCCGAAAACGGCCGTGAGATCATGTCGAACCTAGTCGGCGTCCGTAATGCCTGTTCCCTGCGTCTGAGGAATGCGTCGTGTCGATCGTTCAGCATCTTTTCGCGTTCGGCATCCGCCAAGTCGTCGACCCCGCCATCGCAGATTCGGCAGGCGCCCTAAAGCGGTACTTCAGCGATCACAGCCAGACGTTACCAAAGGCACTCGCAAAAGCGAACGACCGGGCCTGGCAAGCCATCGGAGTCGCGTTGGCGGGCGACCGGTTCATGGATCGGGTCAAATTGCTCTTCGCGTCGGGAGACGACAAGGGCATTCGGGAGCAGGTGACGACCTTCTTGAATGAGAACCGCTTCGGATTTGAAGGTTCGCCCGTCGAATTCCGCCAAAAATGCCTCGTCGAACTCCAAGCTGCCAGGCATAAGGGCCTGCTGACCATCGCAGCAACGAGCAACGAAGCAATCGCCGACGAAGCGATGACGCTGCGGCGATATTCCGATCCTCACTCGCTTGCTGAAGGCGCCCATGAGCTTGTGGGCCGTATGGCTAGCGAACTGCGAACGGATCATCCCAATTTGGCCGCCTTGATCGGCAAGCGTCCGGATGCGGGACCGCTGTTGCTCGTGGCGGCGTTCGGGTACTTCTTTCGCCGCGAAGTCGAATGCAATGAAGAGCTTGCTCATGGGCTCTTTCTGGATTCGCTGAAGCAACTTTCCTCGGCGCATGCCAAGAGCTTCGGCGAGGTGCACAAGGCATTCGAATCGCTTGGCGACGAGTTGGACCGCCTCTTCGAGCAATTGGGACGCATCGAAACGACGGTCCTCGAAACCAAAACCACGGTCGTCGCCACTCATGGCGTCGTCCTTGACCTGAAAGCGGAACTGGATCGCCAAGGGAATCAATCGCAAGAACTTCGAGGCCTCCTCACGGAGGTGCTCGCCAAGATCAACGAAACCGGCCTACGGGGCGACGTGAAGCCTCAGCACAGCTTCAGCATCCGAAGCGACGGCGAACGGCAAGCGGTCAAACAACTGCTGGACCGATTCCGACGGTTGCCTCCCGAGACGCAGCACGACCTGCCGGCGCTTCAGAACGGCCTGGGCAAGCTGCTCTTCGGCAGCGGCGAGTTCGAGTCGGCTCAGGAGCAATTCGAAGCAGGATCGAAGCACGTCGCGGACCGAGCAGCGCAAGCCGAACTCCAACACAATGCGTTTCGGGCCGCACTGGAGAGTCGCCGCTGGGCTGAAGCCCTCACGGCACTCGTTCAGGCTGCTTCGCTGGAATCCGGCTACGCTCCTTTTCCGCTTCAGCGCTATGAACCCCGCCGCATTCTTGGGGCTGGCGGATTCGGGACTGCATTTCTTTGCTTCGACAAGTTCTTCAAGACCGAAGTTGTCGTCAAAACGCTGCACGCCGGTTCGATGGAACGGGACGTCGAAAACGTCTTCGAGGAAGCAAGGATCTTGAGCGACTTGCGCCATCCCGGCGTCATCGGCGTGCGGGATTGCAGCTTCGCAGACTCAAACACGTCGTCGCGGCCCTTTATTGTGATGGACTATTTTGCCGGCACGAGCCTTGAAGCCTTCGTCGAGGAGCGAGGTTGCCTATCGTGGGAGCAACTCCAAATCGTCGCGACGCAGATCGCTGAAGCCATGCAAGCGGCTCATGCCAAGCGGATCCTCCATCGCGACCTTAAGCCGGCGAACGTGTTGGTCCGCAAGGAAGGCGACCGGTGGGCGGTCAAAGTCATCGATTTCGGTTTGGCGATGCGGCGAGAAACGATCGAAACAAGCATCGCCGCCCGATCGGCGGGGAAGACGATTCTTGCCGAGAGCGTGGCAGGAACCGTGAAGTACGCGCCGCCGGAACAGATGGGCAAACTCAAAGGCGTGCGGCCTGGGCCTTACTCGGACGTTTACGCTTTCGGCAAGCTCTGCTTCTTCGCGCTGTTTCGCACTACCGAGCCCAAAAATCGACATCTCGACGCCATTCCTCGTGAAATGGCTCGGCTCTTGGAAGCGTGCACCGACCATGATCTGGCACACCGCATTCCGTCGTTTGAGGCCGTGCTGTCTGCCTTAGGAAAGCAGCAAGTTGAGAGCTTGGTTCCTTCGGCAGGCGCCGCAATTGCGAGGGTCGAAGCTACCGTCGCTCATGAAGTCGCAGAGGAAATCCCTTCCGCGATCGCCGTTAACTCGGAAGTCCAAGCTGCCCCCCTCGATGGACCAACCGGCGAATCAGAACTCTCCCGTTTGGTGACGGGGATCCTAGAGCGGTCCCGAAGCTTGGCGAGCGAGAACGATCAAGCCGCCATCGAGGGCCTCTGTCGCACGTACCGCATAGCATCCGAACGCGCTTCCGAAATCCTCGACGCGGGACGAGGCAGTTGGGAGCGAGTTCAGGGACACGACTCGCAGGTGTCACACGCTTCCGAAGCATTGGCATGGCTTTACCACGCAAAAGGCGTGCAGCACGGTCCGGTTTCGGAATCCGCGTTGCGAATGCTGATCGCGTCGGGCACGTTGACCGACCAAGACTATGTTTGGAAGCAGGGAATGAACGACTGGGCGACCGTTAAGAGCGTGCTTGCGGACCTCGGAATGGGAAAGGTAATTCGCCAGCAAGCACGGTTCATCATTGAAGTCGCAGGCTCCAATCAAGTCGTGGATGTCGCCGCCAAGTCTCTGCGCGGAATCATGTCGTTTGCACGCGAAGGCTTGGCAGGGCTCAAGCCGTTTAGCTCCGAAGTGCTCCGTTTCTATCTGGATGGTGCGTTCATCGGCGAAGGAAACGCGTCGAATGAGTCGGGTGCAACTGCCCATTCTACACGTGATTCCTCGTTCTTGAATGCGAAAAGGAGGTGTTGGTAGGGCATTAATGAC
>JAIEPT010000396.1 GCA_019748295.1 Gemmataceae bacterium | reverse complement strand
AGAAACCGCCGGATACGATGAGTACGTCCGGTGGTGTGGGAGGACGGGGGAAGTAATTCCCCCTCCTACCCGATTCGGAGAGTTGTCGAACAAGCCAGATAAAACTTGTTGCCACGAAAGACGGGTCTGACCTCACATCGCCGCTGACCTCACGCGGAGCGTGAGGACTACTCTAGCGGTTGAACGACGCTCGGAATTGCTCTCGTTTCGAGGTGAAGTCGCCGTAGGAACGGCGTTGGATGCAGTGCGCTCGTTGCACCTGTTGCATGACGGCATTTCCTTCACCCCAACCCTTGCCCGGAGGGAGAGGGAGAAACGCAATCGCCGCAACCTACGCGTCCCTTCGATTCGTCTGTCGGCAATGAGCGTTCGGTGATACGATTCGCCAACATTCATTTTTTCGGGAGGCAGGTCATGTCTTTGTCGCGTCGCCGCTTTTTGGCCGCCAGCGCCGTCTCCGCCACCGCGAGCGGGATGATCCTTTCCGCTTACGCCTTGCCCACGGAAGGCAGCGGCGACCTCGGCGAATACGCCGCGGTCTTGGCCCAAGAGGCGAACCCGCCTGCGCAACCGCAGCCGATGGCGAATCCGCCTTTGCCGCGAGCATGGGCCGCCACGGAGGACAACATCCTCGGCCCCTACTACCGACCCGGCGTGCCGTTCTATTCGAAGATCACTCCGCCGATGGAACCCGGCAATCTGCTGGTGATCTCGGGCCGTGTCTATGGCATCGACACCCGTCGGCCGCTCTCGTACGTCACGATGGATGTGTGGCAAGCGAATGCCGAGGGGCGTTACGATAACGATGATCCCAACGCTGCGCCCGCGGCCGGCGTCTTCCTCAATCGCGCGCGAGTGATGACGGATCAGGACGGTTACTACCAGTATCAGACGATCCACCCAGGCCCTTACCGCATCGGCGCCAACGCCTGGCGGCCAAGCCATATCCACTACCTTGTTCGCCATCCCGGCTATCGCCAACTCGTCACCCAACTCTATTTTCGCGGCGACGAACATCAGCGAAACGACGCATGGATCAAGCCGTCGCTGACGATCGACCTCGCCGAGGAACGCACCCGCCGCGGCAACTACCGCAAGGGCACGTTCGACATCATCCTCGCCGCGGATCGACGCTGACCGGCGGAAGAGGAAGGCAGATGAGTTGTGCATCTGCCTTTCCTTATTCTGCTTGCCCATTCTTCTGCTTTGGAGGGATTCGCCACATTCCGGAGCGGTCACGTCCTGCGCGTCCAGATAAGGATATTTGTCTGCTTCCGGAAAACAAAAAGCGATCCCCCGCCTGAAAACGGCTACCTCGCCCGCCCCACTTCGCTCGCTTATTTCGAATAACTGAAAAGTCCTATTGCTTTCGATGCTTTCCGGCCTTTTTGGGATTGCAGGTCTGGAAATGTCGGGTTATAGCCCCGCCCTCGATTGAACTTCGAGCGGCGGCGAGCGGTGGGGACCGCACGTCGCAAAACGCTAAGGGTTCGATCAAGAAGCGATGTGCTCCGCATGGGGATGCGGGCCTTCGCGAACGTCGCATGGACGCCGCACGGCACTTGGGGGATCGGCTTTGCCGATCGGGCCGTGCAGGGCCGTCGTTCGATGGGGGAACCGCTCGCAACGCCCAGCGAGCACGTCAAGGAGCACTTACATGGCCAGGAATACCCAGCGCGCGGGGGCCGCTGTTTTGTTCCTCTGCGGCTTATGCACCTTCGCATCCGGCTGCCTCGGACGAGGCGAGTGGGACGATGGTAACGGAAGCATCGCGGATTCCGGCTACTCGCGACCGCGGTTGCTCAACCGCGGCGACTGCAACGATTGCGGCCCAAAGCCCGGCCTCCCGCGCCGCGGCTCAAGCGGAACCACGAACGGCAGTTGTGCGACCGGCCAATGCTACGCCGGCGCCGTCGCCAACGCTCGTCCTGTACCGGCCGGCGGAAGCGGCATTGTCCAAGCCTCGGCCATCATGCAACACGATCCTTTGGTGGCTCCGCCGTCTGAAGGCACGATCGTCGGGCATGGTCCTATTCCGGGACCTGGGCCCGCGGGCGATCCGGGGCCTTTGCCTCGCGAACTGCAGAAAGTCTCGCTGCCGCCGCATCGCGTGGCTCCGCCGGACGTGCTGCTCATCAACCTCGTGCGCATGGTTCCGCGTCCTCCCTACCGCGTGGAACCGCTCGAAGTGCTCGCCATCAACGTCACCGACACGTTGCCGAACCAGCCGATCTCCGGCTTCTTCACGGTGTCGCCCGAAGGCGCCATCAATCTTGGCTACAGCTACGGCGCCCTTCGCGTCGTCGGCATGACCATCGACGAAATCCAGGCGGCCGTTCGCCGGCACCTGGCCAACACGCTGCGAAACCCGCAAGCCAACGTCTCGCTCGCTCAGTTCCGCGGCATGGAACAGATTCGCGGCGAACACCTCGTTCGACCTGACGGCACCGTCAGCCTCGGCAGTTACGGCTCGGTGTATGTCTCCGGCCTCTCGCTCGGTCAGGCCAAGTGCGTGATCGAAGAGCACCTGTCGCGTTACATGCTCAACCCGCAGATTTCGATCGACGTGCTCGCGTACAACAGCCGCGTCTACTACATCATCCTCGATGGGGCCGGATTCGGTCAGCAGGTCTTCCGTCTGCCCGCCACCGGCAACGAGACGGTGCTGGATGCCATCGGGTACATCAACGGCCTCGCCCCGGTGTCGTCGAAGCGCCGCGTGTGGCTCGCTCGCCCCTCGCCGGTGCATCTGGGCTGCAACCAGATCCTGCCGGTCGATTGGGACGCCATCGTGAAGGGCGGCTCGACGGCGACGAATTACCAGGTGCTGCCGGGCGATCGCGTCTATGTGGACTCGAATCCGCTGATTCGGTTCAACAACCGCTTGTCTCAGGTGTTGGCGCCGTTCAACCAGGTCTTCGGCACCCTCTTCCTGGGAAGTGCCGCCGCCAACCAGTTGAACGGCAACGGCTTCATCAACTAACGCAAACCCGCGAACCTTGCCTCGCACCGCGGGGCAGGGTTCTTCGAAACGCCGATGCGTCTCGGATGCGTCTCGGATGCGTCTCGGATGCGTCTCGGATGCGTCTCGGATGCGTCTCGGATCATGAGGTAGACTTCGACGAGCGGCCATCTCGGCCCTCGCTCAGGAGACATGCCATGCGAAAATTGCTCGGCTGGACCGCTGCCGGACTGATGTGTTCGGCAAGCCTCGTCCAAGCCCAACCCGGCGTCATCGGGACGTATCAACCGCCAGTCGTCAGTCCGTTTCCGCAGGTCAGTCCGTTCGTGAACATGATCGGATCGCGACAACCCGCGGCGGTCTACTTCGGACAAGTGCAACCGCAGATCGCGGCTCAGGGGAACTTTCAGCAGATCAACCAATCGCTGCAATATCTCCAGGGGGGCGGGATCGCTGCGGGAGCGGCGAACGCGCTGCCCGCAACCGGAAACGTGCTGCAGACGGGACATCCCGTTTCGTACTTGAACACCGGCTCCTACTTCCCGCTTTTCAATCGGGCGGGTGGTTTCGGCGGTTCACGCGGATTCGGCGCCGGGCCCGGCGGCGTGGCCCAGCCGTTCAACAACTTCAACAACACCGGCTTCGGCGGATCGTTTTCCCAGACGCTCGGTTCCGCCTTCCCGGGCGCAGCGGGCACGCCCTTCCCGGCGTTGAACTCGGCATTTCCGCTGAACACGACGAATCCGAACAATCCCTTGGCGCCGCAACAGCCGCTGCGCCAAAGCCCCATCGACACGACCACGCCGGATTTCGATCTTGATCGACGTTAGGCAAGTTCGACATGAACCCAGGAGCCGATTGCCGTCGCCCCTGGGCTTGAGAGCCTGAATTCATCCAAGGAGGGTACGATGCTGACACGGAAGTTCATGGCGAATGCCTTGGGAGCGTGGGCCGCGGCCCTTGTGATGCTCCACGCCGGCGTCGCCTCGGCACAGGATTGCAATTCCTGTTCGACCGGAGGATACTGCCCGGTGGGCCGACTCAGCCCCCACTGCCCGCCCGCGCTCAAGCACTGTGCGGAAGGGGCCCCTAAAATCTGCGTCCGCCTCGGATGCCCCAAGCCCATCTGCAATCCTTGCAACCAACCCAACTGGGGTTACTACGAAACATGCTGGCGGCCCTGGCCGTTCCCGCCGGATTACTCGCACTGCGCCGTCGTGCCCCCCGCGGCCACGATTGCTCTGAGCCAGCATCCGTACGAAAACATGTACAACCCGTATGCTCCGGGCGCGTATCCCCCGCCGATGCCGGGCGGAGCCGTGGGGCCCATGCCGAACGTCCGCCCGATGCCCCCTGCGGGCTTGGGGCCGGTTCCCCCGCCCAACTTCACGCCGCCGAACAATCCGTCGACGCCGAATTACGAAGTGACGCCGCCGCCGCGCGAAAATCGGCCCGGGCTGTAAACGACGGCTGAAGCAAACACGAAACGCCCGCGACTCCATGTCGCGGGCGTTTCTCGTTGCGTGTGGCACGCCCTGAACGTAGTGAAGGGCGTGGACGCGGTGCTGACGCGGTGCTGACGCGGTGCTGACGCGGTGCTGACGCGGTGCTGACGCGGTGCTGACGCGGTGCTGACGCGGTGCT
>JAIEPT010000384.1 GCA_019748295.1 Gemmataceae bacterium | reverse complement strand
CCGGCTAGAATGACCAAGCTGCCGGGTGGGATTCGCACCCACTGAAAACCAGCGCCTTTGCACGGCGCACATCACGAAAGCACGAAAGGACGAAAACACGAAGAATCCGAGGGTTGCTGGCGTCTTCTTCGTGCTTTCTTCCTTCCGTGTCTTCGTGATCCTCCGGACTGTTTCGGTTATTTGCGCCACTGTCAGAGCCGAGCGCCAGCCAGCGAGGGTTTCGCGTGGTCGCCCTGGGATGTTGCGAAACCCTGACGTTGCGCAAGAGCCGCGCACGCAGTAAGCGGTTCGGCGAGTCGTCTTGCGAAACCGCTTACTACGTGCGCGGCTCTTGCGCAAGAGCCGCACGCCGTAAGCGGTTACGCATGACGACTCGCCGAACCGCTTAGGCGAGCGGCGCCTGTATTTCTTCCCTCTCACTCCGGGAGAGTCCGGGAGAGGGGGCCGGGGTGAGGGCGTGCGACGTGGCGTTTCGCAAGAAAAGGCGCCCTCGCCCCAACCCTCTCCCGGAAGGAGAGGCAGACTATCTGCTGCCGTTCGCCCAAGCGGTTCGGCGAGTCGTGATGCGTAACCGCTCACTAGGTGCGAGGCTCTTGCGCAAAAGGTTGCAGGCGGATGCCTGTTGGCTCATCCACAGTCGGCGTGTCCAGTCAGGCGAAATGCCCAACGAACGGGTATCTCGCACCGTGAGATGCGATCGTACGGGTCGCGACTAGAACATGCGAACGAATGCGGTGGCGGCGGCGGCGATGATGGCGCATGCGGGGATCGTGAGGATCCATGCCCAGACGACTTGGCCGGCCACTCCCCAGCGTACCGCCGAGAATCGCTTCAGCGAGCCGACGCCGACGATGGAGCCGGTGATCGTGTGCGTAGTGCTGACGGGGATGCCGCCGAAGATGGTAAGGGCGAGCGTCGTCGCGGCGCCGGTCTCGGCACAGAAGCCATCGACGGGGCGGAGGCGGATGATGCGTTGGCCCATCGTCTTCACGATGCGCCAGCCGCCGAACAGCGTGCCGACGCCCATGGCGATATGGCAGGCGAGCACGACTTCCGTGGGCACGCCTGCCGGCGTGCCGCCGACAAACGCCTCAGGATTCGCGCCCGCGGCGGCAATCAGCAACACAAAGATGATGCCCATCGTCTTCTGCGCATCGTTGCCGCCATGCCCCAGGCTGTAGAGTGCGGCCGAGAAGAGTTGGCCTTTGCGGAAGAAGTTGTCGACCGCTCGCGGTGAAGTGTTTCGCCACCAGCAAAACCAGTGGACGATGACCGCGATAAACAGGCCCGTAAAGAATCCGATCATCGGCGCCAGCAAGATGAAGAGGCACGTCTTGGCGATGCCGGCCCATACGAGGGCGACGGGACCCGACTTCCACAGTGCGGCCCCGATAAGACCGCCGATCAGCGCGTGAGACGAACTGGTCGGAAGGCCCCAGTACCACGTGATGATGTCCCATAAACATGCGGCGAGCAATGTGCCGAAAATCACCGAGTTATCGACGATTCTCGAGTCGATGATGCCGGTGCCCATCGTGTTGGCGACTTTGAGGTCGAACAGCAGAAACGCGATGAAGTTGAAGAACGCGGCCCAGGCGACGGCAGCGAACGGGCTGAGCACGCGGGTCGAAACGATCGTAGCCACGGAGTTGGCGGCGTCGTGAAAGCCGTTGAGGAAGTCGAAGATCAGAGCCAAGACGATCAGCGCCAAGACGGCCCACGGCAACGCCCCGTAGTCGACGTTGCCGAAGTGGTTCTTCATGTGGTCGAAAAAATGCATGGTTTCGTGCAACCTTGTCGGCGACGTATCGGACCATGGAGAGGGAGGCGGCGGGCGGGTCAGGTACCCTTGATGACGATTTCCGAAATCACGCGAGCCACGTCTTTGCATGCATCGACCGTGTTCTCGAGCCATGCATAGAGTTCGCGCCACTTGATGAGGGTAAGCACGTCGATCGTGCCGCCTCCCGCGCCGTTGGCGACTGCCTTGGCGAACAGGTCGGCGTCCGAAGCGCGATAGATGTGATCCGCCTCGTTTTCCAAGTTGCTGATGGCTCGCAAATGCTGCTGCACGGGATCGGCCGACTTCAGATCACGGAGCGCTCGGATGGCTTCGCGAAGCCGGCCGCAGCAGTCGTGAACGATTTGCGCGAGCTGCACCGCGGCTTCGGTGGGCCGATCGATGCGGAAGACCAGTAGGCGATGGGCCGTCTCTTCCATGTTGTCCATGACATCGTCGAGCTTGGCGGCAAGCGTGTGGATGTCTTCACGGTCGAAGGGGGTGATGAAGCTGCGGTCGAGTGCCTTAATGATTTGGCCGACGATTTCGTCGCAAGCGTCCTCTTCGATCTTCATATCGCGAGCGCGCCGGGGCAGATCATCGAATTTCTGCACCATGTCCAGAAACTTTCCAGCGCCGCGAACGAGGATGTCGCCGGTCTGGTCGAACATGTCGAAAAACTTGGCTTCGCGTGGAATCAGAGAGAATCGCATGAAAAACTCATGGAAGGCGAGTTTGCGAACGATATTTGCAGTCACTCCAAATCTATCCGTAAATCCCCGAACGGCACTACTGAACGCTTCTCAGGCTCCTTTTGACTCCCTTCCCGCCCGTCGACTACCCTTCATTTGCATTTCCCGCCTTGCTTCGCTATCGTGCGGTCGCGGCAGATTCGATCGCGTGGCCACCAACGTATCGCGCCTTTCGCTCGCCCTATCTGCTTGAGGCTCCATGAAGCGACTCTCGATCTTTTGGCAACTCTTTCTCGCTGCGGGCTTCATCATTGTTTTCTCGCTGGCGCTCTTCGGCATCGTCGTGGCCAGCCAATCGGAGAAGAACGAGCAGAAGGCGATCGAGACCGAGTTGTCGGTCCAATGCCAACTGGTGCGCGAGGCAGTGCGCGGCCGCAATGCCCGCGACAACGCCCCGCTCGCGGAACGCCTGCGCAACCTCCCGCTGACCGACGCCCGGCTCACTTTGATCGATGCGAAAGGCCAGGTGCTTTTCGAAACCAAAGCCGATCCGGCGCAGATGGACAATCATGCCGAGCGAGCCGAAATTCAGCAGGCGAAGCTCAAGGGGACGGGGAAGGCGATTCGCCGCAGTCCGACGCTGGGGCAGGACATGCTGTATATGGCGTTGCGGACGGATCTGGACGATTCGGATGTCGCCTTCATCCGCATCGCGGAGCCGATCCGCCAAGTGGAATCGCAACTCGCGAGTTTGCGGAATCTTTCGTGGACGGCCGCCGGATTGACGACCCTGGTTGCCCTGGGACTCGCATTCTGGCTTTCGCGCCGCCTCGCTCGGCCCATCGCCGAGCTTACGCAGGGGGCCGAAGCGATTGCAACGGGAGCTTATGGCTATCGCGTCTACGCCCAGGACCGCGGCGAGATCGGCGTCTTGGCCCGCACCTTCAATCACATGAGCGAACGGCTGGCCGCTCAGTTCGCTCAAATTGAAGAAGACCGCCATCAGCTTCGCACCGTGCTCAGCAGCATGGTGGAAGGCGTCATCGCGATCGACTCGGAGCAGCGCATCCTGTTCGCCAACGATCGCGTCGGCCGACTGCTGGAAATGCCCGTGGCCCAGGCGATCGGCAAGCCGTTTTGGGAATTGCTCCGTCATCGTCCGCTGCAGACGCTCGTGCGCGAAGCCTTGCAGGACGAAGCAATCCAAGTGCGCGAATTGCATTGGGCGACGCCGGGGCAGCGCAGCTTTCTCGTCCATGTGGCTCGTTTGCCCGGCACGCCGCCGCGCGGAGCGGTGCTTGTCCTTCACGACACGACCGACTTGCGCCGGCTTGAACGTCTTCGCCAGGAGTTCGTCGCCAATGTCTCGCACGAATTGAAAACGCCGCTCGCCGTCATCCAGGCCTCGGTGGAAACGCTCATCGACGGAGCCGCGGAAGATCCAACGGTTCGCACGCCCTTTCTGCACCGCATCGCCGATCAATCGGAGCGATTGAAGAACCTGATCTTCGACATGCTGCGGCTCGCCCGGGTGGAATCGGAGACGGAAGCGTATTCGTTCGAAACGGTCGATGTGGCGTTGCTCGTCGAAGACAGCATGGACCGGCATCGATCGCTCGCCGTCGCCAAACGGCAAACCTTCGAAGCCATCCCGCCCGGCCCGGACACGCCTCCCCTGGAAGCGTGGGCGGATCAGGAGGCCATGGACCAAATCGTCAACAACCTCGTGGACAATGCGGTGAAGTATACGCCGGAAGGCGGGACTATTCGCGTGCGCTGGCATGGCGAAGGGGAGTACGCCGTCATCGAAGTGGAGGACACCGGGATCGGCATTCCCGAGAAGGACCTGCCTCGCATTTTCGAGCGGTTCTACCGGGTGGACAAAGCCCGATCGAGAGAACTAGGAGGCACTGGTCTTGGCCTCGCGATCGTCAAGCACTTGGCTCAGGCGAACCACGGCTCCGTGACCGCGCGGAGCGAAGTGGGAAAAGGGAGCACCTTCACCGTCCGCCTTCCGACGCCGACTTCGCCTCACCGCGTCGTCTCGCAGCCCTCGCGCGAGTAAGGCGAGCGG
>JAIEPT010000001.1 GCA_019748295.1 Gemmataceae bacterium | reverse complement strand
CGCATGGCCCGATGGCCACCCCAATCCCCGCCAAAGCGGTCCTCGAATTTACACCTCGTCCGCGGACGCTACCCACGGTTTTTCAGGAGCGGCTTCGAAAGAGTCTGCTCGAGCTTATGCTCATGCCTGTTTCCGAGGTGGTCGAGAGGTATGGCCAGCTCGGCATGAACATCAAGAATAATTCGAAGCGGGCAGACCTCGAATATGGCCTGATCGCATCCGACGGTGAACCACGCCGTTTCATTCACCTCAAAAACAGCGCCGTCATTGAAGGAATGATCAACGTCGGCGTTGTAGAAGGCCGCACCGTCAATGGAAAGCAGCGATCTCGCCTGCGCGATACCGATGGCGGAATCGTCGGCGTCGCTTTGAGCCAAAAACCCGCGATCCGCCGCCGGATGCTGCAGATGATCTTCGAGGATCCGGAAGACCTGGATCAAATCATCCAGGTCGGTCAGGCAAACCTGATCGGCGCCAAAACGCTACGTGCCACGCTTGCCCAGCATCAATCTGCTTCGGATCTGTTGAAGGAAGTGGCGGAACGTACCGAGGCCTTCTTCAACGAACAGGCGACGTCTGGCTCGGAAGGCAGCACCGCGAAGGGTTCCGGTCGCATCTTCGCAGCTCCTCTGTTCGCCCAACACCTCAGTGCAGCAGGGATCTGGCTTCAGCCGCTGGAGCATGTCTCGGGGATGAGCTACCTCGTCCCGGCCAGGCTGCTTCCCATCGCTTCGTGGCTTGCCGTTCCGGAGCGCCATCGGCCACTTGCGGACCGTATCGTCTCCCATCATAGAGCGGTGCGCGGTCAAAGTGGTGCCGTCATCCTCAACGCGTTCCTTGCGGTTGCAGGCTCCTCGACGATCTGGCAGGCCAAGGAGCTTCGCGCGGGACCACTCGCGTACTTCAAGGAATGGGTTCAGTCCGGACGCGGCGGCACCAAGGCGACATCGAGCAACGTTCTCTCGTCGTCGATCAATGCGCTTTTCAAGGAGTGCTGCGCCTATTTCGGGCAGCCGCTCGATTCGCACCCTTCGGCACCGGTCTTCTTCGGCAACAAACGGCTCGCGCGAACCGGCGTCGACGTCTTCGACTGGTGTGAGCGCCCTACTCCCCGCAACACCCGCTCGGCAAGCCGTGCACTGGGTTGTCCCGTCGCCGAGGTACCCCGCCACGTACGGGATTGGGCGGAGGAATTGAAGGAGCTGCTACCCCTTTTCAAGCGCAAGAATATCAAAGGACTTACTGATTGCCTGGATACGTGGCTCGTCTATGTCCTGTTCCTTGGTCCCGAAAAAGCACCGTTGACACTCGCTGATATCGACAGAGGTCGTCACATCAACGACTATGGTCGTGGCGACGGCATGACCTACGTCGAATTCCTGCGCCAGCATTATGCTCCGCACAACGAGCGTATCGCCTACACGGCCCCTTCCGAACTCCAGCATGCCTGGCAGTTGGCGGCGATCCGAGACGATTTTGCGAATCGGTCGAACCCTGTCGATCCAGTCGAGGATCGGCCGACCAAGGCTCCCGTTCGTAGAGCCCGGACAGTTCGAAAGGCACTCGACCAGAAAGTTCTCGACATCATCATTCGCGAGAACCGCAGGAACGACTTCGAACTCGCGCGGACTCACGGCTTGCGGCGATCCACGAACTGGCGCCTGGTCCTGGATGCGCGCACCAAACGGCACGAAAGCATCTTCTTCCCGCTTACGCCGATCCTAATCGACGTGATCATGCACTCGGGCGCCCGCAATCAGCAGGCGGCGTGGTTGGATAGCGGGGAAGGGGACGAGCTGGCGGTCGATCTTTCGACGATCGCCTACGTGCCCAATGTGCTTCCAACCGCGACGAAGGGGCGACGACAAGGGTTCATCCAAGTCCATGAAATCGTGGACGCGAAGGTACGTCGCCCGGTCCTGGGCATGTTTCTCAACACCGACAAGGTGAACGGAAAATCCTACGAGGTGCCATGGGTCGACGCCGAAATCGCTTCGTCCGTCGTTCGGCTGCGTGAGCTGCAGGCACGATACAATCCCATGCGTGGCCCGATCCCGGCTCTACGGCCGGCCACGACGAACAAATACGTCAACGTGCCGGTTGCCGACGTCTATCCGTTGTTCAGGGATCCGACGAGCCCGCTCTCCCTGCCGGTGACCGACACCCAGATCCAATTCTATTGGCGCGATCTCTTGGCGCACTGCCAACCCATCGTGAACGAGGAGCTCGGCTACGAGTATCCACTCCTGCGAGATGAGCGGCCGGTCTTCGACATCCACTCGCTCCGCGTTACCACCGTCACGGTTCTGATCGAGAACGGCGTCTCGCCGGAGATCGTCCAGATGCTCGTTGGGCACAAATCCGTGCTGATGACCTTCTACTACAACGCGGTTCGCGATGCGTCCGTGCATCGTTCGATCCAGGAGGCGATGGATCGCCGACGGCAGTCCGGCATGGCTCTGGACGACGACGCGGCGGACGAACTGATACGAGACGCAATCGAATCCCACGTCACGCTTCGTGCCGGGGACGATTTTACGGGCACCGACCTTCTGCGGGAGCATCTCGAGCGAAAGACCGGCTTCGATCTGTTCACGCACGGCATCTGCCCCGGCGGCGACTGCGCCACGGGAGGCGAGCGCATCGGCGAAGGTCGTTATGGCCCCGTCTGGCGGCCGCGTGCGTGTTCGGGGTGTCGCTTCAGGGTCACCGGGCCAGGGTTTCTAGCCGGGCTGGTCCATCGCCTCAACTCGTTGATGATGGAGATCAAGCTCAGCATGCAGCGGGAGGGAAGACTCAACGACGAGGCATACGCCGCACAGGACGAGGGTCGATCGGCGCACTCCCTGCTCGCGAACGCCGGCAGGGAGCGCGAAGATCGCGATGCCCTGTGGAAGGAATGGTGTCTGGAGTATCAGACGGTGAAGGCCGCGGAGGCGCGATTGCACGCGCCCGAACAAGAGAGCACGGCTCTCGTTCTGCCGGGCAGTGTCCGCATGGACGCGGTCAGCCTCGGCTCGGACGAGGTCCATACCTTCGAGCATATGCATGCCCTGGTCTGCGAATCGAACCTCATGCCCGGCGCATCACTGGATCTGCCGCCCGGCCTGAACGAGATGCGGGATCGCCTTCTCTTCGAGGTCATCCGGACACAGGACATCGGATCTTACTTCTACAAGCTCGACCCGGCTTCGAGGTCGAGGGCGCTCGATCGATTGGGTGATCTGCTCGTGACCCATACCAACTCTCCGGACCGGTTGCAGGCGGTGATCGATGGCACGCTTCGAATCGACGAGATGCCGGCCATGGCGGACGGCATCGCCGCGCTTTCCACCGTGGTGACAGAAAAGACGATCGGGAGGGCGGCGTGAAAGATGTCGTTCCCGAGCGCGATCGCGTCACGTCCCGCAAGATCATGGATCGCCTCCGGACCGAGGCTGCCGGCGGCCCCCGCTCGAACGTGAGGCTTGCGACCCTTCGGCGTCTGGAGGAAGCCTGCGACGACCTAGCGAACGGGCGCGCCCGCCAGCTCTCGCTGGAGGCAGGCCGCGACGAACCGACGTTTGGTTCGCCGAAACGGCCGAACATCAACCCGCAGGCAATCCATGCCTACATCCGGCTCCGTTCGAGGTTGGATGCGGCAAATGGAATTACCGGCGAAGCTTCGCAATGGATCGGACCTCACTCAGTCACCATCCGCGCCGATCCCGAAGGACTCTACGCATACGTGAAGGCAAGGCAGGCCGAAGTTCTCGGGCTTCCGAAGCGAAGACCGGAACGGACACGCGCGCGGCGTGTGGACGAAATCATCGCAGGCATCGCAGACACCAATGATCGTTTGCAGATCATGGACGTCGTCGAGGACGGGTATGCAGCGGCGAGGCGGTACGCAATTCTGACGGCTGCGCTGCGGAAGATCCCGGAGATCGATATCGAGACATTGATCAGCGGTCATCCAGACAAGTCACGGACGCCGGATCCGGAGATCCTTTCCGCCTTGAGTCAACAGGATCGTCTCGCCCTTCGGAGATTTACGGATCGTCTGCAAGACGAGAAGTGGTTGGCGGCGTTCGGGCTGCGCTACGACGGGCGACGGGTGCGCATGGCGATGGCACCAGGGACCCAGCTTGTCACGATGGACGAGTTCGACCTTCTACGATCTCTTGCCGGCGATCCGCCAGCCTGACCTATTCAGCCTCGCCTCGAGCCTTCCAGGTCGCAGGTGCTCTGTCCGGAGTGAGGTTCCATACGCTTCCGGAATTC
Source organism: Gemmataceae bacterium (assembly GCA_019748295.1). Lineage (GTDB taxonomy): Bacteria > Planctomycetota > Planctomycetia > Gemmatales > Gemmataceae > JAIEPT01. The sequence continues at coordinate 220 of JAIEPT010000001.1, read as the reverse complement.
CGTCCGTAGATCCGCCGGCTCTTCAGCCTTTTGAGGTTCGGCCGCTGCCATGCGGCACGATCCTGTATTCGAGGTCAGCGTCGTAGGTGATAGCCGAACCAATGATCCGCTTTGGGACGCCAAAGTTCCGTGTCTTGGCAACCTAGCCCGCTTTATTCACCAGGGTTTGGCTGGCGACGTGTTTTGAGCTGAAGGCGAGCGGGATCGTGCGTCTGTCCTG
>JAIEPT010000290.1 GCA_019748295.1 Gemmataceae bacterium | reverse complement strand
AGAGAACGCCCCGTTGAGTTTACGAACAGCTGCAGCGAATTGCTAGGGCTTTTGACAGTTCCGGGAATTGCTGGTTTGAAACGACAATGAAAGCTGCCGCCCCGAGCAGCCCGCCAACACCTCCGGCAACGGTAGCACGCCAGACGCTCAGATTCGGAATGAAGAACACGACGCCGCGCCCCAACAAACAGCCGAGAAGCAGCCAGCCTGCCGAGAACCCAATTTCCGGAACCAATCCGGTTTCAGCGAGCAAACCATAAAGTGACTGTCCCGTTCCGCCAGCAATAACTCCGGCCGCCAAACTTCCGGTCGCCAAGATCGCGAATTCACCCCACGAAAGCCAAGGACGATCGAGATGTCGGTTTTGCCCAATAACAAGAGCTGCCGACAAGCCCAGCGCCAGCAGCGATGTCCATAGCCCAATAACAAAAACCATCCGCCAGGACCACGAAGCGCCGGCGATATTCGGACGACCGGCAACGATCAGTTGAAGCGATTGCTCGGCTCGGCCAGCGGTCGAATCAGCGATCACCCGGATGGACCTTGCTTCAGCGACGGCATCCTCGCTCGCGTAGATCGCAACCTCCACGTGGTCGCGATCCGCGGGGATCGTGAATTCCCGTGGAGACACGCCGCTCAAATTGCCTTCGAGACGCACGTGTACCGGACCCGTGAACCGGTCCCGTGCGGTGCGGACCGGCAATTCGTTGTGGCCGCCTTGATGAAGTTGGATTTCGCTTGGAATCGCTAGCCGGAGTTGAGGCGGAAGTTCCTCGATACGCAATCGCATGTTGGTTTCCGCCTGCACTTCTCCCGCAGTGGCGACGATCTTCACTACTCGATCTCCGATCGCCGCGGACGCATTCACCTGAATCGGCAGAGTGAGTTCATTCTCGGTCGGCCCAAGCGAGATTTCGGCGGGAGCGATCCCACGAGAGTCGCCCTCAAGTCGAACACGTACTGAGCCTGGAACGTTTGACCGAGCAAGGCGAACCTGAATCCCGTTGCTCCCCCCCGGATGGATAATCACCTCCGGAGAAGTTCCGAGACGCAATTCCGGTGGGACAGCCTGGACTGTGAGTTGAAAGTTTGCATCCGCCTTCAACGTCCCGGCGGAGGTGCGAACGGCCAGTAGTCGCGTCCCGGCATTAGCGGACGAGTCCGCCGCAATCTCCACGGTTGCTTGCGTTTCGCCTGCGGCAATCGCAAACGGCGGCGCGTCTATCCCACGCAGGTCCCCATCAAGTCGGCATGCGACGGGGCCGGTAAAGCCCGTCCTTGCAACTCGAACTTTCAGGAGGTTCTTGCCGCCAGGGGTAACAATCAGTTCCGGAGACGCCGCCACCCGAAGGCCCGGTTCGTCGTCGTCTTCCCCGCCGGGTTTCACGTCGAGGTCGCAGACAAAGCGGATGGCATCGCCACGCGAGACAGTCCCCGAGTATTCTCGGCGACGGCCTCCGACAAGCACGTTCACCTTGAATTCCGTTGGGTCGGGGCTTCCCTGATTGGAAAAATGATGGACGTAAACTTTGAATTTACCTCATGGCGCCCGACCTTTAGGCCAGTAGATGTTTTCGACGGGACGAGTTGATTCCCCCGTGACGTTCATGTCCACATCCAATTCGCCACCGGAACGCGATCTTCGGTGGCCGAAGAAAATGTGTTCCTTCATGGGATCAACGCAGTGAAGATCTAGGTCATTGCGGTTAAACCAGATCAAGGTGATCTGAACGTCGCCGCTCTTCGCGCCCGCTTTCTCCAGACGTTGCGCAAATTCCGGGGGTGGCGGGGCCGGCGCGGCAGGCATTCGGGATGTCAGGACCGGAATCTCGGGAGGCAGAGGTGCGGGAGGCAGTGTTCGCGACAGCAGCGCGGCAGGGGCAGCTACAGGCGCCGGAGGCGTCGGCGCAGCTTGCCTAACCAGCGGCGGCAAGGTCGGCTTGGTCGCCAGCGAGGCCGTCGCTTCTTTGCTACCGGGCATGGCTAACCAGAGAAACCCTTCGCCCAAGAGCCAACCGACTAGGCAACCGAACGCGCCCAACAGCCCAAACCACAGAACCTTTCGGACGCTTGAAGGGCCGCGCTCAACTGTAGTTGGCGAAGCGCTCGAGAAAGCGGCCGCTGGATTCGGCGCCGGTGTCGCGCGGATTGTCGGCACAGGATTTGGTTGAACGTTGTCAAAGAGCCCTTTGATCTTGGTCGCCGGCACCGTTGGTCCTCCTTCCTGTCGGGAGACCGCATCTCCTGGACGAAGTTGGCCGGAGCGTGCCATCTGCTTCAGTTGTTCCGAGGTATAGGGGCCGTACCAATGGTCGCCGCGCTTGAAATACCATGCCATTGGACAACCCTTTCGCCGTTATGGCGAACAAATGCAGTCGGTCAGTTCCCTTTGAACCCCAGCGCCCGAACCCGGATGCGGTACAGCCCGATCGAACCGTCTCGTCGCTCCAGTGCTGGATGGAAAAGGCTTGTCGTCTCGACCGTGAGCCCCTCGAAACGGGCGGTAACCGTCGATTCCATGGCCTGTACACCATTGACGAAGGCCGTCAGCGTGTTCCCTTTGCGGACGACACGAAGCGTCACCGATTGTTCGGTTTCCACTCGCTTCAGCGAGTAGACCTTGGATTGGACTCGTAAGCCCCAGATTGGCACCGTTCCGTTGCCCTTGTCTCGGCCCAGAGAGAACCGAATGCTGTCCGCTTTTCCTTGTTCCCCTCGCAGAAGGAGCGTGAACGGCTGATCGTAGAAATTAAAAAGAAGATTCTTCGGAGTACCGGTTTCGTCAAGAACGGCGAACTCGGCCTGTAGTTCGAAATCGTCGGGCCAAGGCTCTTGCGAGGAAGAGAACGTGGCGCTAGCGGCGGAGGCATGGAGGACTGCGTTTCCAGCTAGGTCTTTCCGCGTCTTCCACTGTTTGGCGGAGAAACTGAATTCTCCAGCCGATGTAGAAGATGCATCGAACTGCAGAGGCTGCCTCAACCGGATCAAAGACTGCTTCGTGCGTAGGGCTTTCGCCGCGAGTTCCTCGGCATGTTTCGATCCCTGACGCGTAGCTTCCGCTAAATGGCCTATCGCCCGCTCCGCTTGCTCGACGCCTTCAGGCACCCGCTCTGGGTTCGCCCTTGCCTTGCCGAGAACTGACTCCGCTTGGGCAAGGCTTTCCATGCCTTCGTAGAGCAGTGCAGTGGCGCGAATTTCCTTGGACGTATGGTCCAACTCGTCGAGTCGCTTTTGAAAGCGGAGCATCTCACTCATCGCTTCGTCAGCCTGGAATCGCTGCATTTCTTTGCAATGCTCAAGAGCCGACAAAAGACCGGCGCGACCGCGATTGAGGCGAGCAAGACTCTCTTTGAACTTCCGATCCGCCCACGCGGTCATGCTCGCTGCGGATTCCGTTTGACAGCTCGTGTCGAGCGCATCAATTAAATTCCTGCCTATCGCGATTTGCTCAGCGACAATGCTTTTCACAGTGGAGGCGAGAGGGCCCGATTTCCAGGCCGACTGCTCCTGTCCGGAGATGACCTGATTGCCCGTCTCTCGCCGCATTGTTCCGGCCGAGTCCAGATTCCCTGCGCGCATCGTCTGATGGATCGACGTGTGCTTGCTCATGATCTCTTGCGCAAGTTTCGCTGCTTCCTGCCACGCTTTGGCGACCTGGTTCTCAGGCGATTCGTTCAGACTCTCCGCGAGGCGAGCGAGTCCTTCCGCAAGCTCTCCGCGGTCAAGGTGCTTTTCCGCTCCTTTCAATGCGGTGCGAAATGCCGCTTCCTTTTCCTTGGCGATGAGCGTCTTCTCCAGCGGCGGCAAGCGTTCGTCGGCGAACCGCGACGTTTTGGCGGCCACCAGCGATTTGCGAGCCGGCTCCAAACGTCCCGCTTCCAATGAATTTGCCATCGAGAGCAGTTCTCCCTCATACTGCTTCGCGGCTTGGTGCAACTTGCGTGCTTCGAGCAAGTGACTTTTCGCCGATTCGCTGGAAGGGAACGCCGACACACACGTCTCAAACAAGGTGATCGCGCCTTCGAGTTGCCCGCTTGCCTGGTAGCTGTCCATTCTGTACGGCTGATTTTGGGAAAGTCGCCGCAGCTGCAACGCGGGCATTCGCATAAGCGGTCGGTTTGGACGCCATCGGGCAACTCTAAGAAAATCAGCAGCAAGGGTTGATCGACCTCCCCGCCGCGGCAACTCAAGGCGGCACGCCGACGCATCGAGGAACGCGAACGAAAGCGGATCCGGCTTCGCTCCGCTTTGCGCGCACCAGCAAGCGGGTCGCTTCGAGGAAGCGGCGTAGTGAGGTGGGCTTAGTGAGTTAGAGGCGGGGACTTGCGGATCAGCCGTCGGGGACGGGGAGGACTTGATCGAGGATTCCCTTGTTGGGGGGCGCCGGCTTCGGGCATTCCGGATTCATGCTTGCCAGCAGCTCTTCGAAGCAGCTTCGGCCCGCCAGCCTCCAGCGCTCGATCTCCGCGATCACATCT
>JAIEPT010000312.1 GCA_019748295.1 Gemmataceae bacterium | reverse complement strand
TTGGCGACCAACGGGAGCCAACCCTGGGTAAAAGGTCCGTCCGATGTGATGGAACTCTGAAAGAGTTCACCAGAAAACTCCATCCGGCGAATCCTTTCCAAGTATCAGGCATCCTGGCGAGCTCTTTCAGAGCTCATCTACTGATGTATTCGAACCCCAGGGTTGGCTCCCGTTGGTCGCCAACCCTGGGCTTTGCTGGGGAACGCTTTCAGCGTTCGCGGTCCCGTTCGTCCGCCCCGATCTGCTTAATGACTCCCCCGTATTCTCGATTCCTTGCGGGCTTTTGACGCAATGCCACGCAGCGATGCGAGGTCGACGAACCCCTAAGCTCGCGGGCCAGACTTCTACTTCTTGTTCGTGAACAACGTCAGCGGCAGGGTTCGGCCTCGGCCGATTTGCGGGGAGTGCGGCGAGGAACCGCCGAGGAAGACGAAGCACATCTCATTGAACGTCTGCTCGCCGAAGGTCACTCGCTTGGGCGGGTTGAAAGGATTCATCGGGTTCTTGGCGCTGTTGTCGTAAATGGCTTCGACATGCAGTTTCGAACCCTCCTTGATCAACAACGGCTCCTTGAGCGCGTAGGTTTCCTGCCAGTTGTAGTCCCACGCGGGGATTGCCAGCAGCGTCTTTTCGGCCCCTTCGGGAGGCGTGAGCGTTACCTTGATCGATTTGCCTAGCATGTGCATGTGCGGCATGATCGTATATAGGGTGAAATCCTTCGTCGCCACGGTATCGCCCGCGAGTTTGAACTTCTCGTCCCCGGCCGGGATGATGAAGAATCGCCCGCCCAAAATGCCGCTATCGGTGCGGCCTGCAATAATGCCTCCGGCAAACGTCTTCTCGATCGGCTTCTTCGAGAAGTAAAGGCCGACTTGCGTGCGGTCCTTCTCGGCCCGACCATCGCGGTGGTAATGGACCTGCATCACGATGTCGGAATTCTTCGGCAACTTGATGCCGGAGTTCTCGGGCAGGTAGCGCGGAATCTGTCCCGGCGCCCAACCAAGCAATCCGCCTTGCGGAATGAAGCCCACGCCCATCGAAACCGTGTAGCCAGGGCCCAAGTCATAACGCGGTTCCTCCGCGGCATGTTCCTTGTCAGCCTTCTTTTCCGTCGCTTGAGCGGCTTGTTCCAGCTTTCTCCCCTGCCCTGTCGTGTCGATGAACAGCAACGCATGATGCACGACTCGCGGATTCGCGGGACGCACCTCCACGGCCGTCACAAAGACATCCTCGGGCAGATTGGTCGGCATCACGAAGCAGCGAAACACATCCTTGCCGTTCGGCCCGAGCACGAAATCGCTGCTGGGCGAGAGAACCAGATCCGGTTGGCCGAGTTGCCAGCCTTCGACGAACTTCTTTTCCGGCGGAGCCTGCTTGGGATCGCCCATCGGCGTGTTGCTCTCGGCCCATGCGGCGAGCGTCGCGATCTCTTTGTCGCTCATGCGGCGATCATTGTGAAACGCGATGCCTTCCGAAACTTTGAATGGCGGCATCTGGCGATTCTTCGTGTATTCCTTGATGTCGTCCGCCCAGTTTACCGCCTGCTTGTAGGTCAACAGCGAGAATGGCCCCGCCTCGCCAGGCCGATGGCATGATTGGCAACGCGCCTGCAAAATCGGCAACACATCGCGGTAGTAGGTAACCGCACCGTCCTTCGCGGTCGGCTTCAACTCGCGATCGATCGGACAGCCGACGGAAACGGTTGCCGGCGTCGCGATCGGCCGCCCCGACAGCATTTCGCCGATGACTTGCTTGAGATCCTGCCGAACCGCGGTGTTGTTGTGCTTCTTGAGCCGATCCGCCCAGGTCGAATCAATGCGACCGCGATAACGCACCACGCCTTCAGCATCCAACACAAACGCTTCCGGGGTGATGTCGGCGGCGAAGGCGTTTGCGGCCTTGTAGCCGGTGTCGAGGTAGACGGGAAAATTCAGATCGAAGTCTTTGCGATACTTCGCGATCTGGGCCCGCGTTTCTTCCTGATTGGTGCTGATGCCGACGAACGCGATGCCTTGCTTGCCGTACTCCTTCGCCATGTCGACGAGAGGTCGGGCGTAGCTGTTGGAAACGGGGCATTCGAAAGAGAGAAAGACGACCACAGTCGCCTTTTTGCCTCGCAGATCCTCGAACGGAACTTGGTTTCCCTTGTCGTCCGGAAACATCAGCCCCGCGATTTTTTCGCCGAGCTTCGCTTTCGATGCTTCCTTCTCGGCTGCGAATTGCGGTGCGGAGAATACGCAAACCGCAAGGGCGGCGATGATCCAACGATGCATGGTCAAACCTCGTGTCGATTCCATGAACGAACTGCACCCAAGTTACCGCGAATGCGTCCAAGCAGTTTCGCTTTCATGCGATTTTCATTCCGGCCTAAGCCACCATCGGCGATGATGCAGCCATCCAGCCTTGTAGTCAAGGTGTTGCAACCGTAGCCGCCCACTTGAGGCAGACATGACAGGTGCCCGTCTGAGTTCGTTGGCTTAAAGCCAAAGGTAACGTGCCATGCTTGAGCGGATCCCTGGCCGGGCTCTCCAAACCGTCCGCTTTCACCGCTCAAGCATGCCCCTAGACCGAAGTCTCGGAAGCTTCGCATGCTTCGTCGGTGGAAGCGGAAGCTTCGAAGAGCCCGGCCAGGGATCCGACGAAGCATGGCACGCATGGCACGGGTGCCACGGGCGCCACGGCTCCTGTAGATTCGTCCTCCGTTCGCCTCGTTCTGGAACGCGATGCTTCCATGCCCGGCGGGTTCCGCATCATCACGGGGTTTCCACAATGATTACACAGACCTATCCAGCACTCTCACAGTTCCTCGGCGCGGATCTCCACCAAGACTGGCCGGAGGAATTCTCTACGCCCGAAGCTGCGGTCGAAGAGTTTCGCCGCCGCGAACCGGCAGACTCTGTTCGGGCCCTCAGCGCGGAACTCGAACAAGCTATCCGTGAGGCGCAGCAGTCCGCCGATCCGAGCCGGCTGTTGTCCAACCTCGGCTGTTACTACAAGCCCCAAGCGGACGGGCGCTCCGTGTCGGCATGGCTTGCGCCGGTCCGCAAGACACTGTCCGCGTAGAGAGACTCGTTGGCGATTGCGAGCATGGCCGAACAAGCCACTGCAGCCGACCGGGGCCGCCATTTCGGTTTCGCGCGACATGAAGCCTCTTCAGGCGGCCCCGGCTGCTGAGCTGGGTCGTTCGGCAAGGAGGTGCAGCGTGGACGGGCAGCGCATCGGACGAAACGACCCGTGCCCGTGCGGTAGCGGGAAGAAGCACAAGAAATGCTGCCTCGGTTCGCTGAGCGGTTTGCAGAAGCCGCGAGGCGTCTTCGGCGAAGGCGCGAGTGTTGCCACCGCCGCACGCCCCAGCACGAAGCCGCGAGCCAAGCGCGGAATCGAACGGGTCGCCATCGAGTACACGTTCGACGAGCCGTTCGGGAAGGCGGAAGCCACCTACTGCTTCCCGGTCGGGCAACTCGTCGCCTTGGAGAACGACTTCGTTCTCCGGGTCGAGAGGCTGAAGCCGGGCATGCGGTTCAAACTGGAGGACGGCAGCATCGGTCTCGTCACGAAGGTCGAGCCGCCGAAGATGTGGGAGCCGCCGTCGGAAACGGTACACGAGGGCGGGCTGAAAGAGCGGCGAGTTCTTGGTACGATCAAACACGTCGGGTTCATGGTCCTCGACCTGCGGATCGCCAGAGCGATCATCACGACTTCTCCGGGCCACTTGTTCAAGTCGGCCAGCCGGAACCAGTGGGTGCAGGCGAACGATTTGTACCCCGGCGAGACGTTGGAGACCGATCTGGGCAGCACCCAACTGGAGGCCAAAGGCCGAATCCGGTACGGGCAGATCGAGTTGTTCAACGTGGAGGTCGAAGAGTTCCACACCTACTTCGTCGACAAGGAGAAGGGCACGGCGGTGATGGTCCATAACGGCGTACCGGGTGCCAGCGGCATCGGCTGCGGCGTGACCAAGGCCGCGGCCGTGGCGGAGGAAGCTGCCGTCCCTCCTGTCGCCATTGCCGGCGGCAAGGCCGGGGACAATTACCGTATCGGTGGCGCGAGCGTGGAAAACTTACGGCTCAAGCCGCGCGAAGCTGCGCTCGACATCCCCGGCATCTCGGTCATCAAAGCCCCAACCCCTGGCGCTGCCGCACAGGAAATGCGGGCCGGGCTGCCCAGAGCCAAGGGGTTGCACGAGCAGGCCAAGACGGTTGGGACGGCGAGCGAAGAGGGCATCCGGAGTGCCGGGTTCGACATCATCCCCACGCCCTCTACGGCGCTCCCGAACCACCACCGGATCATCCACCCGGGACGGTGTCACTGGGTTCAACGACACCAATCTCGGCAGACTCGCCGAGGTCTTCCGAGTAGAGTCGAGAGGTAGCGCGGTGGTTTAGGGGCGGCCTATCCGTCCGGCCCTTTCGGGTGCCGGGGCCTC
>JAIEPT010000119.1 GCA_019748295.1 Gemmataceae bacterium | reverse complement strand
TACATCGCTATGCTGCACATGAGCTTTGCGTTCATCATATACGGAAAAATGGGGTTTTCCGGATAGGCTCTTAGCGATCAGACGCCGCGGACCACTAAGCCGCAAGCGGCGATCGCGGAATGCGGACGCGGCTGCTCGGACGCGTCCAGTCAGGCGGAACGCCACGGAGGGCGTTCCCTACAGGGCACGCGCGGGTCGATTCAGCCTCCGCCGATTGCGGGGAGGAAATGCACTTCGCTGGCTTCTTGCAATGGCCGATCAAGGCCGTGGCGCATCACTTGCTGGTCGATCGCCAGCGCCAATCCGGGCCGCAGTTCGCCGTCGTGCAGCAGCCGTTCGCGGATGCCGGGGAATCGGATTTCCAGGGCGTCGACTGCCTCGCGCGCGGTGGATGCGGCCACGACGATGCGGTCTTCCCCTTGCGTCAATGCCCGAAGCGGCGCGGGAATCCAAATGGTTGCCACCGGTTCGTCCTCGGTTGTCGATCCAGCTTGATGCTACAACAAACGGCGACGTGGTTCCTGCCATGAAAACCGAAGTTTGGCGCATCGATCCCGAGCAACCCGACGAGACGATCCTCGCGCGGGCGGCGGAGATTCTGCGCCGCGGCGGACTGGTGGCGATGCCGACGGAAACCGTCTACGGGCTCGCCGCGAACGCACTGGATGCGGAGGCAGTTCGCCGCATTTTTCAGGCGAAGGGGCGGCCGGCGACCAATCCCGTCATCGTGCATGTGCCTGATTTCGCTTCCGCTGAACCGCTGACGGAACGCATCTCGCCGCAAGCTCGCCTGTTGGCGGAGCGATTTTGGCCGGGACCGTTGACGCTGGTGCTGCCCAAAAGCGAGAAGGTGCCCGATGTCGTCACGGCGGGCGGTTCGACGGTGGCGATCCGCGTTCCCGCGCATCCGGTGGCGCTAGGTCTGCTTCGCGCGGCGAAGATGCCGTTGGCGGCGCCCAGCGCCAATCGGTCCAACGCACTGTCGCCGACGCGTCCCGACCATGTGCTGCGCGGATTGGAGGGCCGCATCGATGCGATCCTCGATGCCGGGGCGACGGCGGGCGGGATCGAGTCCACCGTCGTGGATCTGACCTGCGACCCGCCTCGATTGCTGCGGCCTGGCCTGATTGCGCCTGCGGAAATCGAATCCGTCATCGGATCGCTCGCGCGAACCGCGTCTTCCGAGGGCCCGCTTCGCTCGCCGGGGATGTTGGCGAAGCACTATGCGCCGAACACGCCGCTGGAACTTTCGCTCGATGCGAAACGGCGGGCGATCGAGCTTTCCGAAAAGAAGCAACGTGTCGGCCTGTTGCTCATGTCCGACAGCGGGCCGAACAACTCCCTCATCATCGTGCGAACGTTGCCTGCGGACCCGCGTGGGTATGCCGCCGGCTTGTTCGCCGCGCTGCATGAATTGGACGACGCTGGCGTGGGTTGCATCGTCGTGGAAGCGCCGCCGGAGGGGGATGCCTGGCTAGGCGTTCACGACCGGCTTGCGCGGGCCAGCCAGCGCGGATGAAATTCGCGAATCTCCGCGGAACCTTTTCGCTTGGCCGCGGTTAAAGGCTTGAACCGAATTGGATGCTGTTTACCCCCCAAGGAGAAGTCGATGCTGCGAAATGTGTTGTGCGCGTTTGTCCTGCTCGCTCTGTCGCTCGGTCTGGCCATGGCCGAATCGGTGAAGGGCCGCATCACGAAGATCGACGGCGGCAAGGTCACTGTTGAAGGGATCGGCGCCAAGAAGGGGGAGAAGGGCGAGAGCAAAACCTTCGACCTCGCCAAGGACGTGAAGGTTTCCAAGAAAGACAAGAAGGAAACGATTCCCCTCGAAGGCGGGCTCAAGAACGAAGCCCTCAAGGATCTCGGCGCCAAAGGCGTCGGCGCTACCCTCGAAGTGAACGACAACAAGGTCACCGAGATCATCGTGAGCGAGAAGAAGAAGAAGTAACGCTTCGCGTTGCTGAGCTGAGGCGATTCGCAAAAAAGGCAGAGGCGTCGCGAAGACGTCTCTGCCTTTTCATGCGCGCGTTCGAAGCCCAGGGGCGAGCGCAGCGAGCTCCTGGGTTCCAGACGGAAAGCATGTCGCTCTACCGACGCTCCGATCCCAGGAGCTCGCTGCGCTCGCCCCTGGGCTTGGGGGTGGATAACGCCTCGAATCAACTACGTGCGTTTTCTCGGTGGTTCTCGACCGCGGGACGCATTAGAGTAGCGCCCGCCCCGCGGCACAACCACGAGATCCTCATGCCTGTCCGTCCTACCTCCGTCCGCTACCGCGTCGTTGCGATCGGAACTGTGATCGCAGTCTTGCTTTATCTGGATCGCTTGTGTCTGACTGCCGTTCATAGCGATGTTCGAGACGATCTTGGGCTCAGCGAACCGCAGATGTCGTTCATGCACAGTGCGTTCTACCTGACGTACGCGCTCGGCCAGCTCCCCTTCGGATACCTTGCCGATCGGTTCGGCCCGCGTCGGATTCTGTCTTCCTACGTGGCAATTTGGTCCGTGTTGACAGCACTCATGGGCCTCGCAAGAGACTTCTGGAGCCTGCTCTTCTTCCGCCTCGGATGCGGCCTTTTCGAATCGGGCGCGTACCCCGCATGCTCCAGCATGATTCGACGCTGGACACCGGTGACTCAGCGGGGCACGGCCAGCGGAGTGGTTTCGTTGGGAGGCCGCATCGGCGGGACCGTGGCGCCATTCTTGGTCGCGTACATGACCGGGATGTTCGGAACCATCGCAGCCGTCAACGCGATGTTTTACGGCCAAACCTGGCGGCCCACTTTCATCGCCTTCGGGTTGTTCGGCATCGTGGTGGCGATTTGCTTCGCCGTGAGGTATCGGGATAACCCGCGGGAGCATCCAGGCGTCAACGATGCCGAGCTTGCGCTGATCGAAGCCCCTCCTCCGGTTGTGGGGGAAACAGCCGACTCGGAGAGCATTACGGCGACGGCGCCTCCTCTGAACGCTGCGTCTGGCGAACCCTTGAAGTTCGGCGAACTGCTCAAGCGAATCTTGCGGAATACGGACTTTTGGCGCCTGTCCGTCTATCAATTCGGCGCCAACTTCGGGTTCGCGTTCTATGTTTCGCTGCTCAACCCCTACCTCGAAACCGTTCACGGCGTGACCGACAAGCCCGAACGGGGGTTTCTGCAATCCTTGATCCTCGCCTGCGCCTTGCCCGCCCTGCTCGTGGGAGGTTGGCTCACCGATGCCTCGACGCGTCGATTCGGCCAACGGTGGGGTCGAGTGTTGCCGCTCACGATCCCTCGCATCATTGCGGGAGTGGTCTTTGCGGGGGCTTACTTCTTACCCCCGGGCAATGCCTGGGCGGTGGTGGTGCTGTTCGGATTTGTTCTGTTCTGCAGCGAGGTCTGTCTGCCGGCTATCTGGGCCTACTGCATGGATGTGGGGGGCCGCAGCACGGCGCTTGTGCTCGGATGGGGAAACATGATCGGCAATCTCGGCGCGTTCGCCTCCCCCAACGCCGTCAATTATCTTGAGCGAAACTACGGCTGGACTGCCGTCTGGTTCACCATCAGCGCCATGTACATCGGCATGTCGCTCTTGTGCCTGGGTATCGATTCGCGCAACAAGATCGCGGACTGAATGGTCAGAGCCCGAGCGCCAGCGAGGGTTTCGCCCAGACGCCGGAAGCGGCTTTACGCACCTTCCGGCGTCTGTGCGAAACCCTCGCTGGCGCTCAGGCTCTGACGAACTTACGCGCCGAGGACGGTGTTGATCGACTTCACCAGTTCGCTTTCGGAGGTGAGGCCGACGAACGCTTTTTCGGGGCGGTCGCTTCCCTTGAAGATGAAGACGCGCGGAATGCTGGTGACGCCGTACTTGGTGGCGACTTCCTGAGCGTCGTCCACATTCAGCTTGCCGACCTTCACTCGGCCCGCGAACTGCGTGGCGATGCGCTCGATGATCGGGCTAAGGGCACGACAGGGGCCGCACCAGGGAGCCCAGAAATCGACGACGACGGGCACGGCGGACTTGGCGACTTCGGAATCCCAGTTGTCGTCGGTGAACTCGAACACGTTGTGACTGGCCATGAAAGATCCTTCCCAGAGATGGGGGCTCGCGGAAGCCCCGCCGGCAGTTCGCCGTCGCGGCTCGCTCTCCCCCAGATTATAAGCGCCCTCGTCCAGGGGGTAGTTCTTTGAGGCTACTTGAATGCCGATGTTGAGGCAAAATCGGCAAAGATCTCTAACCACAGAGGCACAGAGCACACAGAGAAAGGCAGGGGATCGGAGGTCGGAGATCGGAAAATGAAGAATGAAAAGAAGATCGCTACTTTCATTCTTACTTCTTCAAATTCCGATCTCCGACCTTTCTCTGTGTGCTCTGTGCCTCTGTGGTGTGCGCCGTGCAAAGGCGCTGGTTTTCAGTGGGTGCGAATCCCACCCGGCAGCTTGGTCA
>JAIEPT010000046.1 GCA_019748295.1 Gemmataceae bacterium | reverse complement strand
GTCAGACCGACGTCGCGGGCAATGTAGGAGCGGCCAGCACGGCGTTCCTCTTTACCCTCGACACCATCGCTCCGGCGTTGGTGACGCTCAGCGATGTGGTCCCCAATGTCCGCAGCACCTCGGTGACCAGCATCGATGTAACCTTCTCCGAAGCGATTTCGCTGACCTCGTTGACGTTCGCGGACCTGATCTTGTCGCGTGACGGCAGCGCCAATCTGATCAATGCGGGCTCAGGGGTTGCGATTGCCCAAGATGGAATCGACCCGACCCTTTACCGCATCACGCTGCCCGCGCCTCTGACCTCTACAAGCGGGGGTTATTCGCTCAAGGTCGTCGGCGCCGCAATCGCCGACCTTGCGGGAAATGCCTCTTCCGGCAATGTCGTCGCGACATGGACGATGAATGCGACCTCGACCGCCGCGCCGGGAACGCCTTCTCTTCTCTCGCCGATCGGCGTCATCAACGACGTCACCCCGACGTTCTCTTGGACGGCAACTTCGCTGGCCGCTCGGTATGACTTGTGGGTGAACAATCTTTCGACGGGCGCCTCTCAGGTCATTCGTCAAACCAGCCTTGTCTCCACGACCTTCACTCCGAGTGCGAATCTCGCTTATGGCTCCTACCGCGTCTGGGTTCGTGCCTTGAACGGCTCGGACGTCGCCAGCAGTTGGAGCACGTCGGCCGATTTCCGAATCGGTGCTCCGACGGTCACCGCTCCGACAGGAACGACAGGAAGTGCGACGCCTGCAATTACGTGGACCGCAGTGGACGCGGCCGCGAAATACGATCTGTGGGTCGACAGCCTCACTACGGGAGCATCCCAGGTAATTCGGCAGACGAATATCTCGGGCGGAAGCCCGACGTTTACCCCGACGAATCCCCTCGCCGTCGGCGCCTATCGGGTCTGGGTCCGCGCCATCGATGCGACAGGAGCATCGACGGCATGGAGCGTGGCTTCCGACTTCTCGGTTGGGATCCCCTCCATCACCGGACCGATCGGTACGGCGTCGTCAACCCCGACCATCTCATGGACGAACACCGGGGCCACTAATTACGATCTGTGGGTCGACAACTTGACGACGGGTGCGTCTCAGGTGATTCGGCAAACGATTTCCGGGACCAATTCGTTCACGGCTTCGACGCTCCCCTCGGGAACTTACCGAGCTTGGGTCCGAGCGTTCGACGCGCAAAACGTCGCAACGCCTTGGAGTGCGGCTTCCGATTTCCGGATCGGCATCCCCACGGTGACGGCTCCGATCGGCAGCATTTCGACCACGTTCCCGACGTTCACGTGGAGCACGATCGCAGGCACGAGCCGATACGATCTGTGGGTCGATAACCTGACGACCGGCTCGTCGCAGGCGATTCGGCAAACGAACTTGACCACCAGTTCGTTCACTCCCGCAACGCCGCTTGCGGCAGGTTCCACCTATCGAGTTTGGGTCCGTGCGTTCAACGCACAGAACGTGGCGTCCCAGTGGAGTCCGTTTGCAGACTTCATGATCAGCAACGTCATCTAAACGTTCCCCGCACTGGAGCAAGCGAATCGTCTTCTCGCAGAGGAATGCCGCCAAAGCGTTCCTCCGCGCGGGCGATTCGCTTCTTCTTGCGCTAAGCTACTAAACCGCAAGCGGCGAACGTGCGCAGACGGTTCCGAAACAATTGCTAAGCTGATTCGCGATGGCTCGACTTGCCCATATCAGCGATGTGCACATCACCGCGTCTCGGCTCGGCATGCGGCTGCGCGATTGGTGGACCAAGCGTCCCGCGAGCTGGCTGAACCTGCGTCTGTTCGGCCGAGGCCGGGCTTTTCGTTATGCGGATCAAGTGCTCGAAGTATGGCGTGAGGAGATCGTCGCGCGCGGCATCGATCGCGTGATCTTCTCCGGCGACGCCACGTCGATGGGCTTTCCCAGCGAGTTGCAACGAGCTGCCGACCTGCTGGGAGCGACACGCGGTTTGCCGGGCATCGCGGTGCCTGGGAACCACGACTACGGGACGCGGAAGGCGGCCGCCTCGGGCGATTTCGAACGCTGCTTCGAACCCTGGCTCGATGGCCAACGCATCGAGGATCACACCTACCCCTTCGCCCAGAAGATCGGCGACGTTTGGTTTATTGGGCTGAACAGCGCGAAGGGGAACGTCTGGTATTGGGATGCGTCGGGACGCGTCGGCGAAACGCAATTGGAACGATTGCGGAAACTGCTCGCCGACCTGCCCGCCGGTCCGCGCATCATCGTGACGCACTATCCGCTGTTTCTCGCCGACGGCAAACCGGAGCATCGGGCCCACGGTTTACGCGACGCCGCCGCCGTCATCAAGGTCGCGGCCGAGGGGGGCGTCAAGCTGTGGCTGCATGGCCATCGCCACGGCTTCTATTGGTTCGAGAATCTGCCCGGCGTCCCTTTCGCGATGATCTGTGCGGGGAGCGGCACGCAATCCGGGCTTTGGTCGTATCTCGAGTACGACCTGGAAGGCACGAAGATTCAAGGCCGGCGCCGCATCTACGACGCGGACAAAAACGCATTCCAAGACGCCGACGGCTTCAGCGTCCGCCTGGATTGAGGCTGGCTTCCGTAGGGACCGCCCTCCGCGGCGTTCCGCCGGGACGCGTCCGAGCAGTCGCGTCCACCATCCGCGATCCCCGCTTGCGGCTTAGAATTTATTTCGAAACCATGCGGAGACTTGGGAGGGCGAGGCGCCTCGCCCCCTCGCCCTCCCCATCTCCGCCAGGGCTTTGAAATAGCCTCTTCGCGATCGGACGCCGCGGATCGCCGAGCCGCAAGCGGGGGGAGACGATTCCATCATGGATGACGAACCATCGGACGCGCCCAGTCAGGCGGAACGCCACGGAGGGCGTTCCCTACAGAACACGAAGTTGCCGCTGCATCAATCGACGAACAACTCTATTGCTTCGCGCCGAGGCAGTACAGCGTTCCATCCATCGTGCCGACCACCAGCTTTCCTTGAGCCACCGCCGGCCCGGCGGGGATGCTCTTGCCGAGTTCGATCTTCTGCACTTCGGTCCCCTTGTCGCGGTCGATCACATACAGCGTGCCGTCGGACGCTCCGAAGTAGACGCGTTGGCCCACCACGACCGGCGAACTGTCGACGCGCCCCTTGGCGGCATAGGTCCAGGCGATGTCCCCCTGCTCGGGCTTGAACGCATAGACGAGTTTGTCGCGGCAGCCGACGATCACCAGGTGGTCGAGCACCGCGGCCGAGGCGTAGAACGGCTGCGATTTCTTCGATTCGATCGCCCACGCGACTTCTTTCTTCGCGACGTCGACCGCGAGCATCTGATTCGTCATGGTGCCGACGAAGAGGCGATCGCCGCGCACGGCCGCGGTGGCCGCCGCCTGTCCGCCGAGATCGACTTGGCCCAGCGACTTGCCTGATTTCCAATCGAGAATGTGCAAGTTGCTGTCGCAGCCTGCGACGAAGGTCTTATCCCCCGCCACCACGGCCGACCCGTTCACCGGCCCCTGCGTCTTGAACTTCCAGGCCAGTTTGCCGTCGGCCCGGTTCAGGGCGTAAAGCGTCGAATCGTGGGAGCCGATCAGCACATAGTCGCCGGCGAAATTCGCCCCGGAGGTGATTTCGCCCTGCGTCTCGAAGGTCCATTTCTTCGCGCCGGTCTTGGCGTCCACCGCGTGGACCATGCCGTCCTCGTCGCCGATGACGACGACCCCTTCGCTCACGCCGGGCCCCGCCTTGAAAGCTCCCCCCTGGTACTTCCACTTCTCTTTCCCGGTCGCGAAATCGACGGCATAGAGATGCGTGTCGAAGGATCCGAAATACACGGTGTCGCCGACAATCACGGCCGTCCCTTCGATCCCTTCCTTGGCCTGGAACTTCCAGAGCACTTCGAGCTGGTCCGGCAATTTGCCCAGGGCGACGCCGGTCTGCAGCGAATTGCCCCGGAAGATGGGCCAATCGCGGGCAAGATCCGGGGGCGCTTTGGCCAAGGCGAGGGCAGCAAAGGGAACGACGAACAAAGCGGCAAGCAAGCGACGCATGGCGAACACTCGTCGAAAGGCGTTTGGAATCCCACTCACTTCATTGTGGCAGCCGCAGTCAAGGAGTGCGAGCGTTTTGGCGACGAGCAGGATATTGCCATGTCGAAGCATAGCGCTTGAGGCTTTGGAAGCTTCGCAGATATAAGACGAAGGAGCCGCGCACGAAGTAAGCGGTTTCGCATGGCGCCACGCCGAACCGCTTACTACGTGCGCGGCTGTGCGTCGTGTAGGTGTTGATGATCCTGTGGGTGCGAGACCCATGCTGGTATCTTATCGTTCCGACCAGAAGCAGTCGAAGTCGCTGGGGAGGCAACAAACCGGCGAGAGCCTTCGATGCAAAGGGCTGCTTGAGGCAGCTCCGCGAGCGGACGGGCCATAACGCGAGTGAA
>JAIEPT010000233.1 GCA_019748295.1 Gemmataceae bacterium | reverse complement strand
CAAACACCGCCGCGCCTCGAGCCCCGGCCGCCTCGGTCAAGCAGCTTAGTACCTCGCAAGAACGGAAATGCACCCGCTCGGCATTGCGACTCTAAAGCAGCGGCCATCGAATCATTCAGATGAACTCAACATGACCGGCTATGTCTTCGGGGTTCATTGTTTCCCATATTCGCATGATGGCTCGTATGACGTCTCCGATCCGACGATCATGTCTGACGAAGAGAACTCCGCCGTGAAATTGACCAGCGGAGTGAATTCGGAGATAGTCCTGATCGAGCGTAACAATAACCCTGCCGTCCGCCAAAGCACGTTCGACATGTGCTTCATCTTCGACGCCGGAGAGCCCCAATTCGTTCACGGTTACGATATCGACCCCGCGCCTCCTCAGGCCTCGGGCGATTGCGACGTCCACATGCTCGTCTGCATAGAACTTAAGGGTGCGAACCATTCGCGCCTCTGGAGAACTTGCTAGGAATCTCCCGGCTAAGACGGTCCACCAACTCGTCGTCGCGAAGTATTGCTTGATCGATCTCGTCTTGATGGTCGTAATAGTACGCCAGCGCTGCGTAGATTTCGGCGAGCGTGAGCCCGTAGCCCTCAACCAATTCGTCCGCCGAACGTCCGAGACGCTCATGCCAGATGACGATGTCCTGGACTCGAATGCGGCGGCCAGCCACTCGAGGTCGGCCGCCTGCAACCCCAGGCGTCATTTCGATGTGCGAATCGAGCGTGCGGACGGTCATGGGAATGTTCCTTGCTTGCCTCTTCCATGATATCAGCAGACGGAGATTTCCTGGTGCGGAAAATGGCTGTTGGCGAGCAGCCGCTGTTAGGCGGCTGGTACAGCGTCCTCACGAGTCTCATGACGCACAGGCGTTTTGCATATTCGCAGTATGTGGACGAAGAGACTCGTGCCCGTTTTGAGGCGGTCTCTGACCGTCTCACAACGACAGCTGGACCAGCCGCCTAACAGCGACTGCTCGCCGATGCCCGCAGGCGCATGAAAAGCCCGCGGATCTTGCGAGCCGCGGGCTTAATGGCAAACTCCACCAAGCGATCGCTTAGTCGAGGTCAGGGGCGCCGCCGCCCTTTTTCTTGTCTTCCTTCGGCAAGTCCGCGATCAGCGCGTCGCTGGTGAGCAGCAGCGTCGAGACGCTCGCGGCGTTCTGCAACGCGGAGCGAACGACCTTCGTCGGGTCGATGATGCCCTTCTTCACCAGGTCCAAGTACTCGCCTTCGCGAGCATCGAAGCCGTAGGTGGGGGAAGCGTTCTCAAGCACCTTGTTGGCGACGACGTCGCCGTTTTCGCCCGCGTTCGCACAGATGTTGACGATCGGCGAACGGCAGGCTCGCAGGATGATGCTGTAGCCGGCCGCTTCGTCGTCGGTGAGGTCCTTCGGCGTCTTGATGCCGCTGGTCGCACGCAGGAGAGCCACGCCGCCGCCCGGAAGGATGCCTTCCTGGTTGGCCGCACGGGTCGCGTGCATCGCGTCCTCGACGCGCATCTTCTTTTCCTTCATCTCGGATTCGGTCGCCGCTCCGACGTTGATCTTGGCCACGCCGCCCGAGAGCTTCGCGATGCGCTCGCTCAGCTTTTCCTTATCGTAGTCGCTGGTGCTCTTCTCCAACTCGCGCTGGATCAGACCCACGCGGCCCTGGATGTCGGCCTTTTTGCCGGCGCCTTCGATGATGACCGTGTTGTCCTTGTCGATCTTCACCTTTTTGGCGCGACCGAGGTCCTTCAGGGCGACGTTCTCAAGCTGGATGCCGAGGTCTTCGAAGATCGCCCGGCCGCCGGTGAGGACGGCGATGTCTTCGAGCATGGCCTTGCGGCGATCGCCGTAGCCCGGGGCCTTGACGGCGGCGCACTTGAAAGTGCCGCGGAGTTTGTTGATGACGAGGGTCGCGAGGGCTTCGCCTTCGACTTCCTCGCAGATGATGAGGATCGGCTTGCCCTGCTGGAGAACCTTCTCCAGGACGGGGACCATGTCCTTGTTGGCGGAGATCTTCTTCTCGTAGATCAGGATGTAGGGATCTTCGAGGTCGCATTCCATCTTCGTCGGATCGGTGACGAAGTAGGGGGACGAGTAGCCGCGGTCGAACGACATGCCTTCGACGAACTCATGGCCCGTCTGGATCGACTTGCCTTCTTCGACGGTGATGACGCCGTCCTTGCCGACCTTGTCCATCGCCTCGGCGATGATCTTGCCGATTTCGCTGTCGTTGTTGGCGGCGATGGTGGCGACGTTTTCGAGGTCGCGCTTGCTCTTGACGGCGATCGACATGCCCTTGAGCTTTTCGACGACGTCTTCGACGGCTCGTTCGATGCCGCGCTTCATGAGCATCGGGTTGACGCCCGCGACTACGGCGCGGAGGCCTTCGGTGTAGATGGCTTCGGCGAGGACGGTGGCGGTAGTGGTGCCGTCGCCGGCGACGTCGTTCGTCTTGGACGCGACCTCACGGACCATCTGGGCGCCCATGTTTTCGTAACGGTCTTCCAACTCGATTTCGCGAGCGACGGTTACGCCGTCCTTGGTGACGGTGGGCGAGCCGAACGACTTCTGAAGCACGACGTTTCGGCCCTTGGGGCCGAGCGTGACCTTGACGGCGCGGGCGAGTTTGCAGACGCCGCGGCGCATCGCTTCGCGGGCTTCTTGATCAAACGCAATTTGCTTCGCTGCCATGTGTGCGAACTCCTACGAAGAAAACTAAATGCTACAGGTGTTTTGAGGGTTAAGGTTCGATTTCGAATTGCAGATTTCAAATTGCAGATTGAAGAGGAGTGACCCCAGGATTTTCAATCTGCAATCTGCAATTCGAAATCAGCCAAGGATCGCCAGGACATCGTCCTCGCGCATCAGGAGCATGTTGCCGCCTTCGCGGTCTTTGAATTCGTCGCCGGCCCATGCGGTGAAGAGGACGGTGTCCCCTTCCTTCACTTGCAGGGCTTTACGGGCGCCGTCCTTCAGAAGCTTGCCGGCGCCGACTGCGAGCACCTTTCCCTTCTGGGGCTTGTTCTTGGCGCTGTCGGGCAGAACGATGCCGCCCGCCGTCTTGTCCTCCGCCTCGGATCGGCGAACGACAATGCGGTCACCCAGGGGACGCAGCTTCATAACCGGCTACTCCGTTGCTAACGCAATGTTGAGATTCCAAGGTCGCCGGAGGAAGCAAAACGAATGCCGTGTCATGGCATGCGTCGTAAAACTCGATCTGGCAATCTTTTAAGAGATAAGTCGGCAGGAGAGTCAGCCTGCCAAAAGCGGATGTTCCATGAACTAGACCGCGCGGAAACTGCCGAATTGGCGGAAAGAGCAGGGGTCCAACCGGGCCAAGTGAGATGCTCGTTTAGCCGCCGCTCTCGGAGCGGCGCGGACAGATTGCCGTGCGGCGGTACTCAAGTTCGGCGCTCCTACTTTCTGGCAGCGAGTGGGAGAGGAAACGCACCTTTTTCGTACGCCAGCCATAGTTGGTTCACGAAGGGATCTTCGAAATCAAGAACTCGAGCGCGGACAATGAGATCGAAGTCGTCCGACACGTAGCTTGCAATCTCATGCTGCCGCGTTGCCTGACTTACGACGAGAAAAGCTTCACGACGGAGTTCCTCAGCGACGGCAATAACTGCCGCGTTAATCTTCCTTAGCTTCCGCCGACGATTTACTTGGTCGAACGCGGCCACCCACGACGAGCAGAACGTCGGATCCCTGTCTCTGACTTCCAAAGCACCATCACAGTCCAAGTCAGCGAAATAAGCATGCGGAAACATTGTGCCGTCCTTGAGTCGAACTTGGACTAACATCAGCCATTCTTCCACGTGCTTGCCTCTTGGCGGGCTGTTCGACGCCGCCTTTTAGATTCATGCCGAAGATCGACGCCGGAGGCGTCACAGCGGGTAGTCGGTGGTTGAGCTCCGCCTTGTCGCCCTTGGGCGACAAGGCGGAGCGATACCACCGGAAACTAGGCTGACCGGATGCCACGATCCTGGAAGGATCGCAGAAAATGTCAGGCACAAGATTGAGGCGACGCTACAGGATAATGTTGTCTGCGACCCTGCCAGGGTCGAAACGCTTTTGGGGTGAAGTTACCGGTGGTATCGCTCCGCCCGCTCGCCCAAGGGCGATCGGGCTTCGCTCAACCACCGGCTACCGGCTGTGACGCTTCCAGCGTCGATCTTCGGTCATTCTCAGGTCCTCGCTTCCTATGCCTGCCGCGAAAACACCGTTTGGTGACGGAGGGCCCAGCGCGAAAACACCGTTTGGCGACGGAGGGCCCAGCGCGAAAACACCGTTTGGCGACGGAGGGCCCAGCGCGAAAACACCGTTTGATGACGGAGGGCCCAGCGCGAAAACACCGTTTGGTGACGGAGGGCCCAGCGCGAAAACACCGTTTGGTGACGGAGGGC
>JAIEPT010000160.1 GCA_019748295.1 Gemmataceae bacterium | reverse complement strand
TGTTCCGTTCGGCCTGTAAAGAGCGATCCTTTCCCGTTCCCCTTATGCCGTTGCTCGCCCATATGACCTTTCGGAACGGCTTCGTTCCTTCGGTCTCTCAAGTCTGTTCCGTCGTTCGTCCGTTCGTCTTGTTTGATCCTTTGCCTCGGGTTTACCAGTGCCATTCGGCTTGGCTGCGCGAACTTCACGCGGGCTTCTACCTTTCCCACTTCGGGAAGGTCTGGAAGGACGTTCGGTTGGACTTGCGGGAAGGGACGGATTGGGTTTTCGCGGCGAACGGTCGCGAGGTGCGGATCGGGATTGCGCACGAAGGAAGGGCTTCGGAAAACGCTTGGAAGAAGAGGAAGGCTCGGAAGTCGGAAGGTTGCGTGATGGTTCAGGCCAGACGCCAGGGCGACGGCTTGCACCTTTGCTGCCCTGCGGACTTGGACCAAATCGTCTTGGCGACGGCTAAATAGGGCTATGGACAATCACATAGACGAAGAAGAAGCCGCGAACCTGCGGAAGACTCACGCCTCGGCCATGTATCGCGGAGCAATGGAAAGAGCCTTGAAGGGCTTGACGAACTTGACGATTTGCCCGAACTGCGGCGGATCGCTCGGCCTTTACAAAGTTGAAGGCGACCACATCGGGAAGGCTTGTCTTGATTGGCTTGGCGGAGAATCGGACGGCTTCTTTTGCGGGTTCCTTCAATGGGAACAGAAGACCGAGACGGTCTAAGGCTCTCGGCTATCGCCCTTCCATGAGGATTTTTTTCGCTGTCTCGCTGACGATCTCAACGACGAAGGTTTGAAGAAACGAACCCGCGCCCTTCAATTGCTTCGCCAGCAATTTTCCAGCGACGCCAGCCCGAGGCGTGTCGTTCATTGCGTCCGCCAAGTTCCGTTCAAATTGCTGGCGCTCGGCTTCTTCCGCGATTTGTTCGGCGAACATTTCAAGGGCCGCTTTTCGCTTCGCTTCCGTCCAAGGAAATTCCCCGCCGCACAATCGGCAATTGGGCGGAACCGTGCAAGGATACCCTTCTAGGATGTCGGTCTGTCCCATGTATCCAGACTTTTCCTCGTACTCTCGCCCGCGAATGTCTTGCTTGCATGCTGGGCATTTGCTGATCGTGGCGGCTTGGCAAGTCTCGCAAAAGGGCGAATTGTATTCGGGTTCGTGTCTGGCCTTGTCGTTGATCATGTGACCATTCAGGCAAATCAGGGACACGTCAAAGAACGGCATTTTCTTTCCTTTCGGGACGCAGGCGTGCCTACAGGGTATTCGCTGCCTCGCGCTTTTGATTTACCGAATGCTATCGGCTCGGCTTCGGCTTGGCTATCATGACAGACCAAAAGACTCCGAAACCCTTCCCCTACGAGGTGCGGATCGTGGCGCATGACGAAGCCGAGTTGACGAACAAGAACCTTGTTCAACAGTTGGCAATGATCGGGCTGGCTCACTTCTGGGCAGCGCGAGACCTGCCCATTTCCGACGATTCCGATGAACTCGTTCCTTGGTTCCTTGACGAAGCCCCGAAGTCTCGCGAACTGCTGGAACAGTTCTTACGCGACGAAGTCGTGAACATGGATGGTCTTCTTCAAGCCCTTCGCTGGAATGACGGCCAACTAAACAAGGCAATTGAGCGCGAAGAACGGGAGAATAACCCAGAAAAGAACTAGGAGAAGTTCCCCATATAAACTTTAGAATCCCAGCCGAAAGAATCGCCGTCCCCACCGTCTAGCGGCCTAGAAAAAAAGCCCTCGGGGCTGTCCCAAGGGCTTCAATTCTTTTCCGAGAACTTCATTTCTCTTGGCAAATGTTCCCGACCGTCATCCCGATTTTGCCAAGAATTTTGCCAAAACTTTTCGTTTCGTTTTGCCAAAAAACCGTCGCTCTAAACCCTTACCAGTTCTCAACTTCTGACTACCCCCAAGGGGACTCGAACCCCTGTTCTTGCCGTGAGAGGGCAATGTCCTAGGCCGCTAGACGATGGGGGCGGCGTTCTTTCGGTATAAGACGGGACCGCGATGGCGTCAAGCAGGTTCGCGTTTGCTTTCGCTCTGGCGGCGGGCTTAGTACCAGTAGTATTCGCCATAGACGGCCAAAACCATCGCGACGAAGAGCAGCGGGATCGAGAGCCAGGCGAGGCGACGTATCGCCGGACGTGCATCGCGGGTGAAATGGAGCGGCAGCGAGATCACCAGGCCGCCGAGGGCGCCTCCGAGGTGGCCCGCCCAACTCACGCCGGGCATCGTGCTGATCATCACGCCGATAATGAGATTCATCATCAGCGTCTGGCGCAGGCTCTGCTTCCAGGCGTCGGGGAGTTGATCTCGATTGAGCCACGCCACGAGGGCCAAACTGGGCAAGAGGCCGAAGAGAGCCCCTGATGCTCCGACAGTGAAGCGAACTTCGCCCACGGCAAGCACCATACATCCCCCGGCTGCAAGCGAAAAGAAATAGAGGATGCCGAAACGCACACGGCCCCAGATGTTCTCCATCAGTCGGCCCAGGCTCCAAAGCGCGGACATGTTGAACGCGATGTGAAGCAGACCGCCGTGCAGGAAGCCGTAGGTGATGAGCCGCCACCATTGATTCAGGATGATGGCTTGCCGCGTATTGAGGGCGCCCAATTGGGCGTTGGCGCGGAGGGTTTCGCCTTCGAATAGGAACGCAGAAGCGGAAACGCCTTGGGAGATGGAAAGGGCGAGCGCGACCGCGAAGGCCGCGACATTGATGCCGAGGAGGAGGCGGACGACGATCCCCTGCTGCGGATTCATGAACGCTTGCCGCAGCGCTTCGCCGCGTTCCCAGGTGCTGTCGTCGCGAGTTTGCGGAGCGACTGGAGCCGGTTTTGGGCGATGCAGCAGACGCGGGTCGGCGAGAGCGCGTCGGCCGATATCGGTCAGCCGAATCCCCTGCCCTTTGTCGCGCGTCCATTCGGTGAGTTCGAGGAGGCCGGCGAGGCGGAGCCGGTCGAGCGCGGGGTCGAGCACTTCGCGAGGCAGGGAGGCGGGACGATCCGAGGGATAGAAGGGTTGCGGATCCCGTTCGGCCGCCAGGCGGAGGACATGAACGAGCACTTCGTCGGAAACATGCGCCATCATCTGCACTCCGCCATCGTCCCGGACCATCCCTATTATAAGGGGGAACGGGAGCGCAGCGGACGTTGCATGGCTCGCCTCTCCCTCCGGGACTGTCCGGGAGAGGGGGAGGGCAGAACGCCATCCCATACGGTCATATCAATCTTTGCAACATGGGCAGGTCTGCACCTTGCGCGAAGCCGTTTCCCTCACCCAACCCTCTCCCGGAGGGAGGAGGGAGAAAAGCAATCGGCGGTCAGATGCTGGCGGACATGGATTCAAGCTGACGGCGAAGGATCGAAAGCTGCGTCGGCACGCCGAGCGATTCCCAGGCATGCTCGATCTCTTCCTTGAGTCGTCGATTCTCGCTTTGGAGTACCGCCCACGCATCGGCATCCTGCAATAAGGTTTCGCTGCAAAGGCGGAGCATGCGGTCGTGCGTATCGACGATGAAAACCCAGAGGGGCTGATCGTCGCAGCCGAGGTTCGTCAGTCGAAGCTTGAGATGGGGGAAGTGATCGCAGCCCAAACGAAACGCAATCCCCTCGGAAGCGAGCCATTCGCAAAAGCCGTGCGACATGGCGGAGGGGGGGAGCAAATCGTTGAGCGAGTGGCCGCTAAGGAGCCGCCCGAAGCGCTCGCGTTTCCACTCCGGGATGCATGTAAAGCCGTTCGGGTACGCCTTTTCAAGGAAGACGCCTGCCGCAAGACTCAGCAGTTCGAGGGGATAAGACGCCATGATCCGTTTCCGGGAATCGGGGCGTCCTGCCCAATCCACATTGCCCCTAGCGTCTCGCGCTAGGGAACGGCTGTCAAGGGATAAGACGAAACATCCAGCGCGAAAAGACCGGAAATCTTCAAGAAAGTTTCATAGGCTTGTTTTGTGGCTTAGAGGTTGCTTCCAAACCGTCAGATAAGGTTTTCCGCTTTCGGCTTAGCGAGTCCAGGGATTCTCCGAACGCTAAGCCGCAAGCGGAAGACAAGGTTTCGAAAAGACCTCTTAACGGCTTTCTGCGAGATTCTTCGCCGCCGAGACGAACTTCTTGCGCAATTCCTCAGCGCACCTCGCTTTTGGCTACTGAAGAATCGATCAACGACCGAGGCACAGTGATGTACCATTCCAAGCCCAGGGGCGACCGTAGATAGTTCCTTGGATCGGAGTGTCGGAAGTGCGACATGATTACGGTCTGGATCCCAGGAGTTCGCTACGCTCGCCGCTGGGCTTGGAACATCTCTTCCTTTGCATTTCTCTGTGTCCTCTGTGCCTCTGTGGTGTGCGCCGTGCAAAGGCGCTGGTTTTCAGTGGGTGCGAATCCCACCCG
>JAIEPT010000282.1 GCA_019748295.1 Gemmataceae bacterium | reverse complement strand
GTTTATTAACTTGTCGGTTTGGTCTTTCGAAGCGATTTCAAACAAGTTCATAAACTTGTTTCCACGGCGGACTGACCACGCATCGCCGCGGACCGCCTTTCGTGGCGACAAGTTTATTAACTTGTCGGATTGGCTTTCGAAGCGATTTCAAACAAGTTAGATAAACTTGTTTCCACGGCGGCGGACTGACCTTGCATCGCCGCGGACCTCACGCGGAGCGTGAGGACTACTCTGCTGACATTGCAATGCTCCAAAGCGAGGGGACAATGGGGTTGGCCCACCGTCCGCATTTCACTTCTTTGGAGCACATCCCATGTCCGTCAACGTCAAGGAAAACCCCGTCTACAACCGCCTCGCAGATCTCTTCGCCACCGATTTGCCGAACGCCATGCCCGATCCGGAACGCCATCCCAAAGGCACCTTCCGCAACGGCAATCGCGGCGGACCCGGCAACCCGTTCGCGCGACGCGTCGCCAAGTTGCGCCAGGCCATGCTCGAAGAATGCGCGGAGGAAGACCTGCGCGGCATCACCCGCGCGATGATCAATCTCGCGAAGAATGGCGACAAGGCCGCGGCCAAACTCGTCTACCAGTACGCGCTCGGCAAACCCGCGCAACAGGTCGACCCCGACCGCATCGATGAGGATGAGTTCGATGTGCTGAAAGGGATGGCGGTGCCCGGCGCCGTCACCGACGCGGTGCTCAATCACTCGACTCCCGCGGATACTGTGTGCCGACTGGTGCAAGGCTTGTGGCCCCTGTTGATGAAAGCGACGGCGGCCCAGGTGGAAGTGGAAGCGGAGGAAAGGCGCGAATTCAACGAACAGATGGATAAAGACAACGCGGAATGGGAAGCGCTCCCCGCGGAGGAACGCCTGCGGCAATACAACCAGTGCGGCACGCCGCCCTCGGACGAGTTGGTGGAAGAAGCCGCGAAGGAACGAGCCGCACGCGAAGCGAAGGCGCAGGCGGCGCCGTCACCAAACGGCGTTTTGCGTGGCGACAAGTTTATTAACTTGTCGGAAATGGCTGCAAAAGCCGAAACCGTCGCCCCGCAACCGTCACCAAACGGTGTTTTGCCGGGAGACCAAGGCGTCCGAAGCCGATTCGAGCACGTTGATAAACTGGTTCCCACGGGTCGCGAGCCGTCACGCGACGGCAAGTAGCTGACTTCAGCTAGATATAAGACGAAACACGCATACGATCAAGCATGCGTCGCGTCCGGGGTGCGCGCAGAGTAGTCCTCACGCTCCGCGTGAGGTCAGCGGCGATGTGAGGTTTCAGCACGCACCTTACATCCCCGTGACCTCACGCGGAGCGTGAGGGCTACTCTGAGGAATTTTTCTTTCGCGGGGCTACAATCGCCCCATGAGCGCATTGCACGGCAAGGTTGTCCTGATCACGGGCGGATCTTCAGGTATTGGGCGAGCAACGGGGGAACGTCTCGCGTCGATGGGCTGCCATGTCGCCCTCCTGGGCCGTAATCGCGAGGCGCTCGACGACGCGGTCCGAGCGGTCGAGACGCATGGCGTGCAGGGGCTCGCGACGCCTGCGGACGTGACCGATTCCGAGCAAGTCAAAGCCGCTGTCGATGCGACGGTCGCGAAGTTCGGCCGTCTTGATATTCTGGTCTGCTCCGCGGGGCTTTCGATGCGGGCCTACTTCGAGCGCTCGAAGCTCGACGCATGCGAACAGGTGATGCGCGTCAATTTCTTCGGGTCCATGTACGCCACCTGGCATGCGATTCCTCATGTCAAGAAAACGCACGGCTCGCTGGTTGCCGTCAGCAGCCTGACCGGCAAGCGAGGGATTCCATCGTATGCTCTCTACGGCGCCAGCAAGTTCGCGGTGACGGGCCTCTACGAGGCGCTGCGTGTGGAATTGCGACGCGACAAGGTGCATGTCGGGGTCGTGTCGCCGGCGTTTGTGGACACGCCCCTGCGAACCAATGTGCTTGGGCCGGACGGCAAACCTTGGGAGACGCCCCCTGCCCCGCCGTTCCGCGTTTGGCCTGTTCGAAAGTGCGTGGATCGGATCATTCGCCTGATCGTGGGCCGCAAGCGCGAGGCCCTGCTGCCGGGATTCGCGGGCATGTTGTTAGGCTTCGACAAGCTGACCAACGGCTTCGTGGGGGACCGAATGCTGGCTCGCCGATTCCCTCCTGAAAAGAGTTGAAAGGAGCGAAAAAGGGGTTGACCCACCTGCGATGGGGTGTAGAATCGAAATGAGATTCGGTCTCACTTTCATCCCGCCTATGAGACCTCGGGCATGAACTCCTCCTTCGACGACTCGTGCAGCGGCTGCCCCAACCGTGTCGTTTGCCGTTGCCTCAATGTGACGGAAGACCAGATCGCGGAAGCCATTGAAGAGGGCGACCTCAACTCGGTTCGCGAAGTTCGCAAAGCCACCGGCGCCGGTACGGGCTGCATGTGCTGCCATAGCGAAATCAAACGCATGCTGTCGCAGCGCCAATCGCTGGTCGTGGTTTAACCTAAAGCCGATCCGAATGGCGAAGTCGCGAACCAAATGGGAGGTTCGCGGCTTTTGCTTTGTCAATTCTTGCCGCCGCCGAAGCCCTTACGGTTGTCGGACGCGCCCGGCGGGCCGAAAGAGCCGGGGGCTCCGCCGAAGGATCGCGGTGGGGCATCGCCGAAGCCGCCTTGCGATCGAGGGCCGCCGCCGCTGCCGGGAGGCGCGTCCTTGGGTTGCGGACGTTGCTTCGGCCGATTGTCGGGTTGCTTGCCCGAAGGAAACGCCGGCTGCTTGGCTCCCGGCGGAGCGATGGTCGTGCTGGGCGGCATCGGGCGTGTAAACGCTGGGTTATCCTTGCCGTTAAATGGCCCGTCCTTGCCTGGCGTCGTCGGGTTGAACTTCGCTCGCGGCGGATTGTCCTTGCCGTTGTTCGGCTGGCCCGGCGCGAATCCTGGATCCTTGCCGTTGTTCGTCGGGTTGAACGTCGTCCGAGGCGGCCCGTCTTTCGGTTGATTGATCGGCTCGAATCGCTTCGGCATGTTTCCTTGCTTCCCCTCCACGCCGCCGGCACTCCCCTTGGGGCCGCCGAAACCGGAGTCCGGCCCACGGGCGACCGATCCGGGCGGCGCCTTCATCTCGGTCGAGCGTGGCCGTTGCAGGGGGAGCGAACCAGGCGGCGCGTTTTCGTTCTTCGCCCGCTGGGTCATCATCGCCTGCTGGAAGTTGCCCGATTCGGTCTTCGCCGCGTTCTGGGCCGACGCATCCAGGGCGACCGTTTTAGCTCCGCGGGCGTTTACCACGTTCCGCGTCGGAGCGAGCACATCATTGACGTTGGTCGTCTGGTTCTTCGTCACGTTGATGTTCTTCACGTTTACGTTGTTCACGTTCGTGACGTTGGTGATGTTCGTCACATTGTTGACCACGACATTGTTCTGCTGCGCCAGCGTCCGCGGCGGCACCGGCGCGCGGCCCGAACTGCGCGCCAAGGCGAGATTGATTTGGATGTCCATCCAGCGCGGGTGATCACGGTATTCCCAGGCGCGGAAGCTGACGATCGGATCATGGCGACGCCGAGCGTACGTGTAGCAGCTCTCGAAACCGATCGACGAATAACGCGGGCCGTAATAGTCGCCGAAATAGTAGTGGCAGAAGCCGGGACGCACGAAAAGACAATCCACGACCACCGGCTCACGCACCGCATAGTACGGCGTGTAGACGAACCGCGGACCCAACACGACGGGATCGACGACGACGGGCGCATACAGCACGCCGCGCGAGGCCACGGAATGATCCCAATAGCCCGCCACGAAGACATGCCCGTGCGGCGTCCAGCGATAATGCGATGAAACGTAGACCTGTCCCGCCCGGCCCCGCGTCCAGTAGCCGGCACGCCAGACGTAGCGATCGCCGGTCCACATCCAGTAGCCTGGAACGTGAATCATGTCCGCGTTCGGCGGATCGCCGGGCGGAGCCACCTGCGGAATGGCAGGCGGTTCGGGATAGTAGACGACTTCGGAAGCTCGCCCATCCCCTTGCAGATTCGCCCAGAATCCGGACACCCACTGCGACTGCCCGGTCTGCTCGCGCCAATAGCCAGGAATCCATTCCTTCCCCGCCGGCTTCGATCGCCAGCATCCGGAGACCCAAAGGAAGTCGCCGCGATCATCGTCCCAGGACCAGTAGCCGCCGATCCAAACGACATCCCCTTCAGGACGCTCTTCCGGCGGCAGTTCCTCAATCGCCTGCGGCGGCTTTTTCGGAACAAGCTGCGTCGGCTTGGGATCCACCGTGGGAGAAGCAAACGCTTCATGAATCGGTCCGCGCGCCATGACTTCGATGCCGTTCGGCAACGCGTTGGGTTGCTGCGGGGCGGGTGGTTGCGGCGCCAGCTGCTG
>JAIEPT010000170.1 GCA_019748295.1 Gemmataceae bacterium | reverse complement strand
GCCTAGCCTTGCGGTTCGGGCCATCACCGCCCGCAGAGGATTTGCACCTCCTGAGACGCAACATGCCTGGCGCACAGAAAAACCGCCCGCGGACAGACGTCCGCGAGCGGTTTGGTTTCGGATCCCCAGGGCGACGGGGATATCGGTCATCGCTTGCCGGCTCGACTTCGCAATAAAGCGAGGTGGCGATCGAACCGGTCTTCCATGTAGCGATGGATGTTGGTCAACACCCGCACATCCCCCGCCGTCACGACCCGCCCGCTGGTAAGCTGCGAGTCGGTCTCGGCGAGCAAACGGTCGAATTCCGTAAGCTGGCTGGCAATCTGCCGAATCTTCGTGTCCAGAACGTCACCCTTCATGTTCTCGGTGATGCCCCAGAAACGACAGGCGTCGGCAAAGGTCAGTTCAGTCTTGCGGTTTTCCTCGAACTTCTGGACGGCGGAACTTTCCAGCAGCATTTGCAGGAAGCGTTCCTGGTCCCGGCCCATGCGAACCATGTCGCTTGCGACCGGTTCTTCCTCCTGAAGCGTCACTCGCCTGACGACCTGCCTGCCTTCGCGGGTCAGGGCGTAAAGCTTTTGGCCCATTTTCACGAGCCAACCGCGGCGTGCGAGTCCCTTCTCCCCCATGATGCTCGAGAGAATCTTGTTGGAGTCGGGGTAATGTTCCGCGAAGCCTTTCAATCCAAACGTCTTCGGGAACTTCTGCCAGGAAGTCACGATCAACGCCTCGGCGCTGAACGGAGACTGTCCTTGCCGGTCCAGATGATCTGCCGCCAGCAGAATCTTTTCTGGGACCGTGAAATCATCCACATTCGTCGTCACGCAGATCCCCCAATAGGTCAAGGTTTGCGAGTAATCGTCGAACCTCCTTTTTGCGTTCGATCCCCCAAGGCCGGATTATTCCAACTTGGGGGGTGGCTCGTCAAATACATTCCCCCCTTCTCCCTCGAATAGGTCCGTTTTTCGTCCGTCCAAGGGTCTTACGTCCGTCCCGATCGGCAAAGCTTGAGAGCCCCACCAGCTGCAAAACCGGCAAGGGACGATGCCGCGAAATGTCGATCAAGCATGCGGCGCGTGGAAAAACTCAAGAATCGGCAACGAAATGCCGAGAGCGTGATAGACATGCCAAGCCCAGGGGCCAGCGCAGCGAGCTCCTGGGTTCCCCCCCGCACCTTCGCCCTTAGTCCGCCGGCAGCATCTTCGGATTCCAAGCAACTTCCCAGAGATGCCCATCCGGATCCTGGAAGTACCCCGCGTAGCCGCCCCAAAGCGTCGCGTGCCCCGGCCTCACAACAACCCCGCCGGCCTGTTGCGCCTCCGCGAGCACCGCATCCACCTCTTCGCGAGAGCGGACATTGTTCGCCAGCGCAAACTCGGCGGACGAACGCGGCCCAATCGGCACGCCCACATCGTGCGCCAAACTCGATCGCGGCCACAGGGCCAACTTCACGCCCGCGTGCAGATCGAAGAACGCAACCGCGCCATGCTCGATCTCCGTGCCGATGACCCCTTCGGTCGGCAACCCCAGCCCGTCGCGGTAGAAACGAACCGCCCGTTCCAAGTCATCGACAGCTAATGTGATGAACGACACGCGCGGCTTCATGTCAGGCCTCGTCGATGCGGTCGTCGTCGCTGATCTCGGATTTGGTGAACTCGCGCAGCAGGACCGTCGCATAGCTGCCGGCGGGCAAGGAGAAGGACAGCCGCAATCCATGCTCCTCGCGCTCGACCGCCAAGTCCGCCACGAAGACGCGATCATGCCGGCGGGTGCCTTGCATCAGTTTGCCGAAGCCGCCGAACGATTCGCGCGTCAGGCCCATCGCTTCCATGGACGCCGCTTCCCGCTCGGCAGCGACGCCATTGGCCGGGAACATCTTGCGGCCAAAGATCGGCCCGGCGGTAACGATTTCCTGTCGGTCCATGCGGGCTTGCTCGGCGGCCACATCGTCCGCGGCGAACATGCCGCCGAACGGCGTCTTGGCCATCACGTCGCCTGGGATCACCGTCGTCAGCAAACCGTCGCGCATCCGTTGGGCGAGATGGCGATTGAAGAGAGCCGATTGGCCCGCGGAGAGAGCGAGCTTCTTGAGAAACGGATTGCGGATCGGCTTCTGCGTCCCCTTCAGCATCCCCAGGCCCAGCGTCAGCGTTTCGCCATCGCGGCCAAACCGTTGCGGGCCGTAGAAGTTGGGAACGCCGATCTGCTTGAGCCGTTCGACGATCGGCGGAAGCAGCGCCTCCGCGTTCTCGACGACGTCGCGAAGCAGGATGCGGAAGCGGTTGCCATGCAGATGGCCGGCCCGAAGTTTGTTGGCATGGCGCGAGGTTCGAAGGAGACGCAATCCGTCTCCTTCGAGTTTGCCGAGGTTCGTCTCCGCGACGGCGGGGACGGAAACCCATTGCCGGGTGACCGCGCGCCGATCCTTCATCCCAGCCGTGCCGACTTCGCCGTTGGGCAGGTCGAGCCGGCGAGCGACCTGGCGGAGGAAGTACTCCGCTCCCATGTCCCGCTTCTCGATCCAGAGATAGAGAAACTCCCCTTCGCCCGTGGGTACATAAGCGGGGATTTCCTCGACCTCGAAATCTTCGGGCTCGGTTTTGATGCGGCCGCCGATGCCAGGAAGGTCGGCGGTGAGAAGGGGCGGATGCAGGATGTCGGCGTCGGACATGCGTTTGTTATAGTGAAGGCGGAATCGCCTCCGAAGATGGGCCGGCCATGGATCACGACGCGAAAATCTGCTGCTGCTTCCACGTGAGCCGGCGCAAGCTCGTCAACTTCATCCGCCAAACCCGCCCGCAAGTTCCCAGCATGCTCTCGCAGTGCGGCGGAGCCGGCACCGGCTGCGGCTGGTGCATCCCCTTTCTCAAGCAAATCCACCGACAAGCAACCCAAGGCGGCGAGACGGACCTCGAATCATTGAGTGCCGACGATTACCAACGCCAACGCGCCGCCTACATCGACGCCGGCAAAGGCACGCCGCCAAACTCAGGCGAGTAATGGTGCGCGGGCAAGGGCAGGCCGTTATGGCACGGTTTCGGACCGAGCCACACGGCCTGACAGAAGGTCTCCATGACGCCTGCAATGACTACGTCCCCCGACGGCGGTCTGGGCGTGACGTACTCGGGCGGATGATGGAAACCTTCGGCCGGGCCGTGTGGCTCGGTCCGAAACCGTGCCACAACGGCAAATAGAGACCGCTCCACAACGGGCGCCCCTCTCCCCAAAGGGGAGAGGGGGGCCAGACGCTAGGGCACTTCGCGGATGCGGATGTTTTTGAACTCGATCGGCGAGCCTTCCGATTCGAGGCAAACGTAACCCGTCTTGGGTTCGATGCCGTTGCCGCCGGATACTTCCTCGCCGTTGACCCAGAGGCGGACTTCGCCGTTAATGGCGCGGATGTAGTAGTGGTTCCATTCGCCGGCCTTCTTGGTCAGTTCCTTGCGGGGGAAGCTGCGGCTGCCGTTGGGCGAAAGCGGGGCGAACGGCTTCATCTTGGAAGCGCCGACCGCGAAGACGTCGCCGTGCGTGGTGAACCAGTCCCCCTTCTTCTTCGTTTGCTTCTCATACTGCTCGGCATAACCGAGGTCGAGCACTTGCACCTCGATCCCGCTCGGCAGTTGGCCTTTCTTGATCGTCTTCAGCGACGATTCCGGCGTCCATACGAACACGCCCGAATTGCCCGCGAACTTCTCGTGCTTCCACTCGAGGACCAGCTCGAAATTCGTCACTTGCTTGGCGGATCGGGTCACGCCGACCGGCTTGCCCGTGCAGCGAAGCACGTCGCCCGACCAGTTCCAGGTGTCGTCGTCCGTGTTGACGTTGACGAAGTCGTCCTTGCCCATCGACCGCCAGCCCAAGCCTGAGCCGTCGATGACCGCCTTGCGCAGGTCCGCCGGCTCCTTCTCCTGGGAGATGCCGGGAGCGAATGCGAATGCGGAGAGCAACAGGGCGGCGGCGAGATAACGATGCGTCTTCACGAGCGGAATCCTCAAGGCGAGTCGCGAAACGGAACGCTTCGATTATGCCGATCCCTCCGCTCGCGAACAGCAAATTCTCGCGGCAATTGTCCTTTGGGTGCGGCAGAATCATCGGGCGGACGAAACCGCGAACGCAGAGGGCGTTCCACGGAAACATCGAGTTGGCGAACATCCGGATCCGACGAGAACGTCGAACGCTGAAAGCGTTCCCCAGCAAAGCCCAGGGGGTGGGCGAACATCGAAATCTGACGCAAACATCGAACGCTGAAAGCGTTCCCCAGCAAAGCCCAGGGGGTGGGCAAACATCGAAATCTGACGCAAACATCGAACGCTGAAAGCGTTCCCCAGCAAAGCCCAGGGTTGGCGACCAACGGGAG
>JAIEPT010000344.1 GCA_019748295.1 Gemmataceae bacterium | reverse complement strand
AATACGTCCACAACAACCCCGTCCGCCGCAGCCTGGCCGCATCGCCGACGGACTGGATCTGGTCCAGCGCCCGCTTCTCCGCCGGCCACCCCGAAGTGCCGATCCGCATGAACCCCCTACCGTGGCTCAACGGCTGAACGAGCATGCAAACCTCTGGCATGTCGTGCTTCTGAGGTATTTCGGCCAGTGAAACACACGGTCGCGTGCCATGCTTCGACGGATCCCTCGCCGGGCTCGTCGATGCTTCCGCTTCCACCGGCGAAGCATGTGAAACGCCCGGCGACCTGGTTGTGGGGCATACTTGTGCGGTGGAGCGGAAGGGAACCTGACCCTCACCACGATCCGCACAAGCATGGCACGCAGCGACCAGAGAGCACTACAGATTAAGCCGGTAGCTGTGCCGCAACTCGTTGACGTAGTTTAGAAACCAACATTCGCGTCGCGAGATTTCCTTTCATTGACTTTCTTCTGCAGCGATGTGTCGCCAATGTGAATCTTTGCATCCACTCCTGTTTCAATGAGAATGATGATGCGTCCGACATTGGGCATAGGCCAAATTATCTTTGTTTCGTTTGCCCCGGTCGTCAGAATAATCCAAGGGGTTGAACTTCCCGAATTTTTGTTCGAGCCGATCGAGCAGGACTTTAGCTCCGCCGATTTTCTCCAACCGGCGGTCTAGATCCTTGTTGTAGAAAATTCCTATCTCAAGTAGCTTTCCCTCGAAAAACCACACGGCGATTCCTGACGCAGCATTTTGAGGGTCATCCAACGCATAATGGTAAAAGCCGATTTTCTCATCAGTGCCCTTGCCGATCTGTGCGCGTGGGAATTCGCGTTTGAACTCGTTGAGGGTCATGCTGAAACCAAGCTTTCCGAAGGCAAAATTCTTAGCATTTTCCTCATAGGTTTTTGGCTGGTTCTCTTGAGAAAGAGAAACTGAAGTGACCGTCGCGACGAGTGCTGCTCCAATCGCGAAGCGAAGATGCCAAATCATGGTGAAAACCTCTTGTGGGGTCGGTGGACTTTTGTCGCGCTGACTAGCGACATCGCGTCCAGACTAACTAACGCGTAGTCGAAGTCAAGTATTTTTCACTAAGACGATCGACAATGTTGTAGTTGAGATCATTCCCGGAAATCCAGATGATCCCGCAACCCAGCAAAGGCCGATAAACAGGGCAACAAAATGCCCTTTTGCAAAGCCTGGGGTTTGGGCTAAAATAGATTCGGATGCGAAACTGTTGCGGATTCGCCGATCTTTCGCATTCCGCGATGGCCCAAAATGCCGTCTGCACAAGGTGTTGAAACTACGGGGCTTGAGGATTTGGCCCTTTTTCGGTTCGCGTTGACACGTTTGGGGAGATGTTTATAATCCCCCGTCGTCGGCAAGATCGGCAAGCCCGCTCGAACCGGCCCGCTCGAACCAGCCTCGCGTTTCGCAAAGGCTGGCGAAGAACGGATTTCCGCGAGGGACCCCAGTTCCTTCGGAAATGTAGGCAAGTCACGGAGGATCTCCGGTCCAGCCTCTGCTTTCGGGAAGCAAAGGTGGGGCCAGATAACGACGCCGGCCGAGGCCGGCAGGGGTGGATGAACCCATGAAGACCGTTTTCACGACCGGCGAAGCCGCCAAAATCTGCAAGGTCAGCCAGCAAACCATTATCCGTTGTTTCGACAACGGGCAGCTCAAGGGGTTCCGCGTCCCCGGATCCCGCTTCCGTCGCATTCCACGCGACATGCTGTACAAGTTCATGAAGGACAACGGCATCCCCACAGATGCCTTGGAGAGCGGAAAACGCAAGATTCTGCTCGTCGATGACGATGTCGAATTGGTCGAACTCATCACCAAGGTCCTCGATGAGGACGGCCGCTTCGAGACCCGCGTGGCCAACACCGGTTTCGACGCTGGCATGCTGGTGAAAGAGTATCGCCCGGACCTCATCATCCTGGATGTGATGCTGCCGGACATCAACGGCAAGGAAGTCTGCCATCGCGTGCGGGCCGACAACACGCTGGAAGAAGTC
Organism: Gemmataceae bacterium; assembly: GCA_019748295.1. Lineage (GTDB taxonomy): Bacteria > Planctomycetota > Planctomycetia > Gemmatales > Gemmataceae > JAIEPT01. The sequence goes on along the minus strand of JAIEPT010000344.1, from coordinate 2,319 downwards.
CGCATCCTGTGCATCTCGGGCATGATCGAGGACGACAAGATCCAGGATCTGAAGCTCGCGGGAGCCGATGAGTTCCTGCACAAGCCGTTCGAGATCGAACAGCTGATCGACAAGATGTGCGGCATGCTGGAAATCGAATCCACTGCCCATGCTTAGAGTCGCGATTTTCTAACCACAGAGACACAGAGGACACAGAGAGACAGAAGCGAAACAATCGGAAATCGGAGAATGAACATCAGAGAATGGTTCGACACGCCATTCTTCATTCTCAGATCTCCGATTTCTGATCTCCGATCTCGGTGCTTTCTGCCTTGCTCTGTGCTCTCGGCGCCTCTGTGGTTAGCGACTTTTGTCTTCGCGTCAGGACGACACGAAGCGTTTGTTCCCTCCTCTTCCCGGTTGGTGCCATGAAGGCGCTCGGCGAAGCCGCGACCGATCTGCCCTGGGCGTGTCCGTCCGCGGCGTCGCTTGCTGCCCTTGCTCCGAGCCGCTCCGATCTCTTCGATTCCCTTCGCCACGATCCCGGCGCCGTTCTCCTAGTATTGCGCGATGCTTCTGCGGAAGGCAGCTTCGAGCTGTCCGCGGACGGCTATCGACGTGGACTGACTTTCGCGCTTCGCCATTTGGGCGATGGGCATGTCGATTGGAATCTGCCAGGCCCAAAGCAATTGCTCGATCGCTGCCGTCGCCAAGCTTGGCTGGCTGCGGAGTTGGCTGAGCGCGTGGGTGGCATCTCGAAACAACAAGCATGGGCGGGCGGACTGCTCGCTCCCTTGGGATGGATCGCGGCGGCCCTTCGCGATCCGCATGAACTCGAACTCGACCTGCTCCGCTGCGGCAACGCTGCGGAGTCTTCGCATTGGCAACGCGACCGCTGGGGCCTCGATCACGCCTCCATCGCTCGCAGGCTCGCCCGCTCCTGGCGGCTGCCCAGCTGGCTGACGACGATCGTCGGCCATCTCGGATTGCCCGTCGGCATTGCTGAATCGCTCGGAGCCGACGCCAAGCTTTTCCGCACCGTGCAAACGGCATGTCTGCTCGCACAGCGCGAAGGATTCGGCCTCGGCCTCGCCGTGGGCGAATCGCTCGAAGACGCGTTGCGTTCGCTTGGGCTCGATGCGGAAGAAGCGTCTCGCTTTTCCCGATCCGCTGCCGCCGGCACGATCGGCGCTCCCGCGTGGGAATCGCCGAACGCGAACAGCTGCCTTGCGGAGTTGCTCAAGTGGAAGCTCGACCAGTTGGACGACGACCGCACGGCTCTCGTCGCTCGCCTGCATGACGACATTGACGGCATGCATGTCGCCCTGGAGCGACTATCGAGCGAAGAGCAAGAACGGCTGCACACGATGAAGCTGGCCGCGCTCGCCGAATTGGCTGCGGGGGCGGGGCATGAGATCAACAATCCGCTGGCGGTGATTTCGGGCCAGGCTCAGTATGTGCTCAGGCAACTCGAGTCGGTCGAGGAGCAGCTGATCGAGGACCCGGACGCATCCGATGCGTTCGCTCCGTTTCAGCGCCGCATGGCTCAGGCACTGCAGAAAATCGTCGGCCAGGCCCACCGCATTCACCATTTGCTGACGGACCTGATGCAGTTCGCCCGCCCGGGTCTGCCCCGCTTGCAGCGTCTCTCGCTGGCGAAACTGCTGTCGGAAATCACGATGGCGGTGAACACGTTCGCGATGGAGCGCAAGGTGCGCCTCGCTCCGCTTGATGTGCCTACCAGCCTGCATGTGCAAGCCGACCCGAATCAGCTGCGAACCGCGTTCACCAATCTGCTGAAGAATGCAATCGAGGCCGCCCCGCAGGAGGGATTGGCGGCGATCAAAGTGCGCACGCTGGAAAACGGCGGCGTCGAATTCGCGATCGAAGATAACGGGGTGGGCCTGAGCGACGAGGCGAAACGCCACCTGTTCGACCCGTTCTACTGCGGCCGCCCCGCCGGCCGCGGCCGCGGACTTGGCCTGCCCGCCGCCTGGCGCCTCATCCGCCAACACGGCGGTGATGTGTGGCTGGATGATTCCGCCACCGGCGTCACGAGATTTGTCGCCACGCTGCCGTCTTACGAAGTGCTCGAACCCATCGACGCGATCCCACCTCGTCCGCGCCATCCGGAACTGGTTTAACTCGAACGATCAATACGGGCCGTTTCTGCAAACTTTCGGTAAGCAGTGACGTGCCATGCTTCGTCGGATCCCTAGCCGGGCTCTTTGAAGCTTCCCCTTCCACCGACGAAGCATGTGAAGCTTGAGGGTAGAGTCGAGCGGTGACGCGGTGCGCCGGTGGACACCGGCGTTCCGTTTTCACCGCCCGCTCATCGAA
>JAIEPT010000364.1 GCA_019748295.1 Gemmataceae bacterium | reverse complement strand
ATGAACGGCGTGGCAGCACCCTAGCGCGGGTTCCAGTTCAATGTGGCGCATACATGAACAAAGCTTGCGGCGACGTTGCCTTCTGTAGGGAACGCCCTCCGTGGCGTTCCGCCGAACTGGACGATGTCGGTCGCTGGATTCGCCAGTCCGAGAGCGTTCCGAACGCGGAGCGACTTGCCGGCATTGAGTCGTTGAGCCGCAAGCGGCCGAGGGGCGATTGCATGTTGGATGCCTTGGGCCGACATCGTCCAGACCGGCGGAACGCCACGGAGGGCGTTCCCTACAGAATGCCATGTTCGCCGCTACATCGATTCGAAAACTGCTCTAAGATAGCTGCCTCCGCTGCCTCTTCGTCTCCACGAGTATCCCTTCGATGAAGATTCGACGCATTCTTGCCTACCAAATCGATCTGCCTCTCCATGAAGGCGTCTACAAGTGGTCCGGCGGAAAATCCGTAGACGTCTTCGACAGCACCGTTGTCGCCGTTGAGACCGATGCAGGCATCACCGGCTACGGCGAAGTTTGCCCTCTGGGCCCGTTCTACCTGCCCGCGTACGCGGCCGGCGCCCGTGCGGGCATCCAGGAATTGGGCCCTCATCTTTTGGGTGAAGACCCAACGCAACTCGTCAAGCTGAACCGCCGAATGGATGCATGCCTGCAGGGCCATGCATATGTGAAGTCGGCAATCGACATGGCCTGTTGGGATATCCTCGGCCAAGTGGCGGGGTTGCCCGTCTGCGTGCTGATGGGCGGCCGCTATGGCGAAGACTTCGGCCTCTATCGGGCGATTTCCCAGGAATCGCCGGAGCAAATGGCCGCGAAGGTGGCCGGGTATCGAGCCGAAGGATATCGCCGTTTCCAGCTGAAAGTGGGCGGCGATGCGGCCACCGACATCGAACGCATCCGCGCGGTCTCCGCCGTGCTTGAAAAAGGCGATCGCCTCATCGCCGACGCCAATACGGGTTGGCTGATGCATGACGCCATGCGTGTCGTCCGCGGCGTGCGCGATCTCGACGTCTACATCGAGCAGCCCTGCCGTAGCTACGAAGAATGCCTGTCGGTCCGCCAGCACACGAATCACCCCTTCGTGCTGGACGAAAACGTCGATTCCATCGAGATGCTCATGCGCGGCCATGCGGATCGGGCGATGGACGTCGTGAACATCAAGATCAGCAAGTTCGGCGGGCTTACCAAGGCGAAGCAAGCCCGCGACTTGTGTGCTTCGCTCGGCATCGCGATGACCATCGAAGACAGCTGGGGCAGCGACATCGTGACGGCGGCCATCGCTCATTTCGCGCACAGCACGCCGAGCGAACTGCTGTTCACCTCCACGGACTTCAACAGCTACGTGACCGTGGGCTTCGCCGACGGCGCGCCGAAGCGAAGCAACGGGCGCATGGCAGCTTCCACGTCGCCGGGACTGGGAATCAAACCCCGGTTGGAGAAATTGGGGGCGCCGAAGGTTATCGTGGGTTAGCCGACTCGCAGCTGCATTTGTCCCTCTCCCTCCGGGAGAGGGTTGGGGTGAGGGTGCCTTTTCTCACGCAACGCCACGTCGCACGCCCTCACCCCCGGCCCCTCTCCCGGAGGGAGAGGGGAGAAAAGCAGTTCCCGCTCGCCTCCCGAACCACTGCGTAAAAACAAGGGCCGACAACGCGACTTGCCCGAATCGCGTGCCCTGACTGGACGAATCGGCCGGACCTTGCTACCAGTTACATGAACCTTGCTCACTGGCTCCGATCACCCGCGGCGGAGCTTTCAGGTTCACCGATTCCAGGCCTCGGGCTGGATACAGGTAGGAAACAATGACGCACGTCGTTTGCGAACCTTGCTTGGATTGCAAGTACACCGATTGCGTGGCCGTGTGCCCCGTGGAATGCTTCTACCAGGACGATTTACTGCTTTACATCGATCCCGCCGACTGCATCGATTGCGAAGCGTGCGTGCCGGAATGCCCCGTCGAAGCGATCTTCGTCGAAGCGAATGTCCCGGCTCAGTGGGCCAGCTACACCCCGATGAACGCCGAGAAGGCTGCCGCCATCAAGGCAGCGGGCGATGGCCACATCACCGAGAAACAGGACGCCAAGGAAGGTCCGGGTTGCAAAAAGAAGTAAGCATGCCGACTCCGAGCTCGCGCGGCTCCTCGCGCGGGCTCGGGATCTTGATTATTCAGCTAGGTACGCCCGACGCGCCGACCGCGCAGGCGCTGCGTCCCTACCTTCGTCAGTTCCTTTCCGATCCGCGCGTGATCGAAGTGCCCGCCTGGAAATGGCGGATCATTCTCAACCTCTTCATCCTTCCCTTCCGTCCCAAGCAATCGGCCGAGAAGTACGCCCGCATCTGGGATGCCCAGACCGGCTCGCCGCTGCTCCACTGGACGCGCCGCCAGACGGAAGAGCTGCAGAAGCGATTGCCCGAGATCCCCGTCCGTTTCGGCTTCCACGTCGGCAATCCCTCGCTCGACGTCGTTATCCCCGAAATGATCGCTCAGGGCGTCGAACGACTCATCGCGATTCCCATGTATCCGCAGTACTCCGCCACCACGACTGCCTCGGCGACCGACGCCTTGTTCAAGGTGCTGCAAAGGCCGCGGCGCGTTCCCGCATTGCGCGTCGTCCCGCCCTACTACGATCACCCGGCCTACATCGAGGCCGTGGCGAAGACGATTGAGAACGACCTCGCGAAGTTGCCCTGGAAGCCGGACCACAAGATGCTCAGCTTCCACGGCATTCCGATTTCGTATTCGCAAAAGGGCGACCCTTACGCGACCCATGTGAAACGCACGACGTGGGCGCTGGTTCGCCGACTTGGCTGGAAGCGCGACGAATGGTCGCAGACGTTCCAATCGCAATTCGGCCGCGACCGCTGGCTGCGCCCTTCCACGGACGGAACGCTGGAGAAGCTCGCGAAACAGGGCATGAAGAGGATATTCGTCGCCATGCCGGGCTTTACGGCCGATTGCCTGGAAACCGTGGACGAAATCGGCCACGAATCGCTGGAAGTATTCCGCCATGCCGGCGGCGAGGAGTTGCGTGCGTGCCCCTGCCTCAATGACCATCCCGCCTGGATCGACGCCCTGGAACAAATCGTCCGCGAAGAAGGCGCCGGCTGGATTGAGGCGAGCGGTCGGCGTTAGCCGGCTGGTACGCTATGCCACGCGAGTCTCATGGCATCCCGCGTCCGGCGAAGAACAAGAGACCATTGCGGACGACTTACCAGCCTGCTAACGCCGGCCGCTCGCCCGGGAGGACGTGATGCTGCTCGACTATCAGGAAGCCGCCAAGGAAGCCGCATTGAAGGCGGCGGAAGTGCTCGCTTATTGGCGTGAGAAGTTTCAGGTGAAGGAAAAGGGGCGGGCCGATCTCGTCACCGATGCGGACGTCGCTTCGCAAAAGATCATTCGCGAGCATCTTTTGGGCCGATTCCCGAAGCACGGGTTCCTCGGCGAAGAAGACATGTCGTCGCATGGCCGACTTCCGGTAGACGCTCCTCCGACATGGATCGTCGATCCCATCGACGGCACGACGAACTACGTTCACGACTTCCCCTTCTACTGCATCTCGATCGGCCTCATGACCGAGGGCGAGTTGACGGTCGGCGTGATTTACGATCCGAGCAAGAAGGAAATGTTCGCCGCCGCCAAAGGGCATGGAGCATTTCTCAACGAGCGCCGGATTCAGACGACGAAGATCGATCGCATTGAAGACGCATTGCTCTCCACCGGCTTCGCTCCGGATGTTCGCAACCAAAATCGGCCCTTCGAGTGGTGGCGCTGGTTCTCGACGCGAGCCCAATCGGTCCGCCGAACGGGCTCAACTGCGTTGAATGTCGCCTACGTCGCCGCGGGCCGATTCGACGGCTACTACGCGTTCGACAATCACGTCTGGGACATCGCCGCCGCCGCCGCGATTTTGTTGGAGGCCGGCGGCACGATCACGAATCTCGAAGGCGAAGGCTACGATCCCTTCCGCCCCGACGCCATCGCCACCAACGGCCCGCTGCATCCGATTTTGGTCGATGCGTTCCGCGTCGGCCCTTAGAGTAGTCCTCACGAGAGTGGTCCTCACGCTCCGCGTGAGGTCAGCGGCGATGTCAGGTCAGACAGCCGCTTGCCTTTCGTGGCGACAAGTTTATCTAACTTTGTCGGAATGGGCTGCATGGAGGTCATTTCAAGCAAGTTTACCTAACTTGTTCGAAAGCTCACCATAATCGGGTAGGAGGGGGAATTACTTCCCCCGTCCTCCCACACCACCGGACGTACTCATCGTATCCGGCGGTTTCTGT
>JAIEPT010000227.1 GCA_019748295.1 Gemmataceae bacterium | reverse complement strand
TGCGGGAAATCCGCCTGTCCGGTTCGATGAGCGGGAGGTAGAGACGGAGCATGGGACGGATATTGAGGCCCCGGCATCCGAAAGGGCCGGACGGATAGGCCGCCCCTAAACCACCGCGCTACCTCTCGACTCTACTCAGATACGTCAACGAAGCGATTCCAGGGGACGCAGGCGCATCGCGTTGAACGCGGGGACGAATCCGCCGACGGCGCCCATGAGCAGCGCGAAGCTGATGTCGATCAGGGCGATGACGCGGTCCACCTCGAGCCGTAGCACCACGCTTTTCCCGCCCCCCTGCCCGCTCGAAACGATGCTGGAAAGCGTTTGGCCATTGAAGACGAGGTAGCCTAACGTCAGGCCGATCAATCCGCCGAGCAGGGCGATCACGAGCGACTCGAAAAGAAACGCGAGCAGAATCTGCCATCTGCGGAATCCCAGGAGCCGCAAGACGCCGATATCCTTCGCCCGCTGGCTCACTGCGGCGAACATGGTGATCATGACGCCGAGCACGCCGCCGATCGCGATGACCGCGGCAATGAACAGGTACGCGTAGAGAAACTGCTGGTTCGTCTGCGTCAGCTTGGCGTAATACTCGCGCTCGGGCTGAGCGGAGAACGCCCGCCCTTCCGCCCGCGTTTCCTTCAATAGCTTCGAAGCCAGGCGTGCCTCAATCGTGCTTGTGGGGTTTTGCTTCTTGCTCGGGACAAGTTGCACCGTGCGAGCAACATACGAGCTGTAGGAATTCTCGCGGCCAAAGTTGTTTTGCACGACCTTGTCGAGCACCCAGATTTCGGAAGCGAACGTTGCATTGATCGCACTCATCACGCCGACGACCTTCCAGGTGAGTTTGCCGATCTTCACCTCATCGCCCGGTTCCAGCGCCTCCTTCCCCATGTCCTGGCCGAAAGTCCTGGCCACGCCGTCGCCAAGCACGATTTCGGGAACGCCGGTCTGCGAGAACCATCGGCCCTTCGCCAGTTCGATGCCATGCACCTCCGCGGCCACTTCCGGATCTTCCAGCCCGCGCATCTGCACGAAGCGGCGCTGCCTTCCTCCTTCCACCGCGTTGGGCAGTTGATGCGTGACGATGACGTAGACTTCCTTCGCCACCATATATTTGCCGCTCGGCCCCTTCGCGATGAACTTGCGAAGTTCGCTGTCGAGCAGTTCGACGCTGAACCCTCCCGGCAAACTGCTGAACGCTTCATCCGTCGCCCCGTCCGCCAAGATCATGATGTTGGCCGGATGCCCCGTACCGCCGGTGAGGCGATACATGCCCTGCACGATCGCGAACATCCAGGTCGTCAGGAAAATCACGAGTGCGACGGAGAGGGACGTGATCAGCGGGATCCACCAGCGGACCTGCAGATTGCGGACGAGATACTTGGTGGGAACCTTCAGCACAGGCGAGAACGCGATCACGACGGCAATCACGCTCGCCGCCAGCGCGAGCGGCACCAGCACGGTCGCGCCAAGAAGCACGATCGCGATGAACAGGGCCATCGGCAAGAAAAGAGCCAGGAACAGAAGCAGCATGCTTGGATCCCTTGTCGGTTACGTTCGAAAGCCGTTTCGCGGCTCGAATCTCCGAAACTGCCGCAAACCTCTGGAGCCGCCTCATTACGCCAAAGACCTTGCAGCCAACAGCCCAGGGTTGGCGGCCGTAGGTAGGCCACCCTGGGTCACACCCACCGTTTCCGCAGTACCCCGAAGGGGTTCCATCGACCTGGCGCTTCGCGCCGATGCAATCCTTTCAGGGTAGTTCACTTCTCGTTTCTCCGTACCCAGGGTAGGCTCCCTGCGGTCGCCAACCCTGGGCTATTGGCTGCAACGCCTTTGGCGTAAAGACGTGACCGCAGCGGCCGTTTCAGCTGCCTCAGCCATTGCTTGACCAATCAACGTCTCAGCCTACGCCACTCTCGCGAAGATCTCCGTCACCCGAACCCGTTGCGCATTGAACGCCGGCACGAACGCACCTAGAAACGCGCTGGCGAATCCCATCGCCGGGCCCCAGAGAAACGCCCACAGCGGAATCTGAAATGCCGGGAAGAACGCGATCGGGAACTTGATCCCGCCAATGACAAGATTCACGAGGCCCCAGGTGCAGAAGGCGGAATAGAGCCCGCTCAATCCGCCCGCGAGCATCGATTCGCCCAGCACCATGAGAAGCACGGTACCCGGTTTGAAACCAAGCACCTTCATCACGGCGATCTCGTTCTTCCTCTCGCGGACGCTAATGCTGATCGCGATTGCCACCACCAGCGACATGATGATGAGCATGGCGGGGGCGAGCAGGTATTTGATGCCGTTGAGCTGATCGCGGTACGCGTCGAGGAAGCTTGCAATGCCGGACGATGCCGTCTCCACTTTCACTGGCCGATCGGCGAAGTAGGGCGAGTTTTCGATGATCTCGCCGACCTTGTTGAAGGTGTCGCGATCGGGCACGCGGAGCCAGATGAGGTTCATGCGCTTTTGATCGAGCGGATGCCGTTTGCCGCCGCGTTGCAATGCGTATTTCTCGAGCGATTCGTTGAAATACGACTCGTTCATGATCGCGCTTTGGCTGTAGCGCCCCTCGGGCAACTCGCCGACGATCTCGAACTCGAGATCCACATCCTTGTAGTTGAGGCTCGTCAGCTTGAAGCGCTCGCCCACCTTCTTGTTGATCCGGTCCATCCGCTCCTTGCCCATGAGGATGCCGGTGCGGTTTTGACGCAGCTTGTCCACGACGGCGGGATCGAAGTTTTCCAGATCCTCCATCATCGGAATAATGTGGTCAGGGTTCATGCAAAACGCGAAGACGATGCTCTCGACAGTGAATTTGCCTGGATCGATCGTGCCGCCGTAGAAGGACCATGTCATGAAGTCCCGCGGCGCATATAACCCTTCGAGTTCCTTCAGGAATTTCGGGTGCTTGGGATTCAAGTAATCCGCATGCGTGTTCGGCATTTGGCTGGGAAGCTGCCAACGCTCCGTCACGATGAGCTTGAGGTCTTTGCTCTTTTCTTTCGTCACCTGATCGAGAAAGTAGATGACGGTCCAGATGAGCGTGACCTTGGCGACGAGCACCATCGTCGCGGTCGCGATCAGCATGGTGCGCACGGGCGCTCGCCGAAGATTCTTGACGGTGATTTTCAGGTATTTGGGGCGAAGAACGAAGTAAGCCAGCCAACCGCCGACCGACGCGACGCAGATGAGAAGGGCGATCAGATTGACCGGGCTCTCGAGCAGCCCTTCGACAAACGCTTGCATGAGAATCCCCAGTGCCTACTGCCGACATGATCCGTTGCCGCGCCCGCTATTCGCGAATGTTCGTGTCCGATGCGGTTGCGGCCGGCAGGTTCAAATCCTGCTCGATGAGCTGTCCCTTCTCGAGATGCACCAATCGCCGGCAACGCTTCGCCGCGCGCGGATCGTGCGTCACGAGAAGGATCGTCTTGTTAAGCCCGCGCTGCAGCTCGCCCAGCAAATCGAGAATCTCTTCCGCCGACTTGGCGTCGAGGTCGCCCGTCGGCTCGTCGGCCACGATCAGCGTCGGATCAGTCACGATCGCCCGGGCGATGCCGACACGCTGCTGCTGTCCGCCCGAGAGTTGGCCCGGCCGATGATGCATGCGATGCGTCAAGCCGACGAGATCCATCACCATGGCCACGCGTCGCTGCCGTTCCGTCTTGGAAAGGGGCAGCAGCAGCAAGGGGAGTTCGACATTCTCGAAGGCCGAGAGGACGGGAAGCAGGTGGTAGAACTGGAAGATGAAGCCGATGCTCCGCGTTCGCCATTGAGCGAGCGCCGCCTCGGACATCTGCGAAACCTGTTGATCTCGAATCCACACTTCGCCGATCGAGGGACGATCGAGGCCGGCGATCAGGTTCAGCAGCGTCGTCTTGCCGGATCCCGAGGGCCCCATGATGCCGAGGAAATCTCCCTCGTAGACATTGAGGTTGAGCTGATGCAACACGTCGATGCGCTCGCCGCCTCGCGTGAAGAATCGGCTCACGTTGTTGATCCGCATGATCGGCTGGCCATTCATTCGCATGTTCCTCAACGCTTCGTGGCGACAAGTTTATCTAACTTGTCGGGCCTAAATCATGGATGCGGCCTTGCATTCCGTCCGCGCCGCTCCGGTTTTGCTCCCCTCTCCCTCCGGGAGAGGGG
>JAIEPT010000061.1 GCA_019748295.1 Gemmataceae bacterium | reverse complement strand
ATCTTTGGTGGGACCGCTTACTTCGTGCGCGGCTCTTCTCGCATGCGGTTGGCACCAGCGATTGGTGTTCGCCGCAGCGTGCACAAAAGCAAGGGACGCCGATCATGGCGTCCCTTGCTTCGAATCTGATTCCTGCGGACCTAAGTAGTTTCATCTGGCAGCAACCATACCAAGCCCAGGAGGAAGGAAATCGGAAAAACCCCACGGAGAAACCGATTTTCCGCTTTCCATTTCCGATTCCCTTCCTCGCAGGCTTCGGTGGGATAGGAGAATGCAATCGCGATGCCGAATCGTTTTCGAGGTCCAGAATGTGTCGGAAAGGGCGTTTTTTCCGCGGTTTAAGCGAATCGGCGATTTTCCCGCTCTCCAAGCAGCAGGTGCCGCTGCCTGAGATGCAGGCAAAAATTGATGCGGACTTCAGCAGGTCTGCTTGCTCCCAAGGCAGATCAACCAAGCAAGGTCGAAAGCAAAGACCCCACGTCCGGAATGCCGGACATGGGGTCATCGCAATCGCTCGATCGCGCGCGGCCTAAACTGCGGCGATCACGGAGAAGTCGAGATAGCCGCTCCAGTCGCTTGTGATGGTTCCCGTGCTGTCGATCGCTTGAACCCACCAGCGATACGATTGGCCCGCCGTCAGAGCGACGACCGGCGTCCACGAGGTTCCCACCGCGTTCGCGTTCCGCATGACCTGTGCCTGCCCCGTTGTCACGTTGTTCACCCAGACGTCGTAGGTCGATGCGCCGGCCACGGCATTCCAGGTGAAGGTCGGCAATGCGACGGATGCGCCGGCGGGTCCGATCAGGACCGGAGTCGCGAGCGCCGTGACTTTGAAGCTCGCAGCCGCGCTCCACTCGCCTGTGACGTTGTTCGCCGTGTCGAGGGCGCGCACCCACCAACGATACGAGCGGTCCTTGACGAGCGGCGTCGGCGGCGTCCAGTTCGTTCCCACAACGGCTTGATCGCGGAAAACGGCAGACTTCCCCGTCGTTACGTCGTTGACCCAAATGTCGTACTTGGTCGCTCCCGAAACCGCGGTCCAGGTGAAGTTCGGGCCGGCGCCCGGCGTATCGCCCGTGGGGCCCAACAGGGTGGCGATGCCGATCGAGGAGACCTTGAAGTCCTGGTAGACGCTCCAGGAGCCCTTATTGGTGCCCGAGTTATCCATGCCGCGGACCCACCAGCGGTAGGTTTGCCCTTCTTGCAGCGACACGCCCGGCGTCCACGCCGTGCCGGCCACGTTCTGATTGCGGAGCACTTGCGATTGGCCGGTGCTCAGGTTGTCCACCCAAACGTCGTACTTGTCGGCGCCGGCGGCCGCATTCCAGGTGAAGGCCAGCCCGGCGTTGACCGCGACGCCGTTTGGCCCGGTCGGAGTCGGCGTGGCGACGGCGCTGATGGTGAAGTCAAGCGAAGAACTCCACGTGCCGCGATTGGTCCCCGTGCTGTCGATTCCCCGGACCCACCAGCGATAGGTGCGCCCCGACTCGAGCGTGCCGCTCGGCGTCCAGGTAGTGCCGTTGACGCTTTGGTTGCGAAGGACCGCCGATTTGCCCGCGGTGAGGTCGTCGACCCAGACGTCGTACTTGTCCGCACCGGTCACGGCCGACCATGAGAATGCGGGCTGAGCGTTGCTGATGGCGCCGTTCGGATTGGACAGGGTTGGAGCCGCGATGGATCCGATCGTGAAGTCTTGGCTGGTGCTCCACGGGCCGAACTGGGCGCCGGAGGCATCGGAAGCGCGGACCCACCAGCGGTACGTATCGCCTCCCTGAAAGGTGAAGGTGCTAGCCCAAGAGTTCGTCGTCAAATTCCGACTGCGAAGAATCCCGGATTTGCCGGTGGTGAGGTTGTCGATCCACAGATCGTAGTACTTCGCCGCGGCGACTGCGGACCAGTCGAAAGTGGGCCTCGCGTTGTAGCCGGCTCCGGCCGGCGCCGTCGGCGTCGGCGTTCCGATCGGGTCGATCCTGAATTCCCCGGTATCGCTCCATTCGCTCGGATTGTTTCCGCTCGCATCGTACGCTTGCACCCACCAGCGATAGGTTTGGCCCGGCGTCAGTGCCGTCGACGCGGTCCAGGAGTTGGTCGTCGCATTCCGATTGCGCAGCACCTGGGACTCGCCGGTCGTCGAGTTGTTGACCCAGATGTCGTAACGCGTGGCGCCCGTCACGACGTCCCACGTGAAGGTCGGCTTGGTGGACGCGATGCCGTTGCCGAGCGGAGCAGTCAGATTCGGCTTGGCGATCGCGGAGACCGAGAAATCGAGCGAATCGCTCCATGCGCCGATGTTCGTCTTCGTGCTGTCCAACGCCCGGATCCACCAGCGATAGCTGTCGCCGGTCGAGAACACATAACTCGGCGTCCACGACGTGCCGGTGGCCGTCTGATTGCGGACCACCTGCGATTGGCCGGTGCTGACGTTGTCCACCCAGACGTCGTAATACGCGGCGCCCTGGATGCCGGTCCAACTGAAGGTCGGAGATCCGCTTGAGGTTGAGCCCGAGGGGGCCAACGGCGTGACTTTCGACATTGCCGAGACGGTGAAGTCGGTCTGCGCACTCCAATCGCTGGGAATCGTATGCGTGAGATTCCAACCGCGGACCCACCAGCGGTAGTTGTTTCCCACGGTCAGCGAAACAGTGCTTTCCCATGAGGTTCCGACAATCGCGAAGTTTCGGACCGCCTGGCTGGTTTTGCTCGTGAGGTCATCGACCCACACTTCATAGTGGTCGGCCCCGGCGATTGGTTGCCAGGTGAAGGACGGGCGCACCGCGACGGTGTCGCCCACCGGCCCAACGCCGAGAGCGGCCGCCATCACGTCGCGCGCTTCGAGCGACTCCATCCGCGGGCGAAACGAGTGGGTGCGACGCGGATGCGTCGAACGAGCGGTCTTCCGCGCAAACAAGGTGCTGAACCAACCCATGGCGATATCTCCTTCACGTCAACAAGCAGCGGGAGGGAGATAGCTGATTCGAGAAGCGGGGTCAAGGCGGGTGCCAAACGAGGAAGTTGTCGGGTGCATCAAGAATCTTCGAGTCGCCGCCATCGAAGCGAAATGAGGAACGGAGATCGGAAATCGGAGAATGAGAATCCGAGGGGAAATGCCTGACATACTTCGATCTCCGATCTCCGTCCCTCATTTTGCCCAAGTTATCGCGACTCATAGCACTCTGCGCAAGCAACTCTTCGCAGGTTCCTGGCGATGGATTCGTCCGCTTCCGGGAACCTGCGAACACTTGCTTGCGCAGCGTGCTAAACGACAGCCTTGTTGGAACGCAATCGGACGCTTACACTTGTCGAAGCACGCCGCCGGCGATTCGCGTGAACGCGGAAGCCGCGGCTTCCCCTATGGAGGTTTCACCGATGCGTTTCGCGATTCTGACGGTGTTCGCCGGTCTCCTCGTCTCCGTCGCCTCGGCTCAGGACAACTCCTTCAAGTACGCCCTCAACGGCGAAAACACCAAGATCCTCTGGAGCGGAACCAAGGCGAACGGCAAACATGACGGCGGCTTCAAAACCGTCCACGGTTCCGCCACCCTCTCCGAAGTCGCCGGCCTCAAGATCGACGTCGAGATCGATACGACCTCGCTCTACTCCGATGACGCCAAACTCACCGGCCATCTCAAATCGCCCGATTTCTTTGCCGTCAAGGATCACCCGAAGGCCCGCTTCGTCTCGACCAAGATCGATAAGACAGGCGCCAACACCTACAATGTCCAAGGCGATCTCACCCTGCTCGGGAAAACAAAGCAAGTGAACTTCCCGGCGACGATCACGGCCGGCAACGCTCTCCAGATCGCCGCGTCGTTCAAAATCAAGCGTGCCGACTACGGCATGACGTACGGCATCGGCAAAATCGACGACGACGTGAGCATCCAGGTCTCCGTCAACGCATCCAAGTAGAGGGCCTAAGTTTTGTACGGCGGCAGCGAACCTTCCCCTCTCCCCCGCCGGGACCACGTTTGCCCGTGCAAGCGAGTGACCGCGGGGGAGAGGGTGGCCGAAGCCCGGGTGAGGGGTGCTTCGGGAGACAGGTCCGGTGGTGTCGCTACGCTCAACCACGTCCGGTGGTGTCGCTACGCTCAACCACGTCCGGTGGTGTCGCTACGCTCAACCACCGGCTACCTTATGTGACCCCTAC
>JAIEPT010000131.1 GCA_019748295.1 Gemmataceae bacterium | reverse complement strand
CACGTCCGGTTCGACGAGCGGGGAGTGGAAACGGAGCCGAGCACCCGCCCAGCCGCCGCGCCACTCCTCGACTCTACGGGGTAGACCTTGCATCGCGGCTGACCTCACGCGGAGCGTGAGGACTACTCTTCGCACGCCGGGCGTTATTCGCTTTCGCTCGGCTTTCCGAAAGGCTACAATGCCCGCGTCGAGCTATCCCGCCTTCGGTATTTCCGACCCCGCGTTCGCAAGGTGTCTGATGAGACGTTTTCTTTCGCTCGCTGCGCTCCTTTGGTGCGCGGCGATCGGTTCCGCCCAGACCGAATGGGCCGGGGCCAAATGGATTTGGGATCAGCCTGAGGCCGATTCGCAAGCGCAGACCAACGAGCCGCGCTATGTTCGCCGCACCTTTGAGGTGAACGGCGACGTCGCCAAGGCGGAACTCCGCATCACCTGCGACAATGAATACGTCGCCTACGTCAACGGCAAGAAAATCGGCGGCGACGCCAACTGGAACTCCGTCGAAACCTTCGACGTTGCCAAGCATCTCTCCAGAGGCAAAAACCTGCTCGCCATCGAGGCACGCAACCACGGGGGCGTCGCGGGGCTGATCGCGGCTCTGCATGTCCGCACCGCGGATAAGAAGGATCTCTATGTCGTCACCGACGACAAGTGCAAGATCACGCAGCTTCAAGATGCGAACTGGCTGAGTGCCGATTTCAAGGATGCGGGATGGGCGAACGCCAGCGTGCTCGGCGACCCCGGCATCGGGCCCTGGAGCCTCACGGGCGGCCCGGCGGTCGTCGCGGGAAAGAAGACCGGCGGCTTCGATTTCCCGGCCGTCGATCCCAAGGTGAAGGATCGCCAGAAGCCGGAAGACCAGACCAAGAACTTCATCCTGCCGGAAGGCTTTGTCGCCGAACTCGTTGCAGGCGATCCGCTCGTCATCAATCCGGTGACGATCGCGACGGATGACCGGGGCCGGGTGCTCGTCAGCGAGAGCCATACGTATCGCTATGGTCCCAGCGGTTCGCCGGTGAAGCCGTTCCGCAATCCCGTCGTTCGGCTCGATCCGGACGGCAAAGGCGGCTTCAAGCGGACGCTGATCGCCGACGGCTTCGACGACCCCGTGATGGGCATCGCCGTCAAGGGGGACAAGCTTTGGCTGGCCGCGAATAACTTCCTATTTACCTACGACTATCCCGACGAAGGCCCGGCCTCCAATAAGAAGCTGATCGTCCAGGACAAGAACAAAGCCTGGAATCCCTTCGGCATGTTCGTCCTCGAATGGGGTCCGGACGGGCTGCTCTACCTGAGCGTCGGCGATCATAAGATCGCGCTTGAAGGACCGGACGGAAAGATGACGGGCCGGGCGAACTCAGGCATCGTCGTCCGCATGAAGCCGGACGGCACGAAGATGGAACGGATGGCGAACGGCTTCCGGGTGCCGTATTCGTTCGAGTACGACCCCTTCGGCCAAATGTGGCTCCTCTCGAACGGCGAAGGCAACCCGAATCGCTTTGCCCGCATTATTGATGGCGTCGATTACCACTGCTTCAGTCGCGGCAACGTGGACAACAATTGGCTCGCCGGCAACAGCCCGCTCGCGCCGCCGGTGAATGAACTGCATCGCGGCGCCCACACCCAGATGATGCGCTACTACGGCGGGGCCTACCCGCCCGCGTATGACGGCAGCCTGCTCTTCTGCAACTGGGGCGGCCACGGCTACCCCGGTCTCAATCGCGGCATATTTCGCTGGGTTCCCGACGAACGGAACGACATCAAGCACAAAGAACCGTTCGTCCTGTGCAGCGATCCCTACTTCCGCCCGGCACACATCTGCCTCGATCCGCAAGGCAACCTGCTGATCGCCGACTGGTATGGCCGCGACGACGAAAGCGATATGACGGGGCGCATCTGGCGGATCAAGTACGTGGGCAAAGGCAACCCAACAACTGACCAGCCGCTTTTTGACAAGGACTCTGGATTAAACTCAGCAATTCGAGCGCTCCGCTCACGGTCGATCCGGACGCGCGAGCTTGCGATGGCGAAGATCCTGGAGGATCTGAAAGGCGGAGGGCATTCCCCTGTTCATCTAGTGGAAGTTGCCATGCAGGAGAAGGAACCGCTCGGCGCGGCAAACGCCCTTTGGGCGCTCCTACGTCTGGGAACCAAAGAAAGCCAAGCCGCGATCGCGCAAGGGGCCAAGCACCCAGACTGGCGTATTCGCCGGCTCGCGGTCAACATTCTCCGCAAGCACAACCTGCCCGGCGCCGCCGACCTCGCGAAAGTTCTCTCGCAGGACAGCGATCCCGCCGTCCGTCTTGAAGCGGCCATTGCTCGGGCGACGCCGGAAGAAGTGCGAGCCGCCATGCTCGACGCCCTTGAGCAAGGCGCCGCCAAGGATCAGCACCTCCGCTACGAAGCCGCCTTCCACCTCGCGAAGAACGGCGACGAAGCGACCTACGCGAAGTTGCTTGGCTCGGAAGACGAGAACCTCCGCCTCGCCGGCTTGATTGCCGTCGATATCGCGGGGCATGAGGATTTCGCGTCGCGCAAGGCCGGCCTCGCCGCCCTCGCGAAGGCGATCGAAACGCCCGGCAAGCTCGACCTCGTCAATGCGTTGCAGGTGATCCACCTCGTCGGCGACGCTTCGGTGGTCCCGAGTCTCGGCAAGATGCTGGGCCGCGACGACCTCCCCGCCGCTGCCATGGCGAAGGGGCTCACGCTGATGAAGTCGAAGGGGGGCGCGTTCTCGAAAAATCTCACCGGCGCCGCCGTGAAGCGATTCCTCGATGGCGTGCAGAAGGGGAGCATCCCGCTCACCACCACGGCCGATCAACTTCTCGTGCTGGAGTTCCTTGAAACCGAAGGCCCGACCGATTTCGCCGTCAAGCATGTGTCGAGTCAAATCGCTTCTGGTCATCCGACCGTGAAGCCGACCGCCCACCTCGTCGCCCGCAAGTTCGGCCCCAAGGCCCAGGGGATCTCCGAATCGCTGTGGAACGGCGTGTTGCAGCCGAAGGCGAAGCTCGACGACGCCATCGACAGCATCACGACGCTAACGAAGGTCGAAGCGAAGCCCGATGTTTCCAAGTGGGAGAAACTGCTCGCCACGGAAGACGCGAATCGCCGCATCGATGCGGTTCGCGCGTTCCGCGCCTTCAAAGGGCAGCCGGCCATGGTCAAGCTGCTCACCGACAAGGCGGACGCCTTGGTGAAGGCCGACGATTCGATCCGGGGAGATGTGGAAGCCGTCTTCCACGACCTCGGCGTGACCGCGTCGAGCGTGCCGATGCCGGAGAAGGACAAGGCGGGACTGACGCAGGCCGCCCTGGAAGGGTTCAAGCTTTCCGCCGCCGAGAAGACGAATCGCGCCGCGCTGGGCCGAGCCGTCTTCGAGCGATCCGCCTGCGTGAAGTGTCACACCTCCGCCACCCAAACGACGCCGTTGGCTCCCTCGCTCAAGGGCATCGCGGCCCAGAAGGCGGACTACCTCATCGAGTCGATCCTCTTCCCCTCCAAGATCATCAAAACCGGCTTCGAAACCGAAGTGTTGGTGACCAAGGCGGGCCAGACGCATAGCGGCCTGGTGAAGGAAGAAGGCAACGGCTATCGCGTGCTCAACCTCGACAAGGACATCCTCGTCCCCAAGTCGGAGGTGGAGGAACGCAGTAAGCAAAAGCTCTCGATCATGCCCGAAGGGCAAGAGACGCAGATGAGCCGTCGCGAATTCGTCGATCTGATCCTGTATCTGTCGACGCTGAAGTAAACGTCGGCAACGCCAACAATAGACAACGCACCCGGCGACCGATGCCGGGTGCGTTTTTTTATCCTTACTGTTCGTGTCCCTGCCTGTAGGGAACGCCCTCCGTGGCGTTCCGCATGACTGGACGCGTCCGATTGTTCCTCCATCAACGTGCAATCGTCTCCCCCGCTTGCGCTTAGAGCCTATCCGGAAAACCCCATTTTTCCGTATATGATGAACGCAAAGCTCATGTGCAGCATAGCGATGTAG
>JAIEPT010000240.1 GCA_019748295.1 Gemmataceae bacterium | reverse complement strand
GAATTGAAAATCCCTGGCGACGGCCTTGGCTAACCCGGACGTTATTTGTGAAACGGACCACTAAGCCGCAAGCGGGGTCGCGGAATGTGGACACTTGGGGTTGTGCGCAACCAGTCAGGCGGAACGCCACGGAGGGCGTTCCCTACAGGGCATGATGCGGCCTGGTTTAGGCCGCGATGTCGCGGGGGTCGGGGGCTTCGCTCAGGCGGATCTCGCCGTAGCGTTCGCCGGAGGCGTCATACAACAGGATGCGATTTTCATCGCCAGCCCAGACGGCGTAGTTCTTGAGCAATCGCGGCCCATCCACTTGGAAGAAGAGCCCGCAGGTTTTGCCGCGGCGGACGATCAGGGAAGTTTTCAAGGGCGTTTGATCCGGGTCAAGTTGGTCTCGATCGCAAAGGAGCATGTGGACGCAACGACGGAGCGCATCCACCGTGGGGAGGGAGAGGACGTCGGTCATATGGAGAAAATCCCAGGTGCGGAGTCGGCAGGATGAGAAAGCAGCGAAGGCTACGCGAAAGATATCGGTTGGGTTGCGGAAGCAGTGAACGGGGAAAGACAAGAAATGTGCGAAAACTTGGCCGGTTCTACCAGTTGTGCAATTGCCTCATCGCTTCATAAGCGACAATACCGACGGCCGTGGAAAGGTTGAGGCTGCGGACCGCATCGGACAGCATGGGGATGCGAAGGATCCGGCCTGGATGGCGCTTGAGCACATCGTCCGGCAAGCCCCGCGATTCCTTGCCGAAGAGAAGCACATCGCCCGCTTGATAAGGGACCTGCGTGTAAGTGAGATCGCCGCGGGTGCTGATGCAAAAAATGCGCTGCGAAGGAATCGCGGCCTCGAACTGTTCGAGCGATTCATGCCGCCGGATGTCCATCGCATGCCAGTAATCAAGCCCGGCCCGCTTCAGTTCGCGATCCTCGATGCTGAAGCCAAGCGGACCAATGAGATGCAAGGGAAGCTGCAGCGCCGCGCAAAGCCGGGCGATATTGCCGGTGTTGGGCGGAATCTCCGGTTCCAGCAGCGCGATATGGATCATGAGAGGCTTGTCTTTCGTGGCGACAAGTTTATTTAACTTGTCGGAATGGGCCTCTCATCAATGATGGACAGAATCATTACGTGACAGAATCATGGGAAGCGGAAACGCTCGTCTCTGCCTCCCATGATTCTGTACGTAATGATTCTGTCGTCCATCCTGGCGTCTACGGGAGCAGGAAGAAGAAGCCCGAGATCGCGGCGCCTTGGCCGAGGAGGCCGCTGACGCTGAATCGTTCCTTGTAGCAGAGCAGCGGGGTCGGGTCGCCCGGCAGGCATTTGCCGGCGGACGAATCGCCCTGGTCATGCGGGTCGGTGAAGTAGTGGTAGGGGAACAGCAGCGTGTCGTAGTAGAAAATACCTATGGACACGGCAGGCTGCAGGTAGCCCAGTTCCCATCCCTGGCGCTCGAAGTTCGGCTGCTCGAAGTAGAGCCGATAGTGATTGACGAAGCCGGGCGTGATCGAAGCCACATGTTGGCTGAACTGCCGCGGCTGATAGGGTTCCTTCGAGACCGGCTCTTCTTGCGGGAAAATGATGCGATTGGGGCCGGTTCGGCGAACCGTTTCCAGCCGCATGCGATCGAAGACCTGCTTCTCCGATTCGCGGCGGAAGAAGCGATCGGGGCCGGGCAGATCGGTCGAGATGGTGAAGTCGAGGTCGTCGTCGCCGACTTTGCCTCGTCCGCCCAACTGCGCGGCGGTCTTCACGATCGGGCCGGAACCCGGAAACTTGAGGCTCGATTCCGTTGCCTCCCCCTCTTGCTGGGCGACGGCGCCACGCGAGAAGATCACCGATTTGGCCGGCACGCCCATGTTTCCTGAAGCGGAAACCGGTTGTGCCTGGACGGGCTGCGCCTGCACGGGCCAGGAAACTTCGCGTGGCGTCTGCAGGCGAACCTGTGCCTGGGCCGGGGCAGCGAGCCCCAGCCAGGTGAGGCTAATTGCCGTCAGAATCCATGCGGTCGTTCCGCGAGGAGTAATTCGGCGCTTCCTGCGTAATGAGAATGTCATGCGGATGACTCTCCTGCACCGAGGCTGCGGTGACCTGGATAAACCGGGTCTTCGTCCGAAGCTCATCGATGCTCCTGGCGCCGCAATACCCCATGCCGGCGCGTATGCCTCCGACCAACTGGTACACGAACGGCGCCAGGTGTCCCTTGTAAGGGACTCGGCCTTCCACGCCTTCCGGGACCAGTTTCCCGCCAGGGCTTCCTCCCTGGCGGTAGCGATCGCTCGATCCTTGAACCATCGCTCCCAACGAACCCATGCCGCGATACGTCTTGAAGCTGCGTCCCTTGTAGATCACCGTGTGCCCGGGGCTCTCTTCCAGCCCCGCGAACAACCCGCCGATCATCACGCAGTGCGCCCCCGCGGCGATCGCCTTGGTCATGTCGCCCGAATAGCGGATGCCGCCATCCGCGATGATCGAAGCTCCTGTCCCCTTGATCCCCTCGACGGCCGAATGCACGGCCGTCAGTTGCGGGACGCCGACGCCGCTGATGATGCGGGTGGTGCAGATCGAGCCTGGGCCGATCCCCACCTTCACCGCGTCCGCCCCCGCTTCCGCAAGGGCCCGGGCGCCTTCCTTCGTCGCCACATTGCCGGCAATCACATCGATGCCGTAGCGGCGTTTCAGTTGTTTCACCGTCTCGACCACGTTCCCCGAGTGTCCATGGGCCGAATCGACGACCAGCACATCCACCCCGGCCTTGATCAGAGCATCGGCCCGTTCGTAATCGCCGACTCCGATCGCCGCCCCCACTCGCAGGCGGCCCCGCTGATCCTTGCTGGCGGCGGGAAAGTCCTTCATCTTGTCGACGTCGCGAATCGTAATAAGGCCCTTCAGTTTATTGTTTTCGTCCACCAGCAAGAGTTTCTCGACCTTTTTTTCCGTCAAAATCCGTTCAGCCGATTCAAGCGTCGTATTTTCCGGCGCCGTGATGAGGTTCGTCTTGGTCATCACCGTGTCGAGGGCGACGTTGTTGTCGGGGATGAATCGAAGATCGCGGCGAGTGATGATGCCGCGCAGGTAGCCGTCCACGGTGATGGGGACGCCGCCGATGTGCTGTTCCTCCATGATCTTGCGAGCGGCGCCCACCGGAGCATCGGGGGGAAGCGTGATCGGATCGGTGATGACGCCGTTTTCGCTCCGCTTTACCTTGTCCACCTCTCTTGCCTGGGCTTCGAGCGGCAGATTCTTGTGGATGATGCCGATGCCCCCTTCTTGAGCGAGGGCGATGGCGAGTTCCGCCTCCGTGACGGTATCCATGGGACTGGAGAGGATGGGGATATTGAGGCGAATATTCCGCGTCAGTTGCGTGCGGACATCCACATCCCGCGGCAACACTTCGCTGTAGCCGGGTTCGAGAAGGACGTCGTCGAAGGTGATGCCCTGATATGCGATGCGGTCTTGCATGAGATGCCGGCTCCCGGGGAGGCTTTCGCCCAATTATATGAGTCCGCGCCACCCCGCCGCGTTCGTTGGAAAAAGCCGTTTGGTGACGGCGGACGCAAAGGCTGGAAAACCGAAGGGCGGATGGTTGGGAAGAACGTCGTCCCCAGACAGAGCCCCGTTCACGGGGCTTTCGCGAAGCGTTTAGGCCCGCCGTTGACGGCGGGTTACTCGGGCCAACAACCCTCTGCCCAGTGAGGCCCGTTCACGGGCCTTCTCGTCGTTCGGCTTTAGCCACGGATCCTGCGGCGACTAAAGCCGAACCGCGAGAAGCCCCATGAATGGGGCTCAACAATCATCCAGTCCCCCGTCGGTCACCCGCCGTCAACGGCGGGCCTAGACGCTCCGCGAAAGCCCCGTGAACGGGTCTCCGTTTGGGCGTGGAGTCGCGTTCCCGTTCGACGTTGAACTGAAAAGACCGTGGTATGTCGGCTGGTTCAGAGAAAAATCGTTTTCCGCTCTTGCGGTGAACGGAAAGCCAGTCCTACA
>JAIEPT010000199.1 GCA_019748295.1 Gemmataceae bacterium | reverse complement strand
CAACTCCCTTCTCTACCAAATCTTGAACCATCGCGCTATTCGAATTTCCGTCGAAACGATGAAATATCCGGGTTAGCCTTCCGAAGCACCCCTCACCCGCCCTTCGGGCACCCTCTCCGCGGGGACTATGCAGCACGGTCGCCCTCGGTTCCGGCGGGGGAGAGGGGAAGCTTCGCTGCCTCCGTCTGACCTATTAAGGCCCGATCTGCAGTTCCACGTCCAACTCCGCTACTACCGGCATCCCATCGACCATCACGGTTGCACGCAATCGCGTGGGCGGCATCGGAGGCGGGTCATTCGTCGCCGCGCATCGCACTTCGACCACGCCTTCGTTGCGATCGGCGGGGATGCTCGCGGAGGACATCGACACGACTTGCATCGACGGCGGCAGGTCCAGTTCCACCTTGGCGACTCCCGTCACGCCGCTGCCGCGTTTGATGCGGACGGGGATCTTCAGCGTCTGGCCCGGTTGCAGCAGGAACGATCGGCGGTCCGCTTCAAGACCAAGCCGGCCTGGGCCGACGACGGCGACCAGTTGTTCGTTTTGATGCACCGACGAATAGCAGATGCGATGCTCCCGGCCTTCGGCATCCTTCATCAACCCAACGCCCTGCACGCACACCCGGCAAGTACGGCCCGTCTCCATCCACGGCGGCAGGTAACAGGACATCTCGAACTCGGTTTTCCCCGGGGCGACGACGAACGGCGTCATCGTCACGCCTTGCAGATGGCGGGCCTGACGATCCGCGAGCGAAATCTCCAGCGGGCCTTCGTAGCCGTTGCGCTCGATGACGTACTTTCGCTTGTGCATGCCGCCGCGCGCGGCAAAGCCCATGTCGTATTCGCCCTTGATGACGAACGGCGTCGGCATGCCGACCGCAAGTGCGATCTCCTCGATGCCGGTTTCGCCGAACGGCGCCAACGTGGCGGCGATTCGGCGGATCTTGTCCGTCTTCGTGGTTGCCGTGCCGACGATGCGGATCTTGGCCTGTTGAATCTTCGCGCTCTCGGCCGCGTCGAAGTTCAGTTCGAGGCTTTGCTGGTTCGCCGCGATGGTTGTTTCCTTGACGCTCACGCCTGCGGACAAACCTTCGACTTGCAGGGCGATCGGTTCCTTGAACGACCCACGACGATCGACGTTGAGCTTCAGTTTCGCTTTCCCCTTCCGTTGAATCGTCAACGAATCCGCGGCGGCCGTCAGTCGAAAATCGTCGGCTGCCTGCGTGACGCGCACACGGTAGCCGAAGTCCAACCCGCCGCGCGAGCGGAAGCGGTCGCGAACCTGCAATGTCAGCGTGCCGTCGGCAGTGGCCGTGTACTTCAACGTCGGGTCGGGTTGCGGCGTAGTCCCCTCAGCTTTCGCGATCGATTTGCCGGCGGCGTCGAGCAGTTCGAGGATGCCGTCGAGACGTGAACCGAGACGACCAGCCCGCAGCTCCACCTCAATCGTTTCGCCTTTGCGGACCACGATCGGCCATGAATCGATCTCGCCTGCCTTCTCGATGCGGCCGTTGAGCACGACGGGTGCGACAGCGTGCGTCGTGATGCCTTCACGCGCCTCGGGCAAGTCATCCACATCAACCATCAGCGGCGGCGAATCCTTCGGCATTCCGGGCAACGACAGCCATTGCGGGCCGGTTTGAGCGGGCAGCGGAATCTTCGCGGTGGCCTGCGGCAACTGGATGCCGGACAGCGAAAGGTCGAGCGATGTGTCCTTCTTGCCGCCGAGCGGAAAATACGCGTCCACAACGGGGCCCCGCGTGAACGTCACGCGATACACGTATGCCTGCCCGCCCTGCTGCTGGGCGTCCTGAACGAGCAGCCGATACGTCCCCTCGCGCGGCGCCTCGAAACGCAGGACCGGATCCACGCCGACGCGTCCTTCGCTCTCCACGATCACGACGCCGTCCGGATCGAGCAGGGAAAGCCGTGCATCGAGCGGCGAACCCAGACGAACCGACGTCGCCTCGATGCGAATCGCTTCCCCCCTTTTCGCATCGAAGCTCCACGCATCGATATCCTGGCGCGGAAAAATGCGGCCATTGATCGTGACGGGAAGCGACACCTTCGTCGGAATCGGATCGCCTTCCGTTTCGGCTTCGACCACTTCAGGCAGATCGCCGACGACGAATTTCAACGCCGACGAAACGCCCTGCGAAGTGCTGACGCGCCAGTGGCGCGTGCCGAGTGCCGCGTCCGCATCGATCATCAGCGGGGCGGCCATGTCCTTGGGGTAATCTTCCTGCCGCTGCGAATCGGGGATCGGCAGCAGTGGTCCCTCGAACCAAAGCGTCGGCCTGCGCTTGATCGTTTTCGGAAAGCGCACGCCGGCGCCGAGCATCTCGAAGCCGCATTCCTCATGCAGGAACAAGCCGCCGACGCGCGCGTCCACTTTCGTGCCGCGTTGGCCGCCGGCAGGAAAGAGGTAGGACGCCATCGGCGGCGACGCGAACGCGGAACCCGGCATCGCCAAGACCGCGGCGAAGAGCAAGAGGCGAATACGCATGTTGGCGGATCCTATAGAAGATCGCGGATCACTCGGCCGTTGTTCACGATCGGCATCGGTCGGCCATCGGCGGTGACGAACTCCGAGCGGAGGTCGATGCCCATGAGCTGGTACATCGTCGCCGCCAAATCTTCGGGGCCGTAGGGATTATCGACAGGCCTTTCCGCGCGACGATCCGACGCGCCGAGGACGCGGCCCCCCTTGATGCCGCCGCCGCCCAGGAGCACGGTAAACGCGGGGCCCCAGTGATCGCGGCCCGCATTCTTGTTGATTCGCGGCGTGCGGCCGAACTCGCCGGTGATGACGACGAGCGTGCGATCGAGGATGCCGCGATCGGCGAGGTCGCGGAAGAGCGTCGAAACGCCGCCGTCGAACGAAGGGAGCAACTCGCGGCGGAGCGAGGCGAAATTGTTGTCGTGCGTGTCCCAGTTGCTGTGATCGATCGTCACGCAGCGGACGCCCGCTTCCACGAGGCGTCGAGCCATGAGGCACGATTGGCCCAGCGAATTGCGGCCATATTCGTCGCGCAGCCGTTGCGGTTCCGCATGGATGTCGAAGGCCTGCCGGGCCGCGGGCGAAGCCATCAGGTTGAATGCTTCGCGCTGATAATCGCCGACGGCTCTCGCATGCGCGTTGACCCGTCCTTCAGCCGTGCGGCGGAAACGATCGACCTGGGCGAGCAACTGCGTGCGATTCTCCAGGCGATCCGCCGAGATCGCCGGTGGCGGCACGATGTCGGCCACTGCAAAGTTCGGATCGTTCGGATCCGCATCGATGGTGAACGGAGCCGCCGTCGAACCGAGATACGCCGCCCCGGCGCTGGGGTGCACTTTCGGCAAGCAGACATAAGGCGGCACGCCCCCCTTGCTGCCGAGCTTGCGGGAAATGACCGAGCCGTGCGATGGCCGTTGATTGTTCGGCGACAGCGTGGGGCTGAACCCCGCCTGCGGGAAATAGCCCGTCAGCATGTAGTGGTCGGCCGGGCCGTGATCGGAATTGTGGTGGCGAAACGAGCGGATCTGCGAAAACTTGTCCATCTGCTGGGCGACGCGCGGCAGATGCTCGCAGACCTGGACGCCGGGCAGGTTCGTCGCGATCGACCTGAACTCGCCGCGAATCTCGGCCGGGGCGTCGGGCTTCATGTCGAAGGTGTCGATCGTGCTCAACCCGCCATGCAGGAAGAGGAAGATCAGCGACACGTCGCGTTCCGGGCGAGTCGGATTTCCCTCGGGCATCGCATGCGCCTTGGCGGCCAATAGAGCCGGCAAGGTGACGCTCGCTCCGAACAACGAAGCCGCCCCCATGCGAATCATGTCGCGCCGAGAATACCCATCGCACATGCGCTGAATCATGCTGCTTCTCCCAAGTCTCTGGCTCCCCTCTCCCCTCCGGGAGAGGGGCTGGGGGTGAGGGCAAGTCTCTGGCTCCCCTCTCCCCGCCGGGGGAGGGGCGGGGGGTGAGGGCAAGACTC
>JAIEPT010000241.1 GCA_019748295.1 Gemmataceae bacterium | reverse complement strand
AGAAACCGCCGGATACGATGAGTACGTCCGGTGGTGTGGGAGGACGGGGGAAGTAATTCCCCCTCCTACCCGATTTGGAGGGGAAGCCGTTCGCCGAGGGGAAGTCGTTCGGAGACGTCGGGCCGTACGAGCACATCGTGGGCATCGCGCGCTTCGCGGCGGATCCCTCTCATCCCGCGAATCGCAACGTCGTCGAATTCAACCGGACGCCGCGGACGATGCATAACAATGCGCAGCCAATGCGATCCGCCGCTGCGACGCTGATTGCGAAGCGGTCGGAGGTCACGGGTTGGAACCCGATGCACCGCCGAGGGCGGACATCGACCTACTGCTACGCGACCTTCGAGTTGCAGTCGCAGACGGATGGAGTTTTGGATCGAGGGCGAGGAATACGGCCTGCTTGTCGAAGGGGATGTCGGCGTGCTTTCGTATCAAGGAACCCGCTACTTGGGCTTCCAACGGGACACGCCGACCGCCATCCGCGAATAGGCAGGCCGATCGAAGGTCACTTCTTCTCGTCGGCTTTCTTCTCTTGGAGCGTTTCCAGATAGCTGACCAGATCCGCGAACTCGCCGATGGTGAGCACCGCGTGCAACCCCTCGGGCATGATCGACTTCGTGCTTTTGGTGAGGCTTTCGAGTTCGTCCTTCTTCAGCACGTGCTTCTTGCCTTCCGCATCCACAAGCGTGACTTCGCCCCCCGCTTCGCCGCGCTGAATCCCCTGGATGATTTGGCCGGACTTCGTCTCGGCGATCATCATGTCGTAGCCGTCGAGGATTTGCTTCGATGGATAGAGCACATGTTCGGTAAGTTGATTGCGGTTGTACTTGACGCCGATGCCGCTGAGGTCGGGACCCACTTCGCCGCCTTCTTTGCCTGCGCGATGGCACTTGATGCAGGCGACGCCCTTCACGTCCGCGAAGATTTTCTTGCCGCGATTGCCGTCCCCCTTCTCATTGAGAGACGCGGCCATGAAGTCGTCTACTTTCACTTCCTTGGCGGCGATCGTGAAGAGGGCGCTCTTCGAGGCTTCAGGCACGTTCTTGTAAATCTTCTGCAACTGCAACACCGCTGCCGCGACCAATGGCGGCGTGCGAGTGACGCGGTCCTCAACCGCCTGCATCGCTTCCATCTTGATGACCGACAATGCACGCGTGGCGTCTTCGCGGAGCTTGTTGTTTTTGCTTTCCATGCCTTCGAGGTAGACGTCCACGGCTCGCACATCCGGCGTCTGGGCCAAGGCGTTCGCCACGTCGAAGCGGGTTTCCTTGTCCCTGAGCGCCATGAGCAACGCGGGGATGGCGGCTTTGTCTTTCCGCTTGCCGAGCGCGATGGCCGCTTCCTTGCGAATCAATGCCTTCTTGTCAGTCAGCGAGGCCGTCAATGCACCCGTCGCTTCCTCGCCTGGTCGATTGGCCAAAAGCTGGATGGCTTTGACGCGAACCGGCTCGTTGTCCCCCTTGGACATGAAGACGAGAGCCGACAGAACCTTCGGCTCCTTCGATAGTCCAAGCGCCTCGACGAGGGCAAGTTGCTCGCGGGCAGGCCATTCCCGTTTCGAGAGTTGGAGCATCGCCTCCGTGAGTGCGGGCGAAACGGAGGGAAGACGGCTGATGAATGCAAGCGTTTCCGGAAGCACGGCGTCGTTCTTGAGCAGGTCGATCGCAGCCGGATCGGCGGCCTTGGCGAACGCGTCGTTGATGTTGCGGACTTCGCCGAGCGACTGAACCATCGCTTTGCGGGCGCTCGCGTCTTTTTCGACGTTCAGATGGGCGAGCAAGTCCATGGCCGCTTGCGGATGGTTCGACTGGACCATGCCTTTGGCAGCGCCGACGCGGACGATGGGATCCTCGTCGTTCAAGCCCTTCGTTAGC
Source organism: Gemmataceae bacterium (assembly GCA_019748295.1). Classification (GTDB taxonomy): domain Bacteria; phylum Planctomycetota; class Planctomycetia; order Gemmatales; family Gemmataceae; genus JAIEPT01. The sequence continues at coordinate 2,066 of JAIEPT010000241.1, read as the reverse complement.
GCGGCGAAGGCCGATTTCGATCCGTCCCACGTTTCGGTGCGAGCAGGCGGCAGCGAACGGACTGGCTGCGTGCCCCACCATTGCCCCTTCCATGCCGGTCGCTTTTGAGCGAGTTCGCCGAGCAGTGCGAGGACCGCTTCGCGCGTTTCACTGGGGACGGTGCGATCTACCGCGGTTTGCGCCAGCGCATCGATGGCCGTGGGTTCGTAAGTTTCGCGGAACGCGAACAGCGTCCCTTCGCGGATCGGAGTGCGATCGGAGCGGAAGCCGCGAGCGATTTCGGGCCACGCCTTCGGCTCCGCCATGCCGATGCGGTGCAGGGCGAGGAATGTCGCATAGCGGGCGAAGAGGTCCGACTCATCCAACTTCGCGACGAGCGGCTTTACTGCGTCGAGCGAACCGAGTCGGCCCAACGCCGTCGCTGCCTGGAAGCGAACCGAGAGATCCTTGTCGTCGAGCGACTTGATCAATTCGGGTGCGGCAGACACGACTTGCCGAGTACCGATCTGCCGAGCGGCCTGACGGCGCACCGAGGCATCCGAATCGTTCAGCAGACCGGCAATCGTCGCTCGGCTTGCGGCTCCGCCGTCGATGCGGTCGAGCGTCCACAGGGCGCTCCAGCGAGCGAATGCCGGCGCCTTCGCGTCCTTCAGCAATGCTTCGAGGGGAACGATCGCTTCCTTGCCGCGTTCGGCCAATCGCCGCATGGCAACGAGGCGGACGCTTTGGGCCGGGTGGCGAACGCCTTGGAGCAACTCCTCGATAGTCGCCTTGAACGCCTGTCCCTGTGCGGCGGGCACATACCATTCGGGTTTCGGCTTCGCCTGACTCTTTCCGGCGTAGGTCGCCTTGATCAGTCGGCCGGCTTTGGCCGAGCGGTTCGACCAACCGCCGAAATTCCAGTCGGCGATGTAGATGCTCATGCCGTCAGCCGAGACGGCGATTCCGACGGGGCGAAACTCCTTGTCGCCTTTAGTGAGGAACGCATCGCGACGGACGATCTTGTAGCTGGCCCCTTCGCGTTCCACGATGAAGCGAGCGATCTGGCCCTTGCCCCATTCGCACATGAAGAGGTTGCCGTGATATTCCTCGGGCAAGGCGTCCTCGTTGTAGGCGAGGCCGCCGGTGGGCGAACCGCCGCCGTAGTCGGCCATCATCCAGAGCGTGTAGGGGCGGCGCGGTTTGTAGTCCCAGGGGTAGCCGTAGAAACCGCCGTCCACCATGTGGGTGACCTTGGTCCACCAGCCGTTGCCGTCGTCGGTGTTGTCGTAGGTGAACATCTCATCCTCGGCATTGATCGCCATGTCGAGATGGTTGCGGGTGCCGCTGGAGAAGACTTCGAGCTTGGTGCCGTCGGGGCGGAACCGCAGGATGCCGCCGCCCCAAATCTCCGCTTTGCTGCCGTCCTTGCCGACCGCGCCGTAGATGCCCTTGTCGCCGGCGCTCATGTAAAAGTAGCCATCCATGCCGAGGCGGAAATTTGCCGGGATGTGGTCGTTCATGCCGCCCCAGGGTTGCGGATGCGTGCAGTCGATCAGATCGACGCGGTTCTTGCCGACGGCCCCGTCGTCGTCGAAGACGCTGAACTTCGGGCTGTGGTGGACGTAGAGTTTGCCGTCCATGTAGACGAGGCCGAAGACGGCATACAACTTCTCGGCGAAGACGGTGATCTTGCCGTCCGGATGGATGCAAAGGACGCGGTCGATCGGCTGATTCGGCGGGCCGACCATGTCCATCGGATCTTCCGCAAGGAAGACTCGGCCATCCGGAGCACAGGCGACCACGGAGCAATAGTTGACCTTCGGCTGCTCCGCGACGACTTCCACCTTCCAATCCGCAGGCCCTTTCGGCGCCGCCTTGTCTTGGGCGAACAGCGGAGCAGCGGCGAGCAGCGACAAGCTGAGAGCAAGCAATCGGATCATGACATTGAACCGGATGAGAGTAAGGCGGGCGTGGTCTGGCGTGGCGACAAGATTATTATCTTGTCGGTTTGTTGTGCGCCAGGCATGTTGTGTCTCAGGAGGTGCAAATCCTCTGCGGGCGGTGATGGCCCGAACCGCAAGGCT
>JAIEPT010000126.1 GCA_019748295.1 Gemmataceae bacterium | reverse complement strand
ATTCGCGCCGCAACCGATCTAGGCAATAAAACAGGAAGATCAGGGGACTTCTCCGACCCACGCCGGGAATTGCTGCTATTTCACGAACGCCGCCACTCGCTCCAAAAACTCGGCGTTCGACTTCGTCTTTCCCAACCGCTGCACCAACGATTCCATCGCTTCCACCGACTTCAGCTGCATGAGGCTGCGACGAAGCAGGTTGATCTTCGGCAAATCGTCGGGCGGAATGAGCCGTTCTTCCTTGCGGGTTCCGGATGCGGGCAGGTCGATCGCCGGGAACACGCGTCGATCCGAGAGCTTGCGGTCGAGCACCAGCTCCATGTTGCCGGTGCCTTTGAACTCCTGAAAGATCACGTCGTCCATGCGGGAACCGGTCTCGATGAGAGCCGTTCCCAAGACGGTCAGCGATCCGCCTTCTTCGAAAGTGCGGGCGGCGCCGAAGAGGCGTTTCGGCAGTTCCAACGCGCGAATATCGACGCCGCCCGAAAGCGTGCGGCCGCCGCTGTTGACGTTCTTGTTGTAGGCGCGGGCAAGCCGAGTCAGGCTGTCCACCAGCACGAACACCTGCTTCCCCTTCTCGACGAGCCGACGAGCGCGCTCGAAGACGAGTTCCGCAATGCGGATGTGGGCGCCGGAATCGCGGTCGGAACTGCTGGCGATGACTTCGCCTTTGACGGATCGCCGCATCTCCGTGACCTCCTCGGGCCGCTCGTCGACGAGCAAGACGATGAGGTGCATTTCGGGGTGATTCTTCGCAACTGCCGCGGCGATGTGTTGCAGGAGCACCGTTTTGCCCGTTCGCGGCGGAGCGACGATGAGGCCGCGTTGGCCTTTGCCGATCGGCGTGAACAGGTCCATCACGCGAGTCGTCAGCGGCTCGGCATCGGTTTCCAGCGTGATGCGTTCATGCGGATCGATGGCCGTCAGCGAATCGAAGTCGCCGTTCTTGTAGGTGTCGGCCTTCGCCCCTTCGATGGATTGAATCTGCGCCACGCGCGGCCCCACGCCGCGGCGTAGGGGCTCGAGGACTCCGCCGATGAGATTGCCTTCCTTCAGGCGAAAGCGTTGCACGAGACGGTTGTCCACATACGGGTCGGTCGTCTGCGGAACGTAGTTTTTGGCGGGGGTGCGAAGAAATCCGTACCCCTTGGGATGCATTTCCAACACGCCTTGATGGACAGCGGGGACAGCGGAAGCGGACATGAAGAATCCTTGCCACGAACGATGGGTTGACTCGCGGGAACACTCCCGCAACGAACGCCGACGTAAGCCGAACAGGGAGCAGAGAACGCGGAGGCCTCAACCAAGAAGACGCGAACGACCGGAATGCAGCCGCGAGCCGCGGTTCCCGGCAAGTCATGGCCCGGGCGGAATCGTCGGCAAATCGGCAGGGGGGTCGAACGGCAGGATGCGACGGGCCATCCGAACGCCTGCATCATAATCGGGACGCGGCACGCGGGCAACCGCGAAATGGGGGGGCGATTCCCCATCTTATCAATGTCCGCTTTGCATGAAGCCTGACGACTTGCAGGGCGTAAGCGTTTCGGTTGCGCCGACGGACGATAAATAGCGGGGTATGCAAGATGAAAGTCCCCTTGTAGGTTAAATTCGTGCATGTTCGCATGTTCATTTGCTATGCTGTTGCGGACATCGGGGAATGCTGCCCGGCAACCCGTTCAGGCGTGTCCGCGTATGAACCAAGAGCCTCGCCAAAACGGGGAGGGTTCGTTTTCGATTCCCTACGGTCGCCCCTGGGCTTTGAGTGTTGTTCCATGCATTCGTAGAATGACGCCACTGTGACCAAGCATGTATCGCTAGATTCGGGGAAGGTTTATCTCGTCGGCGCCGGGCCGGGGCATCCGGGGCTCCTCACGGTGCGGGGGATGCAGCTTTTGCGGCGGGCCGACCTCATTCTTTACGACAAGCTCGCGCCGCATTCGCTGCTTGAATACGCCAAGCCGGGGGCCGAGATGCGCTCGGTCGTGGAACTCGCCGCCCATCATCCCGAACGCGTGGCGCCCATTCACGAGATGATGATCGAAGCTGCCCAGCGCGGCCTGTGCGTCGTCCGTTTGAAAGGCGGCGATCCGTCGATCTTCGGCCGAGGCGGGGAAGAAGCGCAGGCGTTGCGCGAAGCGGGGGTGCCGTTCGAGATCGTGCCCGGCGTGACGGCCGCCTTGGGAGCGGCCGCGTTCGCCGGCATTCCGCTGACCCATCGTGCCTATTGCAGCGCGGTGGCGTTCGTCACGGGACATGAGAATCCCGCGAAACCGGACACCGCGCTCGACTGGGCCGCCCTGGCGAAATTCCCGGGGACGCTCGTTCTTTACATGGGCATGTCGCGACTTGACCGCCTGGTCGCGCATCTCATCGAACAAGGAAAAGACCCGAAGACCCCCGCAGCCGTCGTCCGACTCGCGACCACGGGGGATCAGCAGACGGTCGATTCGACATTGGCGGAGTTGCCCAATGCGGTTCGCCTCGCGGGTTTGGCGGCCCCTGCCCTGGTGATCGTCGGCGACGTTGTTCAACTGCGCAAAGAAATCGCGTGGTTCGAGAACCTGCCGCTCTTCAACAAGCGGGTCCTGGTCACTCGTCCGCAAACGCAAAGCTCTGAATTGGCCGCGCAGATCGTCGAGCGCGGCGGTCATCCCTATCTGCTCCCCGCCGTGGAGATCCGCGAACCGGAGGACTGGAGCCCAGTCGATCAGGCGATTGCGGATCTACGGGATTACCAGTGGCTCGTGTTCACCAGCGTTCATGGCGTGGAATACTTCCTGCAGCGCCTGCGAAGCCTTGGCCGCGACCTGCGAGCATTGGGCCACATCCAGCTCGCCGCCATCGGGCCGAAGACGGCGGACGCCCTTCGCCGGCACGGGCTTGATCCCGACGTCGTGCCGGAACGCTACCAGTCGGAAGACCTCGCCGCCGCCTTGCAGGTTGCGATCGGCCCCGGCGACCGTATCCTGCTGGCCCGCGCCAACCGCGGCCGCGAACTGTTGCGAGAGACTCTGTCGGCAACGAACGAAGTCACGCAGATCGCCGTCTATTCGCAGGTGGATGCAGCCAACGTCGATCCGGAACTCATCGACCACCTTCGCCGCGGCGAGATCGACTTCATCACCCTCACGAGTTCCAATATCGCCCGCTCGCTCGTCAAGCAGCTCGACGAGACCTGCTTGGAGCGCATTCGCCAAGGGCAGATCAAGCTGGTCACCCTCTCCAGGGTGACGAGCGACGCCGTCCGCGAGCTAGGCCTTCCGATCTCTGCCGAGGCCGAGGAAGCGACCATGGAAGGGCTTTTGCGGGCGCTCGAACAATCACATGCATGAAGCGAGCCTCACCCTGGTGAGCGACGAACGCATCGAAGTGAACGGCATTGGCTGGGAGAACGGCGCCTCGCCCTCCCGACCGCTCCAATGCCCCCGGCAAATGCCGCCCGGCAAATGCCGCCGCATTAGGCGAGCGGCAGGAGCTAGATCGCGCGAGGCGCCGAGGATGGTGCCGCGGCGCATAGGATCGAGTTTGGGGATGGGCAGGAAGAGCGGATTCAGATGCACGTGCGGCACATGGTCATGCAGCAGGCTGCTGAAGCCTTTGATGAGCCCCACGACTTCGATGCGCAGTTGGCAGGCGCGCGTTGACCGCACCGTAGAGCGTGGCGTTGAGCGCGGGGGTATCGCCGCCGGCCGTCAGGATGCCGATCCGTTTCATGCGGAGTTTCTCCGAGAAAGCACGCGGCGCGAGGACGTGGAGAGGCGGCGACGCGAGGAGCAGGGGGCGAGCCGAGATGTTATATCGGGAAACGCTGGGCTCGTGGCGGGAGTTAGGCGAGCAGCCGCTGTTAGGCGGCTGGTAGAGCATGCGCTGGAGTCTCTTGTCTTCCAGGCCGCGAAGACGGAATCACTGCCCGTTGTGGGACGGTC
>JAIEPT010000346.1 GCA_019748295.1 Gemmataceae bacterium | reverse complement strand
GCCCGTGTGAGACCTTCGGTCGGCCCGTGTGAGACCTTCGGTCGGCCCGTGTGAGACCTTCGGTCGGCCCGTGTGAGGCGGTCAGAGACCGCCCCACAACGGGCAGTGAGGCGGTCAGAGACCGCCCCACAACGGGCGGTCGGCCCGTGTGAGGCGGTCAGAGACCGCCCCACAACGGGCGGCGGTCAGAGACCGCCCCACAACGGGCAGGAGACCGCCCCACAACGGCCCCGGTTTACTTCGCCTTGGAGAGGTAGCCAGCGATAGCGTCCGCGAGGACCGAACCTTGTTCCGTGCAATCGTTCATCGCGACGCCGCGGTAGGAATTGCCGCCGAGGAAAAGGCCGGGGTGGCTCGCGAGGCGTTTTTCGATCCAGGCGACGCGGTCCAGATGACCTAGATGATATTGCGGGATGCCTTTTTCCCACCGTGCGACATGCGAGAAGATCGGCGCGGCCGAGAGTTGCATCGTCGCCCTCAACTCGGCCCATGCGAGGCGGACGAGTTCGTCGTCGTTGCGATCGAGCAGGTCGCCGCGGGTCCATCCGCCTGCCATGGCGCGGACGAGAACCGCATCCTCGGGACAGCGATGACCCGGATAGATCGACGAACACCATTGAGCGCCGAGCAGGTCGCGTCCCGTGCTTTGCGGAGCGATGTAGCCGAAACCATCCAGCGGCGCGGAAAGGTCCTTCTTGCGGAATCCCAGCGCGATGACCGCGATGCGATTGAACGGAATCTCTCCGATCTTGCCCGACAGATCCCGGTCGAGATCCGCCAGTGCCGCCGATTGGCGATAGCCGGGGCACGTCAGCAGCACGGCGTCGGCTTCCCAGCGATCTTGGCCTTCAGCCGAAACGATCCACTTGGGCCGCACCGGGTCTCCGTCTTTGCGGACATTGCGGATCGTCGCGCCGTAAATGGGGGGTGTCGTTAGATTCGCGACCAGGGCTTCGATCAGCGACTTGAGGCCATGTTCGAAGGACCACAATCCGCCGGGCCGCTTGTAGGGCTCTCCCTTCTTCTCCGCTTCCTGCCTGCGCTTTCGTGCTTCCCGCGCGAAGCCTTTCATCACGCTGCCGTACTCGCGTTCCATCTGAGCGACACGCGGGAAGCAGGCCGGCAGACTGAGCAACTTCGGGTCCCCCGCGAAAATGCCGGTGACCATCGCGTCGGCCAAAATGTCGGCCGCTTGATTGCCGGCTCGGCGTCGAGCGAAGGCGTCGATCGATTCGTCCCCTTCCGTCTTACGGCGCCCACGCAGCCGCTCGGCCATCAGCGAGAGCTTGCCGCGAAGCGTAAGCAACCGCGTCGTCAGCAGTTCCCCCGGCCCGCCCGGCAGGCGAAACATGCGATCGCGAAGAAACAGGAACCGGTTCTTGCCGGCCGTATCGCTGGCTTGCAGAAGCTGGTTTCCCAAGCCGACGTCGTGGGACAGATTGAGCGTGGAGGGCTTGGTGTCCAAGAAGCCGTTGGGGCCGAGTTCGACGGTAAAGCCGTCACGCCGCACCGTCTGCATCGTGCCCCCCGCGCGCGAATCCGCTTCGAGCACGGCGATCTCCGCCTGCGGCAATCGCTGCTGCAGCCGATACGCGGCCGACAACCCGGAAATGCCGGCTCCGACGACGACGATGCGCATGGATCCTCCCGTGTCTTCGGCGGAGTGATGGCTTGGCGACGTTGTATCCCAACCGCGAATCAGGGCACAGCCAAGATCTTGCCGCGAAACGCTGAAGCGGGGAGCGCGAATCCATAACCTTTCCGAATGCTGCTCGACATCGCTCGCTTCGTCTTCACGCCGTGCCCGGGGCATGTCCGGGCGATGGGGTATTTGAGCGAGCAGATCGCCATCAAGAATCGCTTCGACCGCGTCAAAGACGCCTGGAAGCCGCACCTCGACCGCACCAAAAAGCTGATCCTCGACGCGGCCCGGCTCTGCCCGCAACGCCGCAAGGCCGTGCTGTTCGGCTCCGGCATGCTGCTCGACATCCCGCTCGACAAGCTTTGCGAAATGTTCCAGGAGGTCATTCTGGTTGACGTCGTCCATCCGCCGTTCAAAGGTTTCTTCCATCGCAACCTGACGAAGGTCGCCTGGGACGTGACGGGCACAGCCCAAGCCGTGTATCATGTCGCGGATCATCCGAACAAGGAACTGCCCCTATCGAACCCGGATCGATTCTGCGATGATCCGGAAATCGACCTCGTCGCCTCCGTCAACTTGCTGTCGCAGTTGCCGTACATTCCCTGCACCTACATGGTCGCCCGCAAGAATCGACCCGACCCGATCATCACGGCGTTCGGCAAGCAGTTGATCCAGGCCCATGTCGAGTACCTGAAGCGATTGCCGGGAGTGGTCGCGCTCATCTGCGATCTGAAACGCCGAACGCTGGATCGCAACGGCAAATTGCTCGAATCGCTGGACGCGCTTTACGGCGTCGAGTTGCCCTGGAAAGGGGAGGAATGGATTTGGGACCTGGCCCCTCGCCCCGAGGCGAGCCCTGAGTTCAGCTATCAACGCTTGGTGGCCGGCATCGCCAACATCAAATCGCTGGTGTGGTGAAGAACGTGTAACATGATTCGCGGGTCGGCTCAGCGTTCGGCTCAGCGTTCGATGCGAGAAGCACAAGTCCTCTTGCGGCTTGCGTTGTTCCTTGAACGAACGTACACTTGTCTGCATGGAAGACTTGCTTCGCGACGATGTGACGCTCACGGTCGATCGAATGATCGACGATCTGCTCGATGCCGCACGCATCGTGCAACCTCCCGTCGATTGCATCGCGCTTGCTCAAGGCCACCTGGGCATGGTCGTATGCCTGGATCGTCGTCAGACAGCGCGAGGGCGAGCGCAACGGGCGGCAGGCAAAATGCAAATCTACCTTCGGCCCGAACCGACCGAAGAACGCCATCAGTGGACGGTGGCGCATGAGATAGGCGAACATCTGAAGCCCGAACTGCTGCAACAACTCGGGATCGAGCCGACGGAAGCGAAGGCGATGGCGGGCGAATCGCTTGCCAACCTCTTCGCCTACCGCTTGCTGGTTCCCACGCAGTGGTTCGCGGCCGACGCGAGACGAATGGACTTCGACCTGCTTGCCCTGAAGCAGCGTTACTCCACCTCCAGCCATGAAGTGCTCGCCTGGCGCTGGCTCGATCTGCCGGAGCCATGCGTCGTCACCATTCTCGACAACGGCGTCATCCATCGCCGCCGCAGCAACGCCTGGCCCACCAAACGCGAGCTGAACGCCGCCGAGGCGAAGTGCCGGCAACGCGTTCACGACCGGGGCGAACCGCACGTCGTGCGTGCCGGCGAATGGTCGGTGCAAGGTTGGCCCGTGCACGCCAACGGCTGGAAACGCGAAGTGCTCCGCAGCGTGCGAGATGACGGGTTTGAAGTCATGCCCCGCTGAAGCGGGGCACTACGAGCTTGCAGCACTACGAGCTTGCAGTAACCCGCTTTAGCGGGTTTGGAGCTGACACCGGTTACGCTCCCCTCGTCAATGCTGCGCAACGCAATCAAACGTACAGCGGGTGACCAAATCATTTGAGCGTCCCTTAGCGAATACCGGGCTTTCTCCGAACGCTCATAGCAGTTTGCAGATTGATGGCGCTACGAACGTCGCGTTCTGTAGGGAACGCCCTCCGTGGCGTTCCGCCGCACTGGACGCGTCCGAGTAGCCGCGTCCGCCATCCGTGATCCCCGCTCCCGGCCAAGCCGCAAGCGGGGGAGACGACTGCAGCATGGATGACGAACCATCGGACGCGTCCAGTCTGGCGGAACGCCACGGA
>JAIEPT010000327.1 GCA_019748295.1 Gemmataceae bacterium | reverse complement strand
GGCCCCTCTCCCCAAAGGGGAGAGGGGAGAATAACGACTTACGCGAACAGTTGGCGGATGGGTTCCGCTTCGATGAGCCGCACGGGGCGGTCGCCGGGGCCGGGGATGAACGTATTGCCCAGGTCGATGCCCATGCCGTGAAGGATGGACGCGAGCATCTGCGGCGGTTCGATCGGGTCGTTGTGCGGGCGGGCGCCGATCCGGTCCGTCGATCCCACGACCACGCCGCCGCGGATGTTGCCGCCGACCAGAAAGTTCGTCCATGCGTCCGGATAATGGTCGCGGCCGCCGCGACCGTTCAGCCGCGGGGTACGGCCGAACTCGCTGATGACGGCGACGACCGTTTCTTCCAGCAAGCCGCGTTGCTGCAAGTCCTCGATCAGCGCGGTAAACGCCATGTCGAATTGCGGGCACAGCATCCGCTCGTAGTCCAGATACGTGTTGTTAAGCCCGCCGCCGTCGGCATGCATGTCCCAGCACGATAGGCCGAAAACCGTATCGAAGTGGTTGACGGTCACGAAACGCACGCCGCCTTCCACGAGCCGGCGAGCCATCAGGCAGCTTTGGCCGAACGTGTTCCGGCCATACCGATCGCGAAGCCGATCCGTTTCGCGGCCCAGGTTGAACGCATCCTTCGCCGATTGCGACGTGAGCAATCGGAAAGCCCGTTCATAGGAGCTGTCATGCATCTGCGTGCTGCGTGTCTCGGTCCGCCGCTGGATCTCATCGAGTTGGCCAAGCAGTTGGCGACGCGCATCGAGTCGGCTCGCGGATTGCCCCGCAGGAACCTCGAGATCGCCGACGCGGAAGTCCGCACGCGCAGGGTCGGCATTCAGGAAAAACGGTTCGTGGGCGCTGCCCAGATGGCCCGCCGTCTGTCCATGCAATGGACCCGCCCCCGTGTTGCCGATCGGGCCCGGCAGAATCACGTTCGGCGGCAGCTCGCTCTTGGGGCCGAACGCTCGGGACACCACGCTGCCAAGGTGCGGCTTCACATTGTCGGCGCCGAAGTCGTAGCCGGTCATCATCCAGCGCTGACCGTTTTCATGCGTCGAACCGGTGCGATAGTGCAGGCTCCGCACCATCGCCACCTTGTTCATCATCCGAGCCATGAGCGGAAAGTGCTCGCAAATCTGCACGCCGGCGACGTTCGTCTGGATCGGCTTGAACTTGCCGCGAACTTCCGCCGGAGCGTCCGGCTTCATGTCCCAGGTATCGAGATGGCCCGGCGAGCCGACGAGGAAAAGCGTGATGCAGTTCTTGATGCGAGGCCCGCGATCGTTGACCGCTCCGCGTGCTTCCATGCCGAGCACGCCCGGAAGCGAGAGGCCCACCATTCCCGCTGCCCCGGCAGTGAGGAAGCTGCGTCGCGGAATGCCGTGTCCACCGCAGACCGGCATCTTTTCGCGGCCGATATTCAGCATCGCTTCGGCTCCTGGGAAGGTTCGGCGGAACTTAGATCCGGTAGGTTACTTTGTTCGACACGTCGATGAATTGGCTCTTGGTGAACTCGCCTTGCGGGTTCTTCGCGTAATCGACGTACTTCCACATCTGCAGGAAAACCTCGTACTCGCCCGCGGTCGTCTCGGCGTGTTCGTAGCTGGTGGCCAGGCGTGCGTTCGGCGTGGCGATCTTTTGTCCATTCCGTTTCACGACCCATTGCAATCGAAGGCCCCAATCATGGGTAACCTCCGTGCGGATCACGCGACGGCCTTCGAGCCGAATCTCCGCGCGCGGCGTCGGACCGTCGAATTTCTGTTCCATGGAAGCGACTCCCAAATCCGAGAGCGGAACAAGCGGAAGGCAGGCGGGAACTTTTTCGTAGGGCAGGCAGTGAGATTGAATGTACCCGCTGGAACATCCGTCCGCAAGGAGAAATGCAGACGCGCAAAGCACCGACGGGGGAGAAAAGCCCAGCGGCGAGCGCAGCGAGCTCCTGGGATCCAGACCGTAAGCAAGTCGCTCTTCCGCCACTCCGATCCCAGGAGCTCCCTACGGTCGCCCCTGGGCTTTGAGTAATGTGTCTACTTCAAGTCGCGGATCTTGATGTTGCGAAGCGACAGCGGCAGCGAATGATCCTGAAAGCCGATGCTGCCGGTTTTGGGACGATCCGCCAATTTCTTCGTGAGATCGACTTCGTTGACCTGTTCGCCATTCAGGACAACCGTCAGCTTGTCGTTCTTCACGGTGATGTCGAACTTGTTCCACTCGCCCGCCGGCTTGGCGGCGTTCTTCGTTGGCGGAATGTTCGGAATAACGCCGCCGCTGTCGTGGTCGTTGAGCTTGGCGTCCTTCGCCTTGCTGCCCGAGTCGTAGATCTGCACTTCGATGCCCTTGGCAACCGGATCGTTCACGTCGCCCGTGCGGAAGTAGAAGCCGCTGTTGCCCCCCTTCTGCACCTTGTACTCGAACTGAATCTCGAAATCGCCGTGCTTTTCGTTAAGCCACAGGTAATGATCCCAGCGCGACCACCCGCTCTGCCCCTTGCTGGGCGTCAACGTGGCAACGCCGTCCTTGAGGGTCCAGTTCCCCTTCGTGGTCCAATGCTTCGACAAGTCGCCGCTCGAGAGCAGGTCAGTCCAGCCGTCTTTCGTCTCTTCGGCTGAACCGAAGGGGACGAGGGCGAGCAAAACGAGCGCCGCCAAGCATGCCAAGGTCGATCGAATCATGACGCGAATCTCCATGGGGGTTCGCGACGCTCCTACCCGGAGAATCGCGTTGCCATTGTAGATTCGAAGCGCTGCCGATGAAAGCGTTAGTTGCAGACGAGGAAAAACGTTATGCAAGATCCGGCGAAAAGACCTCAGAAAGCGCAAGTCGAAAACCGGGGAGGAAGGGAACGTTCTCAAGCGCGTCGTCGCGAGTCAGCCACCGCGATGACGTAGGACTGTCAAACAACTCGATCGTCCCTTGTTTGGGATAAACGATCCAAACTTCGACGGCGCCCGCTTCGAAATACTCCCGAATCTTAAGCTGCACTTCCTCGGCCAAGTCCGTTGGACTCACCACCTCAATCAGCAAATCAGGCGTGAGCGGAAAGGAGTTGCCGTCCGGGATACCTTTCTCCGCAGGCCAACGATTTCTGGATACGAAAGCGGCATCGGGTCTTCGCCGTCGATCGACCGGCAAATCGAGCTTAAAGAGGATTTCGCTGATCGCGAACCCGAGGTTCTCCTTCTTGGCATGCCGATCGATGGAGGTCGCCAAGCGATACGCAACTATGTTTGCCAGGATGCTTACAGGCGGCATCTCCACGATTTGGCCATCGACAATCTCGAAATGCAGATTGGAAGGAATCGCCTGAATTTCAGGCGGAGCTTCCGGCGTGAGCACGGCATTCATGAAAACATCCTTCGCCGCAAAATCATGGAAGTGATTCTATCGAACACTGGACTTGATCGAAAGAGCGGGATGACCAAGGCATTGGATGAAATGAAAGTGCGATCCAAAAGAAGAACCCCTCGCAGGTTTCCCTGGGAGGGGTTCGACAAAGCCGGCGATAACCTACTTTCGCGCTGTTCGCACTATCATCAGCCCGAGCTGCTTAACGGCCGTGTTCGGAATGGGAACGGGTGTATCCAGCTCGGTATGGTCACCGGCAAGCTCTTAGGAGCGGTCAGCCTTCAGCGTTCAGCCATCAGCTAGGCAAGATGCATCGAAGCATCTTGTTTGGCTGATCGCTGAGAGCTGACTGCTGAAAGCTCTGGGTATCGGAAGGAAGTTGTTGCAAGAGTCTCAGGTGTTCTTGAATCGGATGGCCAGGGGGCAAATCCCTGGGAGCC
>JAIEPT010000345.1 GCA_019748295.1 Gemmataceae bacterium | reverse complement strand
CCCGCACTAGCCCGAAGCGTCAGTCAGCGAGGGTCGACGCGAAATTCCTCGCTGACGCTTCGGGTTGGTGCGAAAGGCGCTGATGCGAAATCGCGCACGCTGATTTAGCTCCTGCCGCTCGCCTAAGCCGCAAGCGGAAGACAGGGGATCGGAACAACCATTTAGCCGGCCTGCTTCTGCGCTTTCACGCGGTTTCGTTCGCGGCGTTGTTGCTGGAGGAGGAAGGCCCACAGCTTTTTCTCGCGCATCTCATTAGTGCGCGGGTCCACCGATTCGATGAACTCGAAGCCGAAGAGGCCGGGCCCTTTCGACTGGGCATGGACGAGGCGGACGGGGATGGAAAGGGATTGAGCGGGATCGAGATAGAGCTTGGCGGTCGCCCGAGCCGCGGGGAGAGCGGTCGGCGTGGCCACGGGGACGCGGACGCACATGCCGGTGACCGACAGATCGACGAGCTGTCCTTCCCACGATTTGCCGTGGGCGGGGTCTTCCACCTTCACCGGCAAGGGCTCGTCGGGAGGGAAGGGGTGTCGGTAGCATTCGCGGCGATTGTCCATCCTTGGTCGATTCGGCCCACGGGCGGGCGGAAACGAGGCAAACGGGGCGGATGGGAAAAGAGAGGCGTGCCATCGGCAGCAAAAAGGCGAGAATACGCAACTTCCCCCCGAGCGATTTCTTTTAGCCGACCGGCATTTTCCGTCGATGTAGTACGACATGCGACGGCAGTGGCTGATCACGGCGTGGATCGTCTGCGCGGCAAGTTCCGCGATCGCGCAGGAACAGGGTCCGCTTTCGAATCCGACGATTCTGCCGATGCCCCGCGCGCTGCCGTTGCCCACCAAGGAGACGAAGGATACGGTGAACGTGCCCGATCCCGTCCCCATTCGGCCCCCGTTCGTGCCGCCTTCATCCACCGTCCCCCCGATTCACTCCATGCCGATGCCGGGCCCGGATCCCCTGGGCCCTCCGCCCCCTGCACTGCTTCCTCCTTATATACCTCCTTCCGGATATCCGCCCGTCGCGCTGCCGCCGAGCGATCCTTATCCCATTCGCACGGTGGAAGAGGAGCTGAAGAAGCTCCGAGCCGCGCGCGAGGAACTGGAAGCGACTTTTCGCAACGGGCCGACAGCAACGACGCAAACCAGCGAATCCAGAAGCATCGATCACGACGAACTGCTGCTGAAACTACGCCTCGGCGAAGTGCTGCACCGGCTGCACAATCGACATTCTCGCCCGCAGGAACCGCGGCCGCTGAAGTACGCGGATCCGCACGCTGCGGATCCGCACGCTGCGGAGAGTCCCTCGGCCGCGCAGGTTCCGAAAGAGTCTCACAAGACATCGGCGGATCCCCACGACCATGTGCCTGCCAAGAGCGAGATGGACCATCCGGTGGATGCGCTGGCGATGGCGCACTCCTTGTTTTTGGCGGGCCGACCTGAAGAAGCGCTCAATGTCTTCCGCAAGCTCGACCTCAAGGATTTCCGCCCCGAAGACCGCATGCCTATCCAGTGCCTGATGGCTTCCTGCCTGAGGCACATGGGCAGATCGGATGAGGCGAAGGACATCTATCTCAAGCTGGCGAACGCGAAGGACGACGATCAGATTTCGTCCGTCGCCCAGTGGCAGCTTCGGCAGATGCGCTGGCGCAAAGACATGAACGACCTGGTCGATTCGATCCGCACCCGCCGACAAAGCCTGGAGAAGGCGCCATGATTCCGATACGTGAAGCGATCGAATCGACGCTGGCCGACGCCTACAGCGAAGAGATCGCGATCTACGGCGATGTGCTCGAATCCGTGCGCCGGCGTCCTTCCATGGATGAGACGGCCAACGGCGACCAATCGTGGCTGGCAACCATGACCGAAGGCCTCGACCGCATCGCGAATGTTGAAAAACGCATCGCCGAAACGAAGGCCGCATGGCAGCGGATGGACGCCCGGCCCGGATCGCTTTTGAGCGATCGGCTCATGCGCGTGGCGGAACTCATTCGGCAAATCTCCGCGGAGATCGGCTACGCGGCGGCGGATGCCGAGGCGAAGAAGCGAAGACTGATGCCGGAGATGGAAACGATGGCCAAAGCCCATCGCATGCAACGCGCCTACGGAGCTTCTCTGTAGCCCTCTCGCTCCGCGAGAGGTAAGCGGCAGTGCGTCATGCAGCGGCGCGGCATTCATCCGCTTACCTCTCCCGGAGCGAGAGGGCTACATAGGAAACGAGATCGAAACATGGCGGCGTCCCGCGAAAAACCGAGCGTATTGAAGCTGCATTGTCCCCCGGACGAGGCGGCTTCCATGCTGGTCGCCGTTTCGTCCGCCATGCGGCAAACGCTGCGGCAGGCGGAACGCGTGGCCGCCAGCGATGCGCCGGTGCTTGTCGAAGGCGAGAGCGGCGTCGGCAAGGAATTGCTCGCTCGCCTCATCCACCGCGCCAGCCCGCGTGCGGCTGCGTCCTTCGTCAGCATCAACTGCGCGGCCGTTTCGGAAACGCTCGTCGAAAGCGAACTCTTCGGCCATGAGAAGGGCGCGTTCACCGGCGCCGACTGCGTCCATGCCGGCCGATTCGAGCGCGCCGACGGCGGAACCCTGTTGCTTGACGAAATCGGCGAGATGCCCCTCAAGCTGCAAGCGAAACTGCTGCGCGTGTTGGAAGAAAAAGAATTCGAACGCGTCGGCGGGCGGATGCCGCTCCAGACCGATGTGCGAATCGTCTCGACCACGAACCGCGATCTGTTCCGCGAATCATCGCAAGGCGGATTTCGGCTCGACCTCTTCTATCGACTCAACGTCGTCTCGCTTCGCCTGCCGCCGTTGCGCGATCGCCGCGATGATGTCCTGCCGTTGGCCGAGCATTTCCTTGGCCAGTTTCGCGAAGAAGGCGTCGGCGCCGTCGAAGGTTTGACCGACGAAGCGAGACGTGTGCTCGTCGAGCATGCCTGGCCCGGCAATGTCCGCGAACTTCGCAATGCCGTTTTGCGAGCGAGCCTGTTGGCGGATCGACCAGTGCTGGACGCGGACGATTTTGTCCTGCATTCGCCTCTCTCGCTGAATGCGGAAGCGACGCTCGACGATCTGGAACGCCGGGCGATCTTGCAGATGCTGCAGCAGACGAAGGGGAACAAAACCGCCGCCGCCATTCGCCTGGGCGTCACGCCGCGGACGCTGGCGAACAAATTGAAACGCTGGCGCGACGCGGCGTGATTTGGGTACGGCTGTCCGCCGCTTGCGGCTTAGCGATCTGGCGCTTCGGATCGCTACTAAATCAGCGTGCGCGATTTCGCATCAGCACCTTTCGCACGAACCCGAAGCGTTAGTTAGCGAGGGATTCACGTCGTCCCTCGCTGACGTCAGCGAGGGATTCACGTCGTCCCTCGCTGACTGGCGCTTCGGGCTAGTGCGGGCGACCGGCATGTTTTGATCGGAAGCGCGACGCCCGCTCTTATTCGAAAGGCCGCTAACTCTAACGCGCCGCCGATTTGCGCACGCTGATTTATTCCCTAGCTTCGCTTCCGCCAACGCCCATGCGTCGCTTCAATGGGTCCGCGGTCCGAAGACCGCGGTTAGCCAGACAAGGCAGGCGATTCGGAGGCGGAACTTACGCGCTTCAATGGGTCCGCGGTCCGAAGACCGCGGTTAGCAAGTTGCGAATCACTCCAGCCCGCAGCATCAACTTGCTTCAATGGGTCCGCGGTCCGAAGACCGCGGTTAGCTTGTGCGCCAGGCATGTTGTGTCTCAGGAGGTGCAAATCCTCTGCGGGCGGTGATGGCCCGAACCGCAAGGCTAG
>JAIEPT010000350.1 GCA_019748295.1 Gemmataceae bacterium | reverse complement strand
GCGGGCGGTGAAAACGGAACGCCGGTGTCCACCGGCGCACCGCGTCACCGCTCGACTCTACCCTCAAGGCGAGCGGCGGTTTTGCGGGACGCTCCCGACCGCTTACTACGTGCGCGGCTCCTCAAGGCGAGCGGCGGTTTTGCGGGACGCTCCCGACCGCTTACTACGTGCGCGGCTCCTTGAGGCGAGCGGCGGTTTTGCGGGACGCTCCCGACCGCTTACTGCGTGCGCGGCTCCTTGGGCGAGCGGCAGGAGATAGCCTACCTCCCTCTCCCTCCGGGAGAGGGCTGGGGTAAGGGCGCCTTTTCTCGCGTAACGCCACGTCGCACGCCCTCACCCCCGGCCGCTCTCCCGGAGGGAGAGGGGAGAAATGCCGGCGCCGCTCGCCTTGGCAATCTCCTCGCTCTATCCAAACAGGTCCGCCACGTTCTGCGCCTTCTTGAATTTCGCCCCGTTCTCGCCTTCGTCCAACGCCTTGAAGTGCGCTTCGCCGCACTGAATCTTCGCGGCTTCCCGCTCGCGGATGTCGTCGAGGAAAAGGCCGCTCTTGGTCTCGACGACCAGATACAACCGCTCGGCTCCGTCTTGTTCGATCAGCACCGCCCAATCGGGGTTGTACGTCCCCAGCGGCGTCGGCACCTTGAACCAGCCCGGCAGCTTCGCGTAGACCCTCACCGCCTCGTTCTTCTCAAGCTGTTGAGCGAAGCTCTTCTCCAACTCCGAATCGTAGACGACCTGCTCATAGACGTTGCGCTGGGCGTCGATCATGTTCTTCAAATAGCCCGATAGCTCCGTCGTCTCGAAAAGCTCCTGGGCGAAGTAATGCTC
Source organism: Gemmataceae bacterium (assembly GCA_019748295.1). GTDB lineage: Bacteria > Planctomycetota > Planctomycetia > Gemmatales > Gemmataceae > JAIEPT01. The sequence continues at coordinate 2,937 of JAIEPT010000350.1, read as the reverse complement.
CTCGCCGAGGCGCTGGTACTTGATGCCGTCCACGATGACCATGCGCTTCGTCCGGTTGATCGCGTCGCCGGATACGTCGATGAATTGCTGCGGGTTGCGCCTGAAGTCGTCCAGCCGGCCGCTTTGGGTGAGGATGCGGACGATGCTGCGGCGCGTCAGTTGCGTTCGGTCCTGAAGTTCCGTAATCAGGTCCGGCAGCTCGACGTCTCCCTCTTCGAGAAAAATCGGAGCGGATTCGCTCGTCTCGGTCGCTTCGACCCCCGATTTCGCGATGGCGAGGTCCGCCTTCCGCCACTGCAAACGCGTCTTGGAGATGGTAGGCCCGTTGGCGATCGCGGCGGTGCATTTCTTGATCAGCTCTTCGTTGTCGAACTGGACCCGATACGTCGTCTTGTGCTTGATCCGATCCCAGAGTGCCTTAAACTCCTCGCTCTTCAGCACCGCTTGCCGCGTCTTGATCGGCTTGCGCTCGCTTGCATCCTTGATCTCAAGCCGGCCCGCTCGCTTGCGCAGAATCTCCGCGATCTGCGGCAACTGAGCCGCGAACTCCTCCGGCAACTCCAGGGCGTCTTCCTTCAGCGCCTTGCGGAGCGCGTCCAGGATTTTCCCCTTGGCATCGACATAGCGTGCGTCGCGAAGCGCATCCCAGAGCTTCTTCGACTTCTCGATCCCCAGCGCCGACGACTTGCCGTCGGGCTCGGATACCGTCACGGCCATGAACTCGTGCGGCTCGACGATGCCGAAGCGGATTCCCGTGTCCTCTTCGATCTCATGTTGCAAGTTGGCGGCGAAGTCCTCATACGCCTCCATCGCCACCACCGTCAGCGTGTTCACCTCGAAGCCCGGCACGCGCTCCCCCGCCTGATTGCGGCAGATCCGCATGCCGCGGCCGATCGTTTGACGACGCTGGCGATCGGTCCCCATTTCCCGCAGCGCGCAAATCTGAAACACGTTCGGATTGTCCCAACCCTCCCGCAACGCCGAATGCGAGAAGATGAACTTCAGCGGCGTCTGGAAATCGAGCAGCTTCTCCTTCTCCCTCATGATCAGGTTGTACGCCCGCTCGGCGTTGTCGCGGTTCGCCTGGTTGTTCTCGGCCGTGTCCGTCCAGCCCCCCTTCTTGTCGATCGAGAAATAGCCGTTGTGAACCTCCTCCGCCGTCGATGCCGCATCCAGTCCCTCGAAGAGCGTGCGGTAATCGGGATGCTTGATGAGCCGGCGATATTCCTCCTCGAAGATGCGTGCGTAATCCCCCTTCACCGGATTGCCCGCCTCGTCGTATTTCCGATAGCGATCCACCGCATCGACGAAGAACAGGCTCAGCACCTTGATCCCTTGCGGCCTCAGCCGCAGTTCCTTGTCGAGATGCTCCTTGATGGTCCGCCGAATCATCTCGCGTTGGACCGCGAGCGGCTCGACGTCGCCGTAGGCCTCGCCGACTTTCAGGAAATGCTCGCCGCCGGGGACGCGCAGCTCCACGAACTGCTTCCCTTTCTCGACGCGGATCTCGCCGATTCGGCAATGCTGATACATCGCCCGCCCCGTCGCTTGCTCCAGGTCGTCGCCGTCATGCACCGTCGCCTCGCGGCGCCGAACCGCGGCTCCGGCTTGCACGTCGAGCTCGACCTTCGCCGAGATGACGCCGCGTTTCGATTCCACGCCGAGCAGGCGCACGAACGGCTTGTTGTGCCCCCCTTCGATCCCCGCCGACGCGACCTCGATCTGCTTCACGAGCTTCTGCTCATACGCATCCACGGCATCCAGGCGGTAGAGCATGTGATGCTTGTGCACATGGGTGGCGGAGTAGCGCAACGTGCAAAGCGGGTTCATCGCGCTGAGGGCTTCCTTGCCGCGCCCTTCGAGACCGCCGTCCACGCTTTGCGGCTCGTCCACGATCAGGATAGGCCGGGTTGCGCGGATCAGGTCGATCGGCTTCTCGCCGCCGGTCTTCTCGCTCTCCTTGTAGAGGTTGTTGACGTCCTTCTTGTTGATCGCCCCCACGGTGACGACCATGATCTGAATGTTGGGACTGGTGGCGAAATTGCGGACCTGCCCCAGCTTCGACGAATCGTAAAGGAAGAAATCGAACGGGACGCCTGCATAAAGCTGCTTGAAATGGTCCTCGGTCATCTGGAGCGACTTGTAGACGCCTTCCTTCACCGCGACGGACGGAACCACGATCACGAACTTCGTGAAGCCGTATTTCTTGTGCAACTCGAAGATGGTCCGCTGGTAGACGTAGGTCTTGCCGGTCCCTGTCTCCATTTCGATGGTGAAATCGAAGGAGTCGAGCTGCTCGGACGGGCGAAGTCCATGGCGGAGCTGAATCTCGCGAAGGTTCTTCTGCACGTCGTCGTCGAACAGCTTCTTGAGATTGCCGATGCCGAAGTCGCTTTCCATGCCGGGAAGATACGCCCCGTCCACGGCGTTCTTGGTGACGGTGAACGTCGGGTGGCAAAGCTCTTGGCCGCTGAAGAGATCGCAGACGGCCTTGATCGCAGCCTGCTGGTAGGGAAGATTCGGCTCGAAGTGCAGTTTCATCAGCAATCTCCTTGCATGTGACAGCCCGAAATCGACACCCCGAAGCGAGCGAGCGGCGCCATGCCGCGTCGAACGCTGAAGGCGTTCTCCAGCAAAGCCCAGGGTTGGCGACCAACGGGAGCCTACCCTGGGTAAGACGGAACCCACAACGCGACCCTCTCCCCCCGCCCCGCCGCCGAAAATGGTTTGCCGCGCCGCGCCGAACCGGCGGGGGGAGAGGGTGGCCGTAGGCCGGGTGAGGGAGAGGGGAGCAAACGCGCATTCGCTGCCTGACGATCAATAAAATCACGCGAATTCCGGCAACCGGCGTTCGCGGGTCAACGTCTTCTGTCCGCCCCCCGCACCCCCCCAAACGCCACCCCCACCCCCCCCCCACAAAATAGCAGCAAGGCAAGA
>JAIEPT010000104.1 GCA_019748295.1 Gemmataceae bacterium | reverse complement strand
ACCCCGGTACGCCAGCCAGTGAATAAAACCCTGCCTCGCCCGGCCTTGCCTAGCGTTACCCAACCTTGCCCCGCCCGGCCTGGCCGCGCCTTGCCTGCCTAGCCGTGCTCCGCCACGCCTTGCTTAGCCCCGCCATACCGGGCCTGCCTAGCGTTGCGCCCTACCAGACATCCTTCCCCGGCACCAGCAGCATCGGGCCGGAACCGCCCCTGCTGCCCTTCAGCTTGTCCGCCATGCGTGCGATCATACCCGTCGCGTCAACCATGTCGTCGTGCTCCGTCTGGATGCCAGTGAACGCCGAAAGCTGATCGCTGTACTCCTCCCACCAAGGCGGGTCGTTGTCCGGCCTCAGTATCCGCTTGTTTTCCGCGTGAATGATCGCGGGCGTGCATCGCACGATCTTCGCCCGCGATTCAATGGCCAACATCCGCATCTCTGGGATGCCCCTGAACCGCCGACACTCCGCCTGCATCATCTGGCTGTAAACGTCATCCTCGGTACACACCACCGCACCGGGCCACTTGGCGCACAGCCCCGCCAACTTCAACGGCGATGCCTCTTTCGACAGCCGCTCGTTCACCACATCAAGAATCAGTATCCTCCCATCAGGCAGCAGCCCGCCTACCACCATCGCCGTGCAATCGCTTGTGTTCTTCTCGCCCGTCGCCCAATCGACCGCGATGATGTACGACAACTGCGACCGGATAAAGACTTGCCTCACGCCCATCGGCCCGATGGCAAACGAATCGCCCAGGTTGACGTAAGCTGGCCAGCTACCCGGGAAGAAGTGATTGCCTTTGAAGTCGGTCCAATCCCCCTTGAGCATCTGGTTCCGCGTGAAGCTGTCCAACTCTCCCAGCGCCGCCGTGTACTCCGCCGCATCAAGCGAAGGGTTGTCCGCGATCTTCGACGGAATGAACACACGCCCCCGAGCCATCGAGTCAGGCGAAAGGAACCTCTTCTTCACCCACGCATGCCCCCTGCCGCCTGGATTCGTCCCCGCCCTCATCCGAATCGGAATGCTGCTCGTCTTCAACCGCCGCAACCGACTGAACAAAAACGTGTAGTCGATCTCAAGGAAGTGCGTCAGCTCATCGAAGCCCACGAACTGAAACTCCGTGGACTGATAACGAAACCGATCATCCTTGCTATCGAGATAGCCGAACGTCAACGTCGCCCCCTTGGGGAAATGCCACGTCTTTTCTTTGTCCGCCCACCTCGCGCCCGTTCCGTTCAACCACTCCTGCGAACGGCTCATCAACGCGCCCGGCATCGCAAGGTCTGCATACGTTCGGCGAAAGAGGATCGCCGAGTAGCCCGGCACGTCCACGAACTGCAAGGCCGCCATCAGCAACGCCTCGCTCTTCCCCCCGCCTGCCGCGCCGCCGAACATCACCTCGGGCGACACGTCTAACAGAAACTCAGCTTGCTTTGGGTGGGGCCGTTTCGGGATGAACGGATTGGCCAGCACCGTCGCTAGAAGGTATTTCGCCTCGAACTCGTCGTCTCGCGATAACGTCGCCATAATCGGCAAGCACGCCCTCAACGGTCAGAGAGTTGTTCACGACGACTTGATTGTTGACGACCACCTGTTGAGCCTGTGCAACCGGCGATGCCTTCGCCGTGGCGTCGATGTACAGTTTCATCTCGGCGAGATTGTGCCGCTCAAGGATCTCGACCGTTCTCGCCGCCGCTAACTTTGTCTTTTTGCTCTTGGTCGTCCTGAGCGTGTCCATCACCGCATCAACAACCTCTTGCCGCTCGCCGTCCACAAATCCGAACTTGCTGGCATGCTTGCGCAGAACCGCGAGGTCGGTGCGGCTTAGGATGAGCTTTGTTGGCTGGTCCGCACCCCCGGCTTCCCCCCCATCGGGCGCTGCCGCGTCTTCGCTCATAACCGCATCCTAACTTTTCCCTTTCGCTCGACGCAACTGGCCCGCCATCGAGCCTAAACACTTCCGCTTGGCCTCCCCGCAAAACCTCTCCCAATGCACAATCGCCCGCCGCAGCAATACCAACGCCTCCTCGCTCGCCTTCCGCTCCGCCCACGCCAACGGCTCGCCCAGCTTCTCAACCGTCTTCGCGGCAAGCGACTCCAGCCGCTCCTCGATCTTCACCGCCTCATCTCGCAGCCGGTAGTTCACGCCTACTCCCTCCCCTGACGCCGGTCCCAAATCTCGGTGATGTCCAACGTCGCCCGCAACTGAACGCCCAACTCCGCCGCCCTTGCCAACGCCTTCCAAGGCCACCAACCCGCAGCAGGCGAACGCAGCACATCGGCGAGGAATGCGTCGTAGTCTCGCTTGAACTCCTCCACCGACTTTGTGCGGCTGTAGAGACGGAATGCCTCCTCTGCCGCCTCCAGCCCGCCGCGCAACGCATCCACCTGCACCGCTCGGCGAAAGAGAGGCACGTCGCCAAGCGTCAAGTCGTCGCCCTTCGCCAAGGCCGCAACGATGCCGGACGCCGACAACGGACGCAGCCCGTACAGTTGCCGCTCGCACTCGCCCGCCTTGATCGCCGTCACCACTTCCAAATGCACTTCCTCTTCTGGTTCCGCTTGGTGAAAGAGAGGGCAAAGCCACTCTTTATGCTCCGCGTCGAACGTCATTCGCTCCCCGCACTCGGCACAGGAAACCGCCTGGATGAGATCGCTTTGCAGCCCCTCGGCCATCACTGCGTTTACGATGCCCTCCAACGCCTCGATGCGGGCGACGGCCCACTGCAAGAGGTCCCGTGGCCATGTTCGCCCCATCAGCCTTGCGTCGTTGTCGTCGATCTCAGATACACCCCGCAACTCCTCAAGCCTGTCCGCCATCGCCGTCTCCCTTCCGGCCGCAGCCGGGTGTTGTTAGGTAATTGCCCGTTTCACCAACGCGAACGCCTCACCGCTCTTGACCTGTTGCGGCGTGCTATTCCCAGTTCAGCACGACACCAGAAACCTTCTTCGCTAGGGATTGGTAATATTTGCGACCAATCACCACTACCTTGATGCCTGGGTAATATTTCGCCATCCGTTTTAACTTCGTGGCGCTTATCGGGTCCATCCACCCTTTGACTTCGTGGTATTCGCAAGTGCCATCTTTGCTGTGGATCTTGAAATCCGGCGTGTAGAACCGCGTCCCTCGCTTGATCTTGCTGAACTCAAACGTGTCAACCTCATACTCCCATCGCTCAATCTCTCCAATCGAGACGAGCCAGTTTAAGTACCGAGCATAATTGGCCTCCCAAGAGGACCGAAAGTAGCGATTCTCTAGGTCCGCTCGCCGCCCACCTTTGCCTCGGTAGCGACCGCCTCTTGCAGCATCAGTGGACATGAATTTCGCCTTGCAACGAATTGAGCAGAATTTCCCGGTGCCTTTTCCTTTGCCGGTTTTTTCAGAACGGTTCAGGTCGCACGCTTTTCGATGGAACTCCGAACCGCAAACGACGCACGCACAATTCTCCGTGGGGCGAATGCTTGCGAATCGGCACTGATTGCTGCAATAAGCCACATTTCGGTCAGCGTGGCACTTGGGGACAGAAAAGGCACACAGGCATTGTCGGCAGATAAACGGCTCGCTTTTCGCAAGAGCAAAGCAATCCCGAGAACAATACTTCCCCTCGCCATCCTTGATGTGCGACGGCTTTGCCCTGAAGTGCTTACTGCATTGCAAGCAAACACAGTCGCCTGCGGCGCCACTCCACCTCGGATTATTCTCGCCACGATTGACAGCACTACGGCAGGCCAGCGAGCATAGCCTGCCCCAACCTTGTGCTA
>JAIEPT010000223.1 GCA_019748295.1 Gemmataceae bacterium | reverse complement strand
AAGGCCCGCTGAATCGAATCGGTGAGCCGGATGCGGGAGAACCGCACGTCCGGTTCGACGAGCGGGGAGTGGAAACGAAGCCGAACACCCGCCCAGCCGCCGCGCCACTCCTCGACTCTACTAAAAGCCGTTAGCGTAAGTAGCCCTTCGCCTGCATCGCTTCGACGATGCGGCTCACGCATTCATCAACGCTGAGCTTGTCGGTTTGCAGCACCAAATCGGGCGATTTCGGTTCCTCGAAAGCCGCCGTCACTCCGGGCATTTGGGCGATCTTGCCTTCGTCGGCCAACTTGTAGGCGCCGCTCTGGTCGCGTGAGCGGAGCACGTCCATCGGTGCGGCGCAGTAGACCTCCAGCACGCGGTCGGGGCCGATGACTTGCTTCGCCTTCTCGCGGACGGCTTCATGCGGGGCCACGTATGCGGCGATCGTGATGATGCCGGCGTCGTTCATCAGCTTCGCGACCTCGGCGGAGCGACGCAGGTTCTCGGAGCGGTCGTCGGCCGTGAAGCCGAGATCGCGGTTCAGACCTTGCCGCATGTTCTGGCCGTAAAGCACCGTCACCGCCCTGCCTTCATCCCAGAGGCGGCGCTCCAGTGCGAAGGCGATTCGGCTCTTGCCGCTGCCGGTTAGGCCCACCAGCAACACGGTTGCCGGCGACTGGCCGAAACGTTGTTCGCGCTCGGCCGGGGAAACCAGGCTTTCGCGCACCTTCAAGCGCACGGCAGGTTCGGTCTGCCAAACGTCGCCCTGCGCTCGACCGCTTCCCGCCTCGACGATCATGCCTGCGCCGACCGTGCTGTTGGTCAGCCGGTCGATGAGGATGAACGCCCCGGTGGCCGCATTGGTGCGGTAGGGGTCGCATGCGATCGCTTGCGTCAGGCTGAGCTGGACCTGCCCGACTTCGTTCAGCTCAAGCCGAGAGGCAGGGCGATGCTCGAGCGTGTTGACGTCGACGCCGTAGCGGAACGACGCGACCTCGGCCGCGACTTGGCGAGTGGCGTGCTTCAGCGTGTACGTGCGGCCCGGCACGAACGGCTGCTCCGCCATCCACACGACCATCGCCTCGATCTGGCTGCTGACATGCGGCGGGCTTTCCGGCCGTACCAGCATGTCGCCGCGGCTGACGTCCACTTCGTCGGTCAGCGTCACTGTTACCGCCTGCGGTGCGAATGCTTCGTCGAGTTCGCCGTCGTAGGTCACGATCGACTTCACCCGGCTCCGCTTGCCCGAGGGGAGCACCATGACCTCGTCCCCCTTACGGACGATGCCGGAAGCCACTGTGCCGGCGAAACCGCGGAAGTTGAGGTTGGGGCGGAGGACATACTGCACGGGGAACCGCAGATCGCTCAGATTGCGGTCGCTGGCGATGTGCACCGTTTCGAGGTGTTCGAGCAGGGCCGGGCCGTGATGCCACGGCATCGTGTCGCTCTTGGAGGCGACGTTGTCCCCCTTGAGTGCCGACATCGGGATGAAGGTAATGTCCGGCAGGCCGAGCTTGGCGACGAAGCCGGTGTAGTCTTCCTTGATGCGCTCGAAGACTTCTTTCGAGAAGCCGACGAGGTCCATCTTGTTGATGGCGACGACGACATGGCGGATGCCGAGGAGCGACACGATGAACGAATGCCGGCGGGTCTGCGTCTGCACGCCGTGGCGAGCATCGATGAGGATGATGGCGAGCTGACACGTGGAGGCGCCGGTCGCCATGTTTCGCGTGTACTGCTCATGCCCCGGCGTGTCGGCGATGATGAACTTGCGGCGATCGGTCGAGAAGTAGCGATACGCCACATCGATCGTGATCCCCTGCTCGCGCTCGGCTTTCAGGCCGTCGGTGAGGAGCGCGAGGTCGATCTCGCCGGCGCCCGTGGTGCCCACCTTCTCGCTGTCGCGTTTCACGGCGGCGAGTTGGTCCTCGTAGATCATCTTCGTGTCATGCAGCAGCCGGCCAATGAGCGTCGATTTGCCGTCATCGACCGACCCGCATGTCAGAAACCGAAGAAGCTCCTTCTTCTGATGACGAGCGAGGTACGTGTGGATGTCTTCCTGACTCAAATCGACGGCTTGCATCTTGGTAGTTCTCAGTTGTCAGCGTTCAGTTGTCAGCGTCCCGAAGAGGCATTGCTTGGAGCAAGGGAGGACAGAAGGCCAGAGATCATACGCCCGACCTCTGAAATCTGCACAAAAAGCGGCCCTGCCTCTTTGAGATAGCCCAAGTTTTCCGCGATGATCAGTTGAGTATCCAATTCGGCGAGCGAGCCTTTGGCGATGCCTAGAAACTGCCGAAATTCGCCGTTGGTGAGGCGTGCCTGTCCTTCAGCGATATTGCTCGGAACAGACACCGCACATCGCCGAATTTGCGAGGTCAGCCCGAACATCTCCTCGCGTGGAAACGATCGCGTAACGACATAGACCTGGGTGACCAAGTCAACAGCCTTCTGCCAGACCAGAAGGTTTTTGTAGTGCGACTTCACGGGATAAGTCCCATGTGCCAGATTCTTGTGGTGGTCAGTTTTCCACTGAGAACTGACATCTGACTACTAAGAACTACTCAGAAATACCCCTCGCGTTTCTTTTGCTCCATCGACCCCGTCTCGTCATGGTCGATGACGCGTCCTTGTCTTTCCGAATTCTTTGCCAGGATCATCTCTTCGATAATCTCCGGAAGAGTCGTCGCGTTGCTCTCGACGGCGCCCGTCAGCGGGTAGCAGCCGAGGGTGCGGAAACGGACGCGTTTCATCATCGGCTTCTCGCCAGGCTTGAGCCGCATGCGGTCGTCGTCCACCATGATCAGTGTGCCGTCGCGTTCGACCACGGGGCGGACGTCCGAGAAATAGAGCGGGACGATCGGGATGTTTTCGAGGTGGATATACTGCCAGACGTCAAGCTCAGTCCAGTTGCTCAAGGGGAAGACGCGAATGCTTTCGCCCTTGTTGATTTTGCCGTTGTAAAGGTTCCAGAGTTCGGGCCGTTGGTTCTTCGGGTCCCACTGGTGCAGGCGATCGCGGAAGCTGTAAACGCGTTCCTTCGCCCGGCTCTTTTCCTCGTCGCGGCGAGCGCCGCCGAAGGCGGCATCGTATTGGTAGTGGTTCAGCGCCTGCTTGAGGGCCACCGTTTTCATGATGTCGGTATGCTTCTTCGAACCGCTGTCGAACGGGTTGATTCCCTGACTCACGCCCTCTTGATTGGTCCACACCTTGAGATCAAGGTTTTGCTCGCGGCAGTACCGATCGCGAAATTCAGTCATCGCCTTGAATTTCCAGGTCGTATCGACGTGGAGCAAGGGGAAGGGAAGCCGGCCCGGGTAGAACGCCTTCTGCGCCAGCCTCAGCATGACGGCGGAGTCTTTGCCGATGGAGTAGAGCATCACGGGCCGCTCGAACTCGGCAGCCACTTCGCGGATGATGTGAATGCTCTCGGCCTCGAGCACTTTGAGATGGGTCAGGTTGTAACTGCTGCTGTTCATCCGCCCTCCTGTTTGGCGTCCCTTCTATCGATCCTATGAGCTTGGATGCGTTCCCGAAAGGGTCAAGGCCGTTGTGTAGCGGTCTCTGACGGCCGTTGCGGCACGGTCTCCGACCGTGCCTACGGTCTGTGAGCCGTTGCGGCACGGTCTCCCACCGTGCCGCACGGCCCGACCGAAGGTCTCCACGAAGTTCCAGGGATCTTCACCCCAGACCAGAAGGATCAGTAGAGTCGAGAGGTAGCGCGGTGGTTTAGGGGCGGCCTATCCGTCCGGCCCTTTCGGGTGCCGGGGCCTCA
>JAIEPT010000161.1 GCA_019748295.1 Gemmataceae bacterium | reverse complement strand
AAACCGCCGGATACGATGAGTACGTCCGGTGGTGTGGGAGGACGGGGGAAGTACTTCCCCCTCCTACCCGATTCTCGGAAAAATCCGCAGGCGCGAAAAATAAGCTACAGTCCTTTCAGTTCACCCTACCGGAGCTGTGCCGAACCTCCTATTTTGCCCTGTCGCGCATCGCGATCGGCAGAATCGGCATGTTCGTCGCGACCGTTGCGATCCGCGTGCCCCGCAAAGACGGAAAAGTTGAAGTTCTCCGCCTGCCCGGGTCGATGAATTTTCCTGAAGAGGGTTCCGAGCCGTGCGAAAGCAGCGGCCTTCTCGGACGCAAATTCAATGTGTGTGGGGTGGGGGAAGACGCCCACCTGGAGATCGCGGTCGCGGGGGGCATAGGCCCGCCCTGCACATTTCAGAGAGGTGAATGGATGCACCGTCAAAATCGTAAGCCGCTGGCATGGGTGTGGACGCTCGTGCTCGGCGCCCTGGCGTCCGGAGCACTGGCTTTTTCCCAAGAGCTGCCGCCCCCCGTCAAAGGGCCCGGCCCGCTCGAACCGGTTCCCGGCAAGGGGCCTGAAGCAAACGTCAGCATCATGGTGCTGCAAATCAACGCCACCAAGATGATCGAGATGTCCAAGAAACAGGTCATCTCCGAGGTGCGCGTCGAAAATCCCAAGGTCGCTCGCGTGCAGAGCATCATCGACAATCCGCGTGCGGTACTCGTCACCGGCCTCGCCCCGGGAACGACGCGACTTGTCCTGAGCGACGCCAACAAGACTTCCGAAGCCCTCGACATCCGCGTCTCGACCGACGACGAAATCGTCCGCGAGCAGCTGCGGAAGGACTTCCTCGACATGGTCCGCAAGGCGGTCCCCACGGCCGCCGTCGATGCGACCGTCGGGCCCAACAACGGCGTCATGATTTCCGGCGGCGTCACCCACACCGAATCGGTGGGCGTCGTTCTCGAAATCGCCCGCAGCGTGTTCGGCCCCACGACCAACGTCGTCAACGGCCTACGCGTCGGCGGAGTCCATCAGGTTCAGCTGGAAGTCACGGTGGCGGTCGTCAACCGCTCCGAACTCCGCAACCTGTCGTTCAGCTTCATCAATAAGCGCCCCGACAACTTCGTCGCCAGCGTGTTCAGCAGCCCGCTGAGCCTGGCCAGCACGCTCACGCCGGCTGTCGGCGCGGCTGCTCAAACGCTCACCGCTGCCCCGAATGTCCAGTTCGGCGTGCTCGGCGACAAGACCGGCTTCTCGGGCTTCCTTGAGGCTTTGCGAACCGAAAATCTCGCCAAGATCCTGTCCGAACCCCGCGTCGTGACCCTCTCCGGTCGACCCGCGTACATCAATTCGGGCGGCGAAACGCCGATCCTTACGACTTCAGGCCTCGGCACGCCGAATGTGACCTACAAGCAGTTCGGAACCCTGGTCAGCTTCCTCCCGGTCGTCCTCGGAAACGGGAAGATTCATCTGGAGGTTCGCCCCGAGATCAGCGCGATCAACAACGCGGCCGGCATCTCGATCGCCGGCGGCGCCACGACGATCCCCGGCTTCGACGTTCGATCCGCGCAAGTCGCGGTGCAGATGGAAGATGGACAAACGCTTGCCATCGGCGGCTTGATCCAGACCACGGTCAATTCGTCGATCCGCAAGGTGCCGCTCCTCGGCGACATTCCTTACCTGAATGTCTTCTTCAGCGGCAAGGCGGACACGATCCGGGAAGAGGAACTTTTGATCCTCGTAACCCCCCGTTTGATCGACCCGCTCGACTGCACGCAAGTGCCCAAACGGCTTCCGGGGCAGGAAACCCGCACCGCCGATGATTTTGAGCTATTCTTGGAAGGCATCATGGAAGCTCCGCGAGGGACGCGGGTGGTTCGCGACGGTCACAAGTTCGTCCCGGCCTACAAGGGAAGCCCTACGGCGGGAGTGCTGCCGACCACGCAGCCGCAGAACGCATTCCGCCGCAACGGCGCCCGCGGCGGATACGTGGGGACTGCGGAATACACCGAAACGGCCCCGAGTTTTCATGCAATCGGCGCCCCGGAGCATGTCTCGGCACCGGCGTCTGTCCCGCAACCCTCGATGCCGGCGGCAGCGCCGGTCTCGCGGCAGCCGAATCTGCCTGATCCGAACGCCGTCTCGGCCCCTGCCTTGCGAGTCCCCGGACCCGCGGGAGCGGGCTCCCCGAACGGAACCCCGTTCGCCCGATACTCGGACTGACCGAGTCGCGGGGCAAACGGGGACGACAACGAGCGGATCAGGACGATCCGCTCGGCGATCAGGCCGACGGACCTTTCGCGGATGCGAAGGGTTTGTCGGCTTTCTCGCCAGGATGAGCCCGAGCGGGCCCATCCCCCCTTGGAAGGAACGAGGCGTGGAACCTTCCGCGCCCGCCTTCGTTGACCCTGCTACTTGGTGGTTCCCCATGAAGGACGTGCAACGTATCGCGATCGTCGACCCCTCCGACGCCACTCGCGAACCGCTTCGAAACCTGCTCCTCGGCGTCGAGTCCGTCTGGCTCGAAGCCGAATGTTCCCGATACGAATTCTTCATCGACGTCGCCCGTCAATCGACGCCCGACATCGTGGTCGTGTCGCTCGATGCGGACCACGCCAAGGCCCTTCAGCTCATTCAGCAGCTGACGCTTGAGTATGCCGGACTGCCGATCCTGGCCGTCTCCGCACGAGGCGATGGCCAGTCGATCCTTCAGGCGTTGCGAGCGGGGGCGAAAGAATTTCTCACGGCCCCGGTCGTTCTCGAAGAGTTGTTGACCGCGCTGGGCCGACTGCGGAATGCTCGTGGCGGCACCGACGGCCAGCTCATGCCGAACGGCACGACTCGCGCCGAATCGATGGTGATCTCGATCATCGGCTCCCGCGGCGGCGTCGGCTGCACCTCGCTCGCCGTCAATCTGGGCTGCAATTTGGCGCAAGACCCGGCCAACTCGGTCGCCCTCGTCGATCTGGACTTGGCCCTGGGAGACGCCGACGTCGCCCTCGACCTGATCCCCGATTACACGCTCGCCGACGTCGCTTTGAACATCGACCGGCTCGACATGACGTTTCTTCGCCGTTCGCTGTGCAAGCACGGATCCGGCCTGTCCGTCCTGCCGCACCCCGTGCAGATGGAAGATATCGCCCTCATTCATGAGGAGCACTTGGGCCGCGTGATCGGCCTTTTGCGAGCGAGCTACACGCAACTGGTGTTCGATCTCAGCAAACGATTCACGCCGACCGACCTCACGGCCATGCGGGCAAGCGATGCGATCCTGCTGGTCGCTCAGCTGGAGCTGACGAGCCTCCGCAACGTCGTCCGCATGCTCCACACGCTCGGTCAGGAAGAAGAACTGTCGGAAAAGGTGAAGGTCATCATCAACCGCGTCGGAAGCGAAGATGGCGACATCACGCTCAAGAAGGCGGAAGAAACGATCGGCAAACCGATCTACTGGCAGATTCCCAACGACTACAAAGCCATGCTCGGCGCTCGTAATGCGGGCGTGCCGTTGCTGACGTTCGCCCCGAAAAGCAAAGCCCAGCTCAGCATCCAGCAGCTCGGCCACACGCTTACGGGCAGGGGGCCGGTGGAGCCGGCGAAGAAGGAACGCCGCGGGTTCTTCAGCTTCCGGTAATCCAGCGTGCGAGAATCGCTGAGAGATTGTTCCCAATCCGTGTGTACACGTTTCCCGCTTGCGGCTTAGAGCCTATCCGGAAAACCCCATTTTTCCGTATATGATGAACGCAAAGCTCATGTGCAGCAT
>JAIEPT010000094.1 GCA_019748295.1 Gemmataceae bacterium | reverse complement strand
TCCTCCATGCAGCCGTGCCGAAGTGCAGCTGCACGGATATTATACGCTCAAGACGGTTATTCGGATAGGCTCTAAGTCGAGTGCCGAGCTTGTCCCACGTTGGCGTAACCGAATCGACATTCGGAAAGCGTCCTTCCTTCCTTCTCGATCGAGGCCGCGATTCTCCAGGGGCCAGATCGAAAGACCACTTGCTCTTCCGTTCTGCCTACTTCCCAACTCGAGCGGGAACGCAGCTCCGCCGCATCGAAGGCAGGCGGACCGGCGATCAGCAGATCTTCGGTCCACGGAAAGCGAAACTCGCCCCAACGCAAGAGCTGACGACCATCGGTGGCGGCAACCTCGTGCTTGGAGCCGCGAAGACAGACGTGCTGAGTCGCAAACCTGCTGAAGTCGTGAGAGGTCGTCTTCCGAGCTTCCGCAAGCGCGGTCGGCAACTCGGAGGTGCACGTCAGCCACCGAGCAGGCTCTTGGATGGCCGGCATCTCGACGTTGGTCCGCATATCGAGCGAAGTATTCTGCGGAACCACACCGTCATGCCAGCGAACCAAGACCTTGTCGTCGCACGGCTCGCCGAGTTTGTTCTCCCCCTGGTTCTTCATCAAGGCAGCAAAGCCGGCGTCGAACCGTACGGCCAGGCTTCCGGAGCCGTAGTCGCCCGTATGCACGAACTCGACGATGCATCCCGCGTGGGCGACTCGCACCGTAATGGTCTGGCGATCCGCAGCCAGGAACACGGTCGGCTCAGGACCTCGTGCTCGCCGCGAGACCGCTCGGCACAAGACCTCCCAGATCCGCCGTGCCGTCATTCGGTCGATCGTGATCAAAGTTCGGTTCCTCCTTCAGGGTTGATGCCATGGATGGCAATCGGTCATTGAGCCAGGCAGCTTCCGCTGCCAAGGCGATGGACCTGACGGCACAGGGGCCAAGCATCGGCCCGCCAACCGGCGACAGATCCGCATGCCAGTGCCCTTGGTCATCGGCTTCGACGTGGCTGGCGCGTCGTATCGTCAGTTTTCCCAAGGAGGCTAGGTTGATCGCCTCGCCGTAGAGGCATGTCACCTGGCCTGCGGTATCCACGTGCAAGATCATGCTTCCTCCACAGGGTTGTTGCGGATGATGCGGCGACGCGGCTGATCGACCAGCATGCCGTCCAGCGACGACTGCACCCGCGACAGCTGCATGGCGATTTGCTGACGCAGCTTGTCGTCGGTGCGAAGCTCGCTCGCCTCGACGCCCTGCACCAAGCGTTGCGCGCGACCAACCATCTCCTCGAGCTGCTGATTGGATCCGACCGACAGATCCTTGAACCGATCGAAGAACTCGACCAAGTTGGCGATCGCGGAATCGCGAAAGACCTTCTTCTCTCCGCCGGGACTTCCTGAAAGCCGTTCGGTCAGGTGCGAGATCAGCCTGGAGAACTCGCCCAAGAATGCCTGCTCGGCCATCTGGACCGCTTCTTGAAAGCGGCCCGCTACCCGGGCCTTCTCCTGCTCGAACAGCTCGGGGCTGAGCTGCATCAAGTAGCCGGGCGGTTCGACATTGGGAAAGTCCCGCTCGACGGCGAACAGACCTTCGAGCGAGGCCGGGTAGTCGTCGTGGCTGAACAAATGCCCTAGCCGCTGACGGGCGGAATCCTTCAGCTCGTCGTAGCGTTGCTGCAATCGCTCCACGGCATCCTGCAGCTCTTCCTTGAAGTCTTCCATCTGGTGCTGGAAGGCATCGAGGCGATCGCGGCGAATGAGCCGGACTCCTGGCTCCGGATAGGGCAAGCTGACACTCTTGTGGTAAGCGAGCATCTTGCCCCTTACGGCCGTGACGTCCTTGTAGGCGGGGTGCTTGGTGTCGAGCAGCTTCTTGCGAGCGGAAAGGAAGTCGCTTTCGGCCCCGAACGATTCGGCGGCTTGATTGCGTTGCTCCTGGGTGAGCGTCTTGCGGACGCCGAACCAGGTGAAGGAAATCCGCACCGCGGCGGCATCTTGGCGAAGCCGCTGGGCAGGCGATGCGGACGTGGAGCGATCCGTCATGGTGGCGGTCATGAAACCTCCGCGTGGTTGGTTGAGATTGGCGGAATGGAGATCAGTTGTTGGAGCCCTGGCCGCGCTGCAGACGCCGGCTGGGCTTGGGGGTCGATTCGTCTTCGCGGCCGAAGATGCCGGGATTGCCCGAGGACAGGCAGCGTCCTGTCGCCCAGGTCCGAAGCCGTTCGACCTGCTCAGCAGCCGTGACCGCAACCGGAACCACATTGCGGGCCGCTTGGGTGAGCGGCACGTCGAGCAAGGTCGCCAGGCGGCAGCATGCTCGGATCTCGGCGCCGGTCCATGCCGAGTCATCCGGGCGAGCCTGCTTCTCCGGGATGCCGAAATGCTGCCGGTACATCGCCCAGATGGCGTCCCGTTCGGCGACGTTCGGCAGATCGAGGAAGAAGACGCCGTCGAAGCGTTCCGCACGAGCAAACTCGGGCGGAAGCTTGCTGATGTCGTTGCTGGTGCCGACGAAGAATACGTCGGCGGTGTGGTCGGACAACCAAGTCAGCAAGGTCCCGAACATGCGCGTCGAGACGCCGCTGTCGCCTTGGCTGCCGACTCCGCTGAGCGCTTTCTCGAACTCATCCACAAAAAGGATGCAAGGCGCCATCGCCTCCGCGATCCGCAACGCTTGGCGGAGATTGCTTTCTGTTTGACCGACCAGGCTTCCGAGCAAAGCCCCGATGTCGAGGAGCAAGGTGGCCCGCCCAGTTTCGTTGCCCAGCGCCTTACAGAAAGCCGACTTTCCCGAACCCGGCACGCCCAAGAGCAAGATGCCTCGCGGCTTGACCGGCTTGCCCGGAGCAAGCGCCCTGACGCAGAAGTCCTTGAGGTTCTGCAACCCGCCCAGCGACTCGAACCGTTCGGCTCCTCGGTGAAGGGTCAAGAGGTTGTTCTTGCGGAGCAGTTGGGCCTTGAGCTCCCAGATGACGTCGGGCCGAATGCGGTTATGCCTCGCTACCGACAGAGCGAATGCTCCTTCGGCCTCATAGCGGGTCAGCCCCGAGGCTGCTTCCAGGATGCGGGCCAACTCGGCTCCACGCGGCATGGTGTCTGCGTCGTCGCACAGAAGCTCATGCGCGATCCGCTCTAGCTGATCGGGTCCGGGCAACGCGTGCTCGATGACGACGAACAGCTTCTCCAGCTCGGGCGGCATTTGGACCAAGGGTGCAAGCACCACGAGGAAGTTGCCGCGCTTCTTGCCCGTGACCAAGTTGCCGAAGACCGCTTGGACCACCTCCGGATTACCCAGGAAGCGATGGAAGTTGTGCAGAAGCAACAAGGTCGTCTGCTTGGCTTCGTTGCGAGTAGGCAACGCCCGCAGGGCCGCGACCGGATCGCCTCCGGAGTCGGCCACAACGGTCTCGCCAGCCCGCAGGCCGCGCGACACGTCCCAGGCGATCACGGTCCATTTGCGTGATGCCCCGTGGCGAAGAATTTCCTGTTCGGCCTCGTCAGGTTCGTTGGTCTGAATCCACAGACCGGCGAATCCGGCGTTGACGTAGTCGTTGAATTGCTCGACCAAGGTCGGCATCATGATCTCCTTTCGGGATGGAAACAGAAAAGCCCGGAACGTGAAGGACGTCCCGGGCGCGAGATGGATTGGCTGAGTGACTTACCGCTTTATTCTTCACGCGGCCAAGAATGAGGTCGGGTCGAAGGTTTGGAAATTATGGGTCATCAACGAAGCGAGACTCTT
>JAIEPT010000005.1 GCA_019748295.1 Gemmataceae bacterium | reverse complement strand
AGCGGCAACTTGAGGCCGCACGCCAGCGCGTCGAGGAACTCGAACGAAAACTGGGCGAGCTTTCTAACGGCCCCGGCTCTTCGACTCCCGCCAAAATCGATGAGCCTTTTTCCGTCCGCGCCGAAGAAAAACGGCAGCACGAAAAGCAGCAGGGCGGCTGCAAACGCGAACTCTCCCGCAAAGGCCGGCGCGGCCGACTCGCCAACTTTCCCAAAATCAGCCGCACAGAATGGACAGATGCCTTCGAAGAGCTGTTGGCGAGCATGAATCTGGCTAGCAGGAATCTGGAACAATTCAAAATGAAAGCCAGCCATGAATATCCGCAATCCGATTGCATCCCGAGTCCAGTTTGATACCATACGGGGGGAGCAAAGATGGGGCGAATTTGCGCGACCGGTTCCCGTGTGAAGTCGTCTGGCGTCAGGCTTTGCATACGCATGCTGTTAGGCGAGGATGGCAAGCAGTCATCGTCACCAAAAAATTTTCCGGCGAGCTAAGTTCTTGAAAGAAAGCTATTGCGGGCGTAATTCAGTGGTAGAATGCTAGCTTCCCAAGCTGGACGTCGTCGGTTCGAATCCGATCGCCCGCTCTGTTCACAAGTCTCGCCGAACGCATGATTTAGCGTACCTGCCTGTGTTGGGCAGGGCGGCAAAGAGGTTCCGGAAAGACGGTACATGTACCGTCTTACCATGCCTCGGAAGCCGGCGGCGAAGGGTTCGCCTAGGTCGGCAGCATCGAGGCGACGGACATTGAGGCGACGGGCATCGACGCGATGGGCATCGACGCGATGGGCATCGACGCGACGGGCATCGACGCGACGGGCATCGACGCGACGGGCATCGACGCGACGGGCGTCGACCTAGGCCTCGAATATCGATGGCGACCTCGCACGCATCCGATCGGGGACGGGGACAATGCCGTGTCCGGACTGAAAGGCCTCAACTCTTAACTCGATGGGCTTTTTCGGCGCCATGACCGGACCCCAGGACCTTCATTCGATCGTCAACGGAAAGATGGACTTCATCACCATCCACACCGATTTCCGATCGGGACAGCGTGGATCAAGAAGGGTCTTTCTCGCGAAAGTCGCCGGCAATCCGCTCGCTCTAATGGCGGGCGCCCACAACCACAAACGTCGCCGCCGCCCTGCTCGATGACTTCAACTTCCTTGAGATCCAGTCAGAAAACGATCCGCTGCGAAGACCGCCATGACGAACCGCTCGTCATGGCTTCATCCGGTTTAGTAGAACGACCATGGCAACCTTGACGAATCACCCATTTCGGGTGCGGCATTTCGCAACATCTTGACCTTCGGGGAATGGTTGATTTCGTGCATCACAAAATTCGCAATGGATCGCAAGCTGAAATTTTGCAGGGACTTGTTGAACAAAAGTCGAATCCTGATAGGAAGCTATCTGCGTTTGGCACAAAGGATGCAATTCATTCCTTGCGATGTAGGATTGGAATGCGAGTCCCAGTCTTGCGTCAAAGAGCCCTCGACCTGCCAGACTTCTCCTTTCCTGGCATGGGGCGGCGACGGTTGCGAGTCCTGTCGCCGTTCTCATGCTTTTCACTTCCAATCTCAATCCCTGTTTTAACCCTTTTTCGCACCCCGCCTGCAACCCAGCAGGGCTGGGGCTCTGCGCGATGTAACCCTCTGGCTGCCTATGTAGCCCTCTCGTTCCGCGAGAGGTAAGCGGATGAATGCCGCCCCGCCGCATGGCTCGCTGCCGCTTATAGATCGTCGTCCTGCGAGCATTCACGTGCCGAGGGTCGATACGTCAACTAGCTTATTTCCACTTCACCGTCACGCTTAGGTACTCATCCTTCTTCTTGAGCAACCCTTCGTAAGCCGTGCCGAGTTGCTCGGGCGTGATGCGGTGGGTGATGAGGCCTTCAAGGCTGATGCGGCTCTTCGCGACGCCGTGCAGCAGCCACTTCTGCGCCTTGTGGATGTCCCACGCACCCGCGAGCCTGGTGTGGGCCGGCTCGAACAACATGTTGCCATGGGCGCCGGCGACTTCGATGTAACGACGGTGGAGGTCGTCGTAGAAATTGACGTCTTTCGCTTTGCCGCGCGGGCTGCCGACGACGATCACCTGGCCGGCATTGTCGGCCAGCGACATGGCGACCGGCACCGCATCGGGAACGCCGGTCGCATCGGCGACGATCTCGGCTCCGCGGGCGCCGAGAAAGTCCTGGAACTTTTGCTTGAAGTCCGCTTCATTCGGATCGAGCGAGAGATCCGCTCCCGCGGCCAGGGCTGCATCGCGACGCATCTTCACTGAATCGATGCCCACGACCGGTGACGCTCCCGCGGCCATCGCGCAGCGAATTACCGCCTGGCCGATCATGCCGAGGCCGAGAACGGCGAACGACCGACCGAGCGTCAGCCCCGCGCGGATCGAGGCGCCCATGCCGTAGCGCAGAATGCATGCGAGGGCCGCCTTCTCGTAATCGAGCGCGTCCGGCATCTTCCAGACGCGGGCTCGCTCATGGCCCAGGGTCAGCAGTTCGTGGGATGCGTGGTTGCCGGGATAGCTGACGCGATCGCCTGGCTTGAAGCCGGTCCACTGCGAGCCGGCCGCCACGACTCGCCCCGCGGCGCTGTAGCCGGAACGGAAGGGGAACTTCCAGTCAGGCATGTTCGGGTCTTGGAGCCATTGATGCGTGCCGGTGTAGACCGCGAGTTCCGTCCCTGGGCTTACGCCCGTGTACTCGGCTTCCAGCAGAATCTGGTTCGGGCCGGGATCGGGCAGACCGACCTCGCGGACTTCAACCTTGAACGGCTCGACGATGGTCGCTTGTCGCACTTTCATGTCGCAGACTCCGTATTGCGTCAGAGCCCGAGCGCCAGCGAGGGTTTGGCATGTCCTCGGTGTTCGCTGTCTAACCCTCGCCGGCGCTCGGGCTCTGATCAGGCAGTGATAGCAAGCATGCTATGGCACGAACGGGATCAGGGGAAGGAAGCAGCATTCGCGACACGGCGTGTTCATTCAGCAAAATGCCGTCAGCTGCATTGCTCCACGGTCCGACGAACGAGGCGGCATTGCCTTTGCATCGGCAATGTCGGTGCCCCATGAAAAAAACTGCAGCCGCCGGCATGCATCCGTTCACTTACCGGCAAAACGGCTCGACATCGACCAAGCGAGGCAAATCGCATGTCATTCCGCGCGATAAGGACGACGTTGTCGTCGAAGCCGATGGGCGCGGGGTGCAGCTCACCAACGTCAACAAACTGTTTTGGCCGGAGTTAGGCATCACGAAGGGGGATTTGCTCCAGTACTACGCGGACGTTTCGCCCGTGCTTCTGCCGCACCTCGTCGATCGGGCGATGGTGATGAAACGTTATCCGCATGGGGCCGCGGGCAAGTTCTTCTTCATGAAGCATGCCCCCGAACATCGGCCCGATTGGATCAACATCTGCGCCATCAAGCACGACTCGGGCAACCTCGTCCACTTCCCGGTCGTGCAAAATCTCGCGACGCTCCTCTGGATCGTCAACCTGGGCTGCATCGACCTGAACCCCTGGTACGCCCGCTGCGACGACGTCGATCGGCCCGATTATTCTTCACGCGGCCAAGAATGACGTATTTACTGGGCAGCTGGATCATGTTCTACTAATTCTCTCGAGAAC
>JAIEPT010000027.1 GCA_019748295.1 Gemmataceae bacterium | reverse complement strand
CAAACACCGCCGCGCCTCGAGCCCCGGCCGCCTCGGTCAAGCAGCTTAGTACCTCGCAAGAACGGAAATGCACCCAGTGCGTCTGGCTGGCTCTTGGAGAGTTCTCGTCAAGGCATCAAACGGAAACCTCCCTGACGAATCATGGGCACATAACACGCTCATCGCTCCTCCAGCGAACCGGCCCGAGGCAATGCCGCCGCTCTCGATTGCCTTCAATGGCGAGACCGTCGGAAATACTGCTAAGGCTCGGGTGAATCGCCATCTGCGAACCATACTGGAGAACCGCGGACATGCGTTCGTTCCGCAGCCGCCATCCCTGACCGAACTTCCGCGGATCGACGTTCAGAACGAGCATCAGGGGAGACCGTCCTTCCAAAAGCAATCGGCTGGCCTTCGTGTCCTGATGCAAGATTGGGATTTCGGCAGTCTCCCGAAGTCTTGGATCGACTTGGTGCGCCGCGAGATCGCGGAAGTGTGGGTTCCCAGCCGCTTCGTTCGCAACGCGTTTGTGAACGCGGGCGTCGAACCCGACAAAGTGCATATCGTCCCCTATGGGTACTCTCAGGACATCATCGGCGATCGAACGAAGCCGTATCCGCTTTCAACCTCGAAACGTTTCAAGTTTCTATTCGTGGGCAGTGCCGCGCCTCGCGAAGGTCTTGATCTTTTGCTGGCTGCCTTCGAACAGTGCTTCGATGCCTCGGACGACGTTTGCCTCGTGGTGAAATGCTCACGCCATCCTGAGAGGCTCGATACGGTCGAGGACGATTCGATCGACGCCGATCGGCGGATCGAGGAATTCCAAGAGCGGCCAGGAAATCCCGAACTCTTGATGTTGAAGGACGACCTTGCCGAACGCGAATTGGCCAGCTTATATGCGGCGTGCGATTGCCTTGTTTATCCTTTTCGCGGCGAGGCGTTCGGATTGCCGGCGTTCGAAGCGATGGCGAACGGTCTTCCGGTGATCGCCACGGGTTTCGGTCCCATTCTCGATTATTGCAACGACGGAACAGCATATCTACTGCCCGCCAAAGCCCAATTCCTAACCACCCGGAAGATCGGCGAATTCGAGACGGCTGACCGCCCATTCCTCGCGCAGCCGGACTTCGATCGGCTTCGTGCCGTGATGAAGCACGTCTCTTCCTCGCCGCCGGATGCGATCGCCAAAGGCGCCGCCGCTCGGCTGTTCGTGTGCGCTCACTACACGTGGGAGCGTGCCGTCAATGCGATCGAAGCTCGCCTTCTCGCGATCGCTCCACTCCGTCGCAACGAAGATGCATTCGAGGGGACTCTCAAGCCCGGCAGCGTATCGCTCTGCATGATCGTCAAGAACGAAGAGCAAAATCTCGAAGCCTGTCTGAACTCCGTACGGGACCTTGTGGACGAGCTCGTCGTGGTCGATACCGGCTCAAGCGATCGCACGCGGGAAATCGCTTCGGCATGCGGCGCCCGCGTTTTCGAATTCCCGTGGATCGACGACTTCGCAGCCGCCCGCAATGAGTCGCTTCGCCACGCTCGAGGGGATTGGATCTTCTGGATGGATGCCGACGATCGCCTTGATGAAGCGGGGCGAGCGAAGCTGAAAGAAACGCTCGCAAACTTGGAAGACGACAAGTTCGGCTATGTGATGAAATGCCGTTGCCTTCCCGATCAGGATTCGGGAACGATCACGGTCGTCGACCACGTTCGACTGTTCAGAAGGCATCCCGATGTTCGCTGGAAATACCGCATTCACGAACAAATCTTGCCTTCGATCCGCAAACTCGGGAAAGAAATCGCTTGGGCCGACGTCGTTATCGATCACACCGGATACCAAGATCCCACAGTACGTCGCCGAAAAATGCAACGCGACGTGCGGCTTCTTGAGTTGGAAGACCGGGAAAACCCCAATGATCCGTTCACTTTGTTCAACATCGGCTCAGTTCGGCAAGAGATGGGCGAGACCCAAGAAGCCCTAATCGCGTTTCGCCGCAGTCTTGCGGGCAGCAGCCCTAGCGACTCCATCGTTCGCAAGCTTTACGCTCTGATCGCTCAGTGCGAACGACAACTCGATCGGCTTCATGCGTCGCTTGAGGCATGCACCCAAGGCCGATCCCATTATCCCGACGACGTCGAGTTGCTGTTTCAGGAGGGGATCACGCGCCGAGCCTTGGGGGATTTGCGGGGCGCCGAAGCTTGCTATGTTGCCGCCATGGCGCCGTCGGCCGACAAGCACTTCGCGAGCATCGATGTCGGCATTCGGACGTATAAGGCTCGGCACAACTTAGCGGTGCTTTGCAAGGAGCAAAGCCGCTTCGCCGATGCGGAAACCCATTGGCGGGCCGCAGTCGACGAATCGCCGTCGTTTCTGCCAGCATGGTTGGGACTGACGAGCCTGCTCATTCAAGGAGATCGACTGGAAGAGGCTTTGGCCGCTGCAAACGCCATGGAATCCATTCCTGGCTTCTTTCCCGAAGGACAACTCGTCCGCGCCAGCGTGTTCATGCGAAAGCAACAGTATGGCAAGGCAATCGCTATGCTTGAGAAACTCATTAGCGACGATCCGCACTCCCTTCCGCCTCGCATCATCTTGACGCACGCGTTGCTCCAGGAGGGCACTAATCTCAAAGCGGCGGAACAGGCACTTCTTCAAGTGCTCCGCATGGATCCGAACAATGCGGAAGCTCAATGGAATTTGAAAAAACTGCGAGCTGACTCTTTAGAGACGCTTTAGGGACTAGCTAAGGTGAGACCGATTCATTGGTTGCATGAACGCTGACGCATAAATGCCGCACCGTCGGGTCTCGTTCATGCCTTCGGTATGTCAATGTAGTCGTCACGGCTCGACATCCGTGTTCTTGGCCCAAACCGCCAACTGGCGTAGCGTCGGGCCGTGAGACGGTTGCAGAGCCAACACGGCATGCAAAGATGCCTCGATTTCTTTCGGCTTTTTGCCTTCCTTCACGAGTATCTGACTCAAGACGAGGCGAGTCAAAAACTCTTGGGGATGTTCGGAGATCCGCTGCTGCAAAAGTGTCGTCGCCTTTTCCATTTCGCCACGAGCCGCCAAGAAGCGGGCACGTAGGAGAGTCGATTCCAACTGAGCCTTGGGCATGGCCTGGAGGTCTTGCAATATTTTTTCGAGCTCCAGCCATCGCTTCTGAAACACGTAGAGCTCGCCGAGGCCAAGCCAGGCCGGTCGGTACTCGGGATTGGCGGCCAAAGCTCGCTGCCAATGATGCACGGCCTCTTCATGGCGGTTTTGCTGCTGGTAAAGCACTCCCAAATTATGGTGCGTTTTGTAGCCGACGAGTCCTAGATCAATTCCCGAATATAGCGAACCGGGCTTGTATGCCAGGAGTGCATGAAAACACGCTTCCGCCTGCTGCGTTTTGCCCACGCCTAGAAGCAGCCCGCCCTCCAAGAATTGCAGTTCCAGGTCTTCCGGATACCTTCGCCTTCCCTCTTGGCAAAGCGTCAAGGCTTCGGGTTCGCGGCGCAGTTGGCAAAGGGCATGAACGGTCAGTGCGTAGGTCTTGGCAATGATCGAAATGCCCTTAGAGCCTATCCGAATAACCGTCTTGAGCGTATAATATCCGTGCAGCTGCACTTCGGCACGGCTGCATGGAGGA
>JAIEPT010000291.1 GCA_019748295.1 Gemmataceae bacterium | reverse complement strand
TGCATGTACCCGGTGAGCTTCCCAGTCGCCGCGTCGAGCGCCAGCCATGCCGGAAGGTTCGACGAGGTATACGTCGTGCCGCTCACGGCCGCCGTCGGAGCGAGGTCGAGTGAAACCGTCTGGCCTTCATTGCCGTACCAGTAGCTCCCCCAGCCGAACAGCGGAACGTCCGACACGACCCAATTGAAGTTCAGCGATGTGGAGGTGATGCCGTCGAACGCCGTCACCAGCGGGAAAAACGTGGTCGAACCTCCGGACGACGCCGCCGAATAATGAATCTTGCCGGCGATCATGCCCGAGCTGTCGATGGTGAGGCCCGGAGGCAATCCCACCGCCGAATAAGTCAACGGATCGCTGTCGGCGTCCGTCGCCACGATCTGCAGCAGCCCTCCCGAGGCTCCCTCGTAGCTGTAGGGCGTCGACGGGGGCGTGATGACCGGAGCCGCATTCATCAACTCGCGGTGCTCCAACGCCTCGAATGCCGGCTTGACGGACGGCTTCTGCGAACGGGCAGCGCGAACCGGAGCCTTCTTGCGGCCGAACAGTGAATCGAACATGGAGAAATGCTCGCTGACAAGGCGTGAAGGAGAGGCGGAATCCGACGAAGACGATGAAGCGGCGGCAGCGCCGAAAAGGAGATTGCAACCCGGTCGGTTGCCCTATTCCCTTTTAACCCGACTTGTCGCATTCGCAAGGTCGGTGGCGCCGAAACCCGAAAGCGAAGCCGCGTTCGCTGCGCGGGCTTTTTCCTGAGTTCCATGCTGGACATCGTCGCCGGAAAAACAGACCATGGTTCCGTCCTTCGCAATCGTTCGCACGCACGTGTCGGGACCGCTTCGCCGTCCCAGCCGCGTTCGGTAAGCGGAATGCCTAATTCGGAAAATGAGTAGAGCCGGACCATTACCCGCCGTCAAACGAATTCTTAGGATTCCAAGAGAATTCGCGCCGCACGAAGATGATGGAGAAAACGGATGGCCATGCCGCCGAGTCCGCCGAAAGCCCTTTCGCCCGCGGAAACCGAAGCCCAAATCCAGCAATTCCTCAAGGAAAACCCCAACCATTCCGCCGCGTGGCACCAGTGGGGATTGCTCGGCGTCCGCATGGGCAGACCTGAGCGAGCGAACGAAGGCTTTCGTAACGCGGCTTCGCTCGATTCGGAGCAACCGCAGTTTCGGCACGACTTCGCCACCCAGCTGCAGGCCGCAGGTCGCTTGGACGAGTCGTTGCCGGAGTTCGAGGCGGTGGTGCGTCTGAAGCCCGAATGCGGTGAAGCGTTCAACAATCTCGGCATCGCACAAGTGCGCTTGGGTCGGCGCGAACAAGCCGCGGCCAGCTTCGCGCAAGCGATCCGCTGCAAGCCCGACTTCCCCGAAGCGTACAACAACGCGGGAAACGTGCTGATCGAGCAAGGGAAATTTGCGGAGGCCATCGCCCGGTTCGACCAAGCGCTGCAGTTCCATCCGCACTATCCCGACGCATGGCACAATCGCGGAGTCGCGCTCCTGCGTTTGGGAAATCCCGCGGACGCCGTTTCGTCGTTCGCCAAGGCGATCGAGAAACGGCCCACCTACGCCGAAGCGCATTGCCAGCGGGGGGTCGCGTTTCGCGAGCTCGGCAAACTGGACGATGCGATCGCCTCGTTTCGAGAGGCGCTGCGAGCCAAACCCGATCACTCGGAGGCTCGGCTTCAATTGATCGCCGGACTGATGCAGGCCGGCAAGATCGCCGACGCGGCTGCGGTGTGCCATGAAGCCTTGCTGTTTTGGCCGGACAACCCCGACCTTTACAACCACCTCGGCATCGCCCTGGTCCGCCAGGACAAGCTCGACGAAGGCGTCGCCTCGTTCCGGCAGGCGCTCCGATTCAAGCCCGATTTCGCCGAGGCGATCAACAATCTCGGCAACACTCTGCTTCGTCAGAACCGGCACGACGACGCGATCGTCCAGTTTCGCGAGGCGTTGCGGATTCGGCCGGATCTGCCCCATCCGCTGACCAATCTCGCCGGGGCGATGCTTCAGAAAGGGGAAACCGACGAGGCCATCCGGCTCTACCGCCAAGCGATCGAACGATCCCCGCGCGACCCCGAACTTCACTTCAACATCGGCAACGCTTACCGTACGAAAAAGACCTATGCCGATGCGAAGGCGTCCTACGAACGCGCCATCGACATCGACGGCAATCACCTCGGCGCCCGGTTGAACCTCGGCATCCTCGACATGGAAGAGGGCCGGTTCGACGAAGCCGTCGCGGCGTTTCAGGCAACCATCGATCGCAAGCCCGATCATGCCGAAGCCTTCTCCTGCTGGGGCGTCGCATGCCTTCATCAGGGGGCGCCGGAGGAGGCCGTCGTCAAATTCGAGCGAGCCATCGAGATCGATCCGGACCATGGCGATTACCGGCTCAATCGCGCCCTGACGTGGCTGTCGCTGGGTGACTACGAGCGCGGATGGCCGGAATACGAGTGGCGGTGGAAACTCAAGAAGGCCATGCCTCGGCCGCTCCACCAGCCGACGTGGGACGGCACCGACCTGCCGCAGGGGACCATCTTGCTGTACGCGGAGCAAGGTCTCGGCGACACGCTTCAGTTCATCCGCTACGCGCCGCTCGTGAAAGCACGCGTCGGCAAGGTGCTTTTCGATGGGCCGCCCATGCTCAAGGGAGTGCTGGCGTCGTGCGCCGGCATCGACGAAATCGTGGAGTCGTCGAGCGTCGCCGCCGGAAGGTTCGACGTGCAAGCTCCGCTCTTGAGCTTGCCCCGCATCCTGGGGCATCGGTTGGAGGACGTCCCTGCGGCGACCCCCTACATCTTCGCCGATCCCGCCGTTCAGCCTCGATGGAAGCAGCGTGCCGACGCCTTGGAGGGACTCAAAGTCGGCATCGTTTGGCAAGGGAATCCTCAGTACGCCGGCGATCGATGGCGATCCGTCGGATTGCCTCTCATGGGGCGACTAGCCTCCGTTCCTGGGGTCAGCCTCGTGAGCCTTCAGAAAGGTCACGGGGCGGAGCAGCTCAAGGAATGGAACGGGCCGAAGATCGACGACTGGTCCGAGGAGTTCTCGGCCGACTTCCGTGACGTGGCGGCGGCCGTCGCATCGCTCGATTTGGTGATCGCCGTCGATACCGCCATCGCGCATCTGGCGGGCGCGCTGGACAAGCCGGTGTGGATTCTCATTCCGTTCAGTTCCGACTGGCGCTGGCTCCGCAACCGCGACGACAGCATCTGGTATCCGACGGCCCGGCTCTTCCGGCAGAAGCGTTCCGGGGACTGGGAGGAAGTCGTCGAGCGATTGGAAGCCGCGCTGACCGCGATGGCGTCGAATTCGCCTCGAAAAACGATGACTGTGGAACTCGATCTCGAAGAAGCGGCATGGGCTCTCGTCGGGATGATCGGACTCCCCGACGCGCCGGGACGAATCGAACGCACCTTTGTCTTGAAGCAGAAGTTGTCCAATTACCTCGGGTCCGAGAAAGGCGTTGCACTTTCAGCGATCGCCGAAGAGTTCGCCGCAGCGGAGATGAACAGCGAAAGTAGAGTCGAGAGGTAGCGCGGTGGTTTAGGGGCGGCCTATCCGTCCGGCCCTTTCGGGTGCCGGGGCCTCAATA
>JAIEPT010000045.1 GCA_019748295.1 Gemmataceae bacterium | reverse complement strand
ACGGAAGCCCAGGTGCGGGCGTATCGAATCGCCGACAACCAAACGGCCACGCTGTCCTCGTGGGACGACGACAAGCTCACCGCCGAGCTGATGGAGCTTTCGCAGGCGGGCGTGGACCTCGACATCACGGGCTTCTCCGCCGACGAGATCGCCAGCTACATCGAGGGCCCGCCCACCGAAGGCCTCACCGATCCGGACGCCGTCCCCGAAGCGCCGCCGGCCATCACGCAGCCGGGCGACCTGTGGCTCCTTGGCGAACACCGGCTGCTGTGCGGCGACAGCACGAAGGCCGAGGACGTGGCCCGCCTCATGGGTGGTGCCGTTGCCGACATGCGGTTGAGCGACCCGCCCTACGGCGTCAGCTACGTCGGCAAGACGGCCGACGCCCTCACCGTGGAGAACGACGCCCTCCCGGAACCCGAACTGGCCAAGCTCGTGTGCTCCGCGTTCGACCTCGCCCAGTCTCATTGCCGCCCCGGCAGCTACTGGTACGCCACCGTCCCCGCTGGCCCGCTGCACCTTGTCTTTGCCGACGACTGGAAGCAGAGAGGTCTCCTTCGGCAAATCATGGTTTGGGCCAAGGACACCGTGGTGCTGGGGCACAGCGAGTACCACTACGCTCACGAGCCCATCCTCTTCGGTTGGTTGCCTGGCGAGCGGCACAAGAACGCCGACCGCACCCGCACGACGTTGTGGAAGTACGACCGTCCCAAGGCGAACCGAGAGCATCCAACGATGAAGCCGGTGGCCCTTTGGTCCCAGGCGGTCGAGGACGGCAGTAGAGCAGGAGAGTTGGTTTACGACCCCTTCCTCGGTTCCGGCACCACGCTCATTGCCTGCGAGCAGCTTGGCCGACGTTGCTGCGGCATGGAACTGTCGCCGACGTACTGCGACGTGGTCGTTTCTCGCTGGGAGCAGTTCGCCGGCAAGAAGGCGGAGCGTGCCTCGTGAATCGCACCGCAGCAGCCCGGTTGGCGGCGATGAAGCAGCGGTTAGC
This sequence comes from Gemmataceae bacterium, assembly GCA_019748295.1. Lineage (GTDB taxonomy): Bacteria > Planctomycetota > Planctomycetia > Gemmatales > Gemmataceae > JAIEPT01. The sequence continues at coordinate 2,603 of JAIEPT010000045.1, read as the reverse complement.
CAGTAAGGCGAACGGCCGGCCGCTCATCGACCGCATTCGCTCCTGGCGCCTTCAAGAGCTGCTGGCCGAACTGGAGGCGATGAAGCATGGCGAGCCGAAGGTGGTATGGCCGAAGCTGCCGCCCGATCTGCCGGCACACGAGCGAGAAGAAGCGTTGGCGATTGTGGCGGAGTTGGATCGAGAGGCTGCGGAGTTTCCGCAGAAGTATCCCGAGTACATGGCCGTGATTCAGGGGCGGCACGATTGGGGCGGAGAGACGACGACATAGCCCGAGGTGCGTCCCATGAGCGAGAGCCAATCCAAGGATGATGTGCTGCTGCAGGCGTTGCTCTGCGGCGCCAGCATCGACGCTGCTGCCAACAAGGCCCAGATGTCGCGCAGCTCGGCCTATCGCCGCCTCAGCAACCCGAAGTTCGCCAAACGCCTCCAGGAGGCCAAAAGCGAGGTGGTGCGGCGAACGGCTGCGGTCCTTTCCGCGGGGTCGCTGGAGGCCAGCAAGGCGCTGCTGGAGCTGACGGGGCCGAAGAACCCCCCGGCGACGCGGTTGGGAGCGGCCAGGAGCGTCATTGAGCTCGCCGCCCAGCTTCGGGAGCAGAATGAGATGGAAGAGCGAATGGCATCGCTGGAGCAGCGTTTGGATGCGGATCAGAAGCGGAAGGCGGGGTGAGGCAAGACGTATTTTTTTCGGATTTGACTATCGGATATTTTTGGCTCGCATTCAAGATTAGGCCCGTTAGACTACGAATCTTATCGGGGGCAAGCACATTCCTTACGTCGGGTCCAGTTTCGCTATGGCTACCTTCGCCGAACTTCGTTCGATGGGGCTTAAGCCTTCAGACTTGGAACTGAATTGCTTGAAATGGCCGAAGCGACTTGCCTACACGCGCCAGACCATAGAGTTTGTTCCTCTTCCTGAGATCTCGCTTCCGCAAGTAATCGCGTCGCTCTCACGTTTTAAGCACTTCAATAACGGGGCGAACAAATGGGCACTCTGCCAAACTTGCTTATCAGACAACGGAGAGCGATTCGCATTTTTTGACGCCCAACGGTTCTTCGGATTCCTGTGCGATCTAGTGAACCCAAAGTGCGTGCCCGTCAGAATTTGGACGAAGCTCGATAGCGCGGAAGTGAACGGCGATACAGCAGGCAGGCATATGCTTATTGGTCAGCGACGATGGAAGGCTGAGTTACGTGATGGCGAAAGTTTGCAGATCATAACTGAGGCTTATGAGGCTCCGCGAGGCATTTTCAACAGAATCGGCATGTTCTTGGCCGGAAGAAAGTCCCAATTCGGAATCTGGAAGGCATACTTGCTGAACTTGTTGAAGCAGTTCGGCGTCCGTAATGAAAGCCAGACTGAGCCGACCGAGTACATTAGAAAGGTCCACGCAAAGGACTGCCCGTGGACGCCCGTAATGCCCTATCCGGGAGAAACGGTGCCATGAGCGAAGTGAATCGAACTCTGCACGAACAGATCGCAAGCGGCGTTTCCGAACCAATTGCGCAAGCGGCTCAGGGCGTTTCCAAGACCTTCGCTGACATCGGAAAAACGTTCTCGAACGCTTGGAGTTATTCCTTGAACCTCTGGCGCTTTTTCAGTGCGAACTTCACAAGTCGCCAGCGAGTCGCGATTCGTTTGGACCGGCTTTCCGAGCTTGCGAGCCACCCTGTTTCGCGCGGGCATGCACTCGATGAACTCCGAAAAAGTTCGTCTTCGCAGAATCGATTTGAAGCGTGCTACGCACTTGGAATTCTCGGCAAAGTTGAATCAACTATTCCCGGGGTCATGATCACGGCATTGAACTCCCAAGACCCATTCGTCAGAGAAGCTGCCGCCAAAGGCTTGGTGGAGTTGCGTGGAGATGTGTTTCCCGTACTTCAGGATGTCTTGCGCGCGATAAGAGAACACCCGACTGAAGGAACAGCTTTGTATGCTGTTGAATTTCTCGCTCAGTCTGCGTCCAGGCTTCGGCCTGGAACAAGCGAATTCAATCAAGTCGAGGAAGTTTTGGAATTCGCGGCCCATCGGCAGGTGTCTATGGCAAAGACGGAAGCCGCGCAGCTGCTAGAGGCGATGCGTCCTCGATGTTTGCAAGAGGCTTGATGGCGACGGACTCCTGATCGCAATGAATTTAGTGCCCCGGGTACGGCTGCAGTACTCGGGGTTTTTCATTGCCCGTACCTAAAGAGCTTTCCAGCGGTAGAAACTGCTTTCGCTTCGATGTCGTCTTCGTGCAAACGCATCGGAATCGGGACGTAAACGAAAAAGTTTGAAACCACCGACTTTGCATTTTTGGGCCGCTCTGCGCAGTCATGGAAGGATGAACGACCGCCCCCACAGCCCGCATTCGACGCCTTCAGGAAAGCAGATGCGTCCCTCGCATGCTCGTATCGTGGGAGCTGCGGTGACTCCAATGCTCCGTTACCTCGGCAAGCTTCGTGCTCGGATGTACGAGGTAGGCTTCCGACCCTCGGACCCGCTAATGGGCGTAGTCGAGAAGGCGTACGACGCCCTGCATCACCTCAGCGGTAGCTGTCCATTCTGTACGGCTGATTTTGGGAATGCCCGCGCAGCTGCAACGCGAGCATTAGCATAAAGCGGT
>JAIEPT010000125.1 GCA_019748295.1 Gemmataceae bacterium | reverse complement strand
GCAACTCCCTTCTCTACCAAATCTTGAACCATCGCGCTATTCGAATTTCCGTCGAAACGATGAAATATCCGGGCTAGGCTCTTTCTTGCTGACCACTCAAATCGTCAGCAACGAAGTCAGCCATTCCTCGTGGACGCAGGATTCCGTTTCGACCTCGTCCCAGGGCATGTACCAGGCCGGCAACTACATCAACAACGCTTACAGCCTGCCAAGCGTGTCGGCGTCTCAGCAGGGGTCGAGTTCCTGGACGTACAGCCAGTCTCAGGATGCGACCGATTCAGGCACCTACGCCACGCAAGCCTCAGGCTCGGGCAATGCCTACTCTCCGTACTACGGTCAATCCGCGGGGCCGATCGCAACCGGCACGTTCGTGCAGGCCTCCAGCGGAACCTTCACGTCGTCGTCCGCGTCTTCCGCGAACCAATCGGGCACGCAAAGCTCCTCGCTGTCCCAAAAAGGGGCCTTCGGCGCAACTGGCTACGCGCTGAGCAGCGTCGTCTATCAGGCCGACACTTCCTACGGCGGAACCTGGCAGTCTTCCGGCGATTCGCAATCGACCGGCGTCTCCCAAGCGAACTACACGATCACCCAGTGGGGTGCTCAGAACACCACCGTTCAGATCGGCCAGGACGACTACTCGCAAGTTGCGGAAGAGTCGTTCGCCTTCGAGGGCTCCTCCTCTTCCTCCTCGACGCTGTACCAGGCCGGCACTTTCGGCCTCCAAAGTTACGCGTTCACGAGCGTCGCTTATCAGGAATCGAACAACAGCGCTTCGCTCGGCACTCAGGGGCAGAGGTCGATCGAAAGCGGCGTGACGTCCTGGACCGCGCTTTCCAGCGGGACCGGCGGCGTCATGAGTTTGCCAGGGACAGGCCTTTCCCAGGCGGAGAGCAAATACCGCGGATCGTATCTCAACACCAACACGAACCAATCCGTGCAAGGCGCCGCCGGAACCAGTTCGCTGGATGAAGAAGGTTCATTCGCCAACGGACAGTATTCGTTCAGCAGCTACGTGTTCGACTCCTCGAGCCGGCAGACGGCAACCCAATTCGTCGGCAACACCAACAGCTACATCGGCTCGGGAACCGACAGCAGCACCTTTAACGGCAGCTTGCTGACCACCTCCAATTACGGGCTGGAGTCGTCCGCGAGCGCAGCTGCGAGCAGCGACTCCTACGCCGATTCCGGCTGGCAGTCTTCCGCCGAGACCACCACGTCGTCGTCACGGAACGAACTGCATCAAGAGGGTGTTTTCCAGGGGGGCCAATACAGCCTCTCGTGCGTCGCTTCCGACAACTCCGGCGATGCGACTCGATCGTCCCTCGTCAAGTCCGGTTCCACGTCGTTCGGCACGCTCAACGCTTCGAGCATCAGCACGACGACGAAAACCTCGATGGGAGTGGCCGGCGGGACCTGGACCGGCGACACGTCCGCGGCGACCTACGCCTCCGCGGCGGCGGGGACGCTCACGGAAACGAGCCTCGCGTGCTTCCAATTCACCCAGAAGGGCACCTACGACCCGGTCAACGGCTACGCGTTCTCAAGCGTCGTGCAGCAATCCCTCTCGCAACTGACCGGCACCCTTGAGCAGTATTCGGCCGAGACGCAGACGACGGAAAAAACCGCGGTTCAGCGCTTCGAGAACAACATCGGCAATTCGCTCGCCTGTGCGGGGCACAGTCTCGAATGCGTCACCACCTCCAGTTTCGAATCGATCTCCGCGCAGACCTCGACCGTCGAACTGTCGACGAACGCCAGCAGCAATTACCAATCCGGCATTTTCGCCGCCGGCTCCTACGCCTTCAGCAGCGTGGTGCTGCAATCGGCAAGCACCGACAGCGTCACCGCCCTGCAAACCCAGATGTCGCTGAAAACGGGCACGAACGCAAAGATCAGTCAAAGCCGAAACACGGCGACGAACTTCAGCTCGTCAGGATCCGATCAGATCTCGACGAGCAGCACGACGAACACTTCGCTGTTCTCGCTTCAGGCCACCGGAACATTTGTTGCGACTTCCGATTCATCGACTTCGGAAAATCGATTCTCCGCGACGAACCTGTCGCAGCGGGGCGTTTACGCGGGAGGCAGCTACGCCTTCTCCAGCCTGGTCTTCCAGGCGAGTTCCAGCGGGTCGCAATCGTCAATCAGCTTCGACACGAATAAGGCGACTTCGTCGAACGCGTCGTACACGTCCTCCACCTACACGGCGCAGACAAACCAAGCACCGGGACCGCTTGCCAGCTCGGTTTACTCGAACATTACCACGACGGTGAATTCGAGCGAATGCTATACGCAAATAGCCGAGGTCAGCACGCAAACAACCTCGCTCTGGTCGGCGATGACTACGGCATTCAGCCTTTATCAAGCAGGGGTAAAAACGCCCAACGTGTACGCTCTTTCCAGCGTGGCCTTCTCGCAGAGCGTTTCTCAAAGCTCCGGTTTCAGCGATCGAAAGACCAGCACTGCGACTTCCAACGTTGGAACCTTTTCCTCTTCCGCAAACACATATTCGTCATCGGCGACGGGCGACCCAAGTGGTTACGCGCCTGGAGCCATGACGGGCGGAAATGCGCAGGGCACGACGACTACAGGCACGAACGCGCTGGTTCGTACGCTGGAGGTGCAAACGGATCGTCAGCAAAGCGAGACCGCTAGCTTCTACGAGGAAGGAACGTTCGCGCAAGGCAGCTACAGCTTCTCGAGCGTCGTGTTCGACGCTTCCAAGGACATTACGGAAGGCGAGCAGGTCAAATCGTGGGAAAGCTATACGCAAACGTCCGACGCACAAGAGCGAACCAATTCCAGCTTGCAGTCCTTCGTGGGCCCCATCCTCGGCTTAGGCCGGTCATCGTTGGATACCACGACCAAGTGGTCGGAAAGCCAAGCAGTGGTGAGCTACACGGCGACCAACGGCATTCAATCGCGCAAGGAAACGCAGAACGTCGGAAGCTACGATGGCGCAGCCGACGACTACGCCTTCTCGGACGTCCGCTACTCGGAAACGTCGGCGAACTCGTCCAGCCTTGATCGCACGACGCGGACCACGCAGAAAGCGGCAAGGTCTCTCAACAAACGGAAAACGGAATCGACAAGCGGCTTGCTTGGCCAATCGTATGCGTTCGACCAGCGGGATGCGACCAGCACGGATTCGGTGACCCGTCTCGAAACCGAGTCTGCAACCAGCTTGGACTGCATCTCCGTTTCGGCAGTCGGGAGCTACGCGAACGGCGGTTATGCGTATTCGAGCGTGGTGTACGATTCCTTGGAGACAAGCTCGACGAGAAGTGCGAGTCGCACCGATTCGACGATGACTCAATCGGTCCGCGAATTCAGCGTCGAGTCGATCAGCAATCTGCTCCCTGTCCCGAATGCTCAGTACAGCTCGACCGCTTCCGATATCCGTTCAACGCGGGCATCAACCGAAACTCGAAACGAAGCTGCAACCTCGCGCGAAACGGTTCATTATGAAGGATCGTGGAGCACCTATGCGTGGTCGTTGAGCAGCGTTTCCTACCAGCAATTCCCGGAACTGTCAAAAGCCCTAGCAATTCGCTGCAGCTGTTCGTAAACTCAACGGGGCGTTCTCTTA
>JAIEPT010000214.1 GCA_019748295.1 Gemmataceae bacterium | reverse complement strand
CTACATCGCTATGCTGCACATGAGCTTTGCGTTCATCATATACGGAAAAATGGGGTTTTCCGGATAGGCTCTAAGGGACTGATCCCGAAGTTCAGTGCCGTGGTCTATCGCTGCAAGCAGTTTTCCCCGAAGCGGTTCTTTGAGGGAATGAGCCTCGGCTCGACCCTGCGTGGCGCCTGGCTGAACGAGCAGGCTGGGGTGCTTTTCTTCATCACCAAAAAGGAATTGCGGGTGGGGTGGAGCCGGTCGCGGGCTTTAAGGGACAAGACGTGGGATCTCTACGTTGTCTACCACAATCCCACGCTAGGCCTCCTGTTTATCCACTCCACCGACCGAGACTCCCTCTATCAGGAACTGGCGAAAGCGGTTGGGACAGACAAAGTCGAACTTCTTGCGGGCGACCAGGTGTTCCGGTGCCTTGGTGGAATCTCACGTCTCGTGTTTCAAAACATCGGCCTGAAACGCCACGGTCGCCGCAACCTCCGATACTCCATGTACACGGGGACGGACGTTTCGAACGCCCTTAGCCCGGCGCACAAGACGAACTCCACGAAGTCAAATGTCTTTGGCGGCGGCTTTGCTGACGGGCATCCGGTGACGATGGGGTGCTCCTATAAGGGGAGGGTCTGGTCTCGCGACCAAGGCACGATTCAACGCTTCCTGCACTGGTGCGATGCAGTCGGCCGGAAACTGCTGGATGCGTCGATAGACACCGAACAAATCATCGACAACGTGCTCATTCCGCAAGAAATTGACCAGCTTCCCGATACGGAGGTGCTCTGCATCGACTGGCCGCGGCAGCTCCTCGAATGGGCGGAGCACCAAGTCACACTTACCTGCCAGGCGGGCGAGTTTCCGTTTTCCCAATTCGGAATCGAGCATGAATCGACCGATGTGGCGAACAACCGGATCGTCTTCGCCGTTCGGCACCCGTCATTCGCCGCCCGTTATGTGTTGCGCCTTGGAGGACCGGCCGGTTATCAAGTCGAGCACCTCTCCGGCGAGAAGCTGACGATCCGTTGCAGCCGCATCGAGCGTTCATTGGCGGATTGGCTTAGCGATTCTCCTCCGAGCATCCTTTATGTCGACGGTTCTGAACTCGACGGATGCGCCCACGTCGTACCACGAGATCGCGACCTGCAGACGTTTCCCTCCCAGCGCCTGGAAGCGTGGGACTGGACGGGAGTCAACATCGAAAAGGAATCAATGTGGAAGGACGGTCTGCTTCGGAAAGACTCGGTCCAGTATCACGCGTACGAACAGGAACGCCACGCCGGCTTCGATGTTATCTTCGACGACGATGACTCGGGCGAAATTGCCGATCTTCTCTGCCTCAAGGAAGAAACGGATCATATTCGCCTGCGGCTCCTCCACTGCAAGTTCACCACGAAATCCGACCCCGGAAAACGGGTGAAAGACGTCGTGGAGGTGTGCTCCCAAGCCGTGCGTTCATCGCGATGGATCTGGCGTTTCCCTGAACTGTGCAAGCGGCTCTTGAGCCGAGACACGAAGCTGGGCAAAAAGGGATCTGGCACCCGCTTCCTGCACGGTGACGGGCCGAAGTTGCAATACCTCGTGAAGGCAAGCCGCTTCAAGCCCGTCAGTGCGGAAATCGTCGTAGTCCAGCCTGGACTGTCAAAGGCGAGCATCACGGACGATCAGGCGATGGTGCTTTCCGCTGCGCACGGCTACCTATTAGAAACTGTCAACATCCCGCTCGATGTCGTGTGCAGCGAATGACGACGAGCCCATAGTCCGGCTCCCCGCACCTCGTGATTGAGCCGACCGGCGGCAGCGAAATCGCAACCCTGCCCGCTTCATGGAAAGATGGCATCCTCGTCGTCATCGCCCAAAAAACGCCTACCTCAATCAGTAAGAAAGTCCGCAACGTTTGCGAGCGCAGAGTCCGATCTCGGGCAACCTGCCATTGTTCTGGTGCTCGGTCTGACGGCGTCTGGATCGTTCGCGCAGAGCAAGAAGACGGCTGCGGGTTGGGTGCCAGGCCAGCCGTCGGGCCAGGGGCGGCCGGTAGCGAATCGGGCGGCGAGGTCAAGCGTAAGGAGCGATTTGCCGACGCCGGGATCGCAGCCGAGGACGGCGAGGGCACTTCAGCGAGATAGTTGGGGCAAACCAGGGGGCGATTACTGTCGAGTCAACTGAGTCGGAAAGTGTCTTTCGACTCGCGATTCGGCTTTCGAGAACAGAATCGCAATCACTCGCTTGGCCGCTTTGCCCGGGGGATTCTCCGGTACCTTGAGAGGAATGCGTTCCCGCGAGATTCGCCGGGAAAACGCAAAAACGCTGGATCTTGCCCAGCGTTCTCGCCAACTCGCGTGGAGCGAGAACTCGCTCCCGTTTTTTCAGCTCCCCGACTAGGACTCGAACCTAGAACCTAGCGGTTAACAGCCGCTCGCTCTACCATTGAGCTATCGGGGAATAGGTCGCGGGACGCGCGTCCTGCGGTTGGTCTTTATATAAGATATCGACGCTTCGCCAGCAAGAGTTTCGCGGCGAGGCGAGCAAAATCTTGTCGAGGCTGCCCGCATGTTGAGGACACGCAGCGATCGGGCAGGTTCGCGAATCCTTGGAATTGAGGCGCCATGAAACTTGCGACGATCGAAACGTGGGCGGGGCCGCGGGCGGCGGTGCTTGTCGGGGATGCACTGGTCGATGTCCATGGCGTCGATCCTTCCGTTCCGCCGACGGTACGCCAGATCCTTGAGGGCGGTCCCAGTTTGCTGGCGAAAGTCGGCGAGATCGCGCAGCGGGCGACGTTGCAGAAAACGCCGGTTTCCGAAGCGAAATTCCACGCGCCCGTTCATGATGCGCGTAAGGTCGTGTGCATTGGGCTCAACTACAAGGACCATGCGGAGGAGAGCGGGGCGGCGATTCCCAAGGAGCCGATTCTCTTCGCCAAGTTTCCGACGGCGCTGATCGGCCATCAGCAATCGATCGAGCTGCCGCCGGTAAGCCAAGAAGTGGACTATGAGGCGGAGTTGGTCATCGTCATCGGCAAAGGCGGACGCAATATCCCGGCGTCGTCCGCGAGGGAGCATGTGGCGGGCTATGCCTGCGGGCATGATGTCTCCGCCCGCGATTGGCAGCTGAAGAAGGACGGCAAGCAGTGGATGACCGGCAAGACGTTCGACACATTCGGCCCGGTCGGCCCTTGGCTCGTAACGGCGGATGAAGTGCCCGATCCGCACAAGCTGCGGATTCAGCTTCGGCTCAATGGCCAGACGATGCAGGACAGCAACACGAATCAGCTCATTTTCGGCGTGCCGCAGATCTTGGCGTACATCTCGCAGATCTTCACGCTGGAGCCGGGAGATTTGATTTTCACGGGGACCCCGCCCGGAGTCGGTATGGCTCGCAAGCCGCCGGTGTTCTTGAAGGCGGGGGACGTGGCTGAGGTCGAGATCGAAGGGCTCGGCGTGCTGCGGAATCCAGTGCGTTGATTGCAGGAAATCCGCAAGAATCGGGTAGGAGGGGGAAGTACTTCCCCCGTCCTCCCACACCACCGGACGTACTCATCGTATCCGGCGGTTTCT
>JAIEPT010000067.1 GCA_019748295.1 Gemmataceae bacterium | reverse complement strand
CGTCGCGCCACGTCGTTCGGCTGCTCGTCGCAGTGCCGATCTTCTCGCAGATCGCCTGCACTTTGCTCTTGGACGGATTCGGCGAAAGATACCGCCGACCCGTTCTCCAAGACACTTGCACGCCGAACTCGAAACCCAAGAACCGAAACGGCTCGGTCCCGCGTTCTCAGTTTCTCGGCCAGTTCCCCCAGCCGCGCTTCCCTTCCCTGCGACTCGATCATCCCGAAGGTCTGGCCGTCCACGCCCGGAGCCCCGCCATTGGCGCGGCAACGCTCGTAGGCGAACGCCAGCACGTCGCTTCGATAGATCTTGTCGTGCAGTTGATGGAAGCGAGCTTGGGGTTGCTCTTTCGCTTTCGCCCGCAGCACCGTCTGAAGCCCGTCTGAAGCTTCTCAACCTTCGGCGGGTGTCAGACCCATGTCACTCTCCCAGGCTCTCGCCCTTGAGGCTGTCCGCTCTTTCGGTACTTCTCGAAAAGCAAGGCTCCTTCCCTCCACCGGCGTTGACCGGCTTCGCAGGTACTACGAACGGTACTACGAACGGTACTGCGAACCTTTCCGACTCCCGCTTGGCCCGGCCTGTCCCTCGCGGGCTGCCGGTTCGTCCGGCTCGAACCAGACGCCAAGACGGGTCTCTCGCGGTTGCGTGCCGATCCCCTTGTCGCATGCCGTCGTCACTACCCCGGCAGGACGTCCGACGCCCGGTTGCTCTCGGCGCCGTCCGCGGAGTCTCTCGACCCCGGCCTTCCCCGTACGTGCAGCGGGTCGGCTCTCGCAACTTGCATTTTCGAGGCTTGCTCGACGTTCACTCGCGTTACGGCCTGCACACTCGCTGACCGGCCCGAAGCCGGCCTTCGACGTCCCGGGCTCCCGACGTCCCGGGCTCCCGACGTCCCGGGCTCCCGACGTCCCGGGCTCCCGACGGCTCGTCTCCTCCCCATCGGCCAGGACTGCTTCCGAACGGCACAACCTCCGCTGGGCATGGGTCTCGCACCCACGGGACCAACACACCTCACACGACGCACGCACGCTGCGCAAGCAAGTGATGACTGGGTCCCGGAGATGGATGAATCCTCCACCGGGAACCTGCGATCAATTGCTTGCGCAGCGTGCTAATAACGAGCGTACCTTTCTACGGCTGAGCCTCCATCGACGCCGGATTGGATTTCAGGCCCACCGTGTTGACCGCGATCACGCGGTACACGTGCTTCCTCACGGGGTCGGCTTTCGCATCGACATACTGCATCGGCACCAGCGGTTGACTGGGCGTGTCGCTGTATTGCAGGTTCTGAAAGAGCGGTCGGCCGAACGGGTTCTTTCCCTGTTCGGGGAGCGTTGCGATCGCTTCGCCGTCCCGTTCGATGATGAACTTCGCGAGGCCGCTTTCGAGGTCGGCTTCCGCGTCCCAGGTCAGCGTGTTCCCCTTGAGCCGAACGTTCGTCGGCGCCGGCGGAGGCGACGTGTCGGAAACCTTCGTGTCCTTCACGTACTCCATCCACGCCTTCGCGATCGCTTCATTCGGCAACCAGGCGGCCTTCTTGGCGTCGTCTTTGTACTTGTCCGCGGGGGCCGCTTCGCCGCCGAGAACGGGGGCGAGCCAGGCTTTGTCCGTCGGCATCGCAATGAGCGGATCGCCGGCCTTCTTCGGCAACCGGGCGGTGAGGCATGCATCGAGCCAGGGGATCGCCAGGTAGCGCTGATTGCCGCAATCGTGGCTCGATAGGGGATCAATAGAAACGGCGATCAAGCCGCCTTTGCCGCGAAGCTCGTTGAAGAACACCTCATTCGCGGGCCACACGCCGGCGAAGTTCTTCCCCTTCTCCGTGACGCCTTCCTTCGTGCCAAGGTTGCACATGATCGGCACCTGGAGGGCGGCGTCCGGGAAACGATGCCCCTTGATGCCTTTCCGCATCGGCTCTTCGCCCAGGAGCGGCACGCCCGACCGCAACCACGCCGCAGCGATGCGTTCCGAATGGAGCATCACCATTCCCCCAGCCCAGTGCCCGCCGCCGCTGTGTCCCCAGAGAACCCAAGGAACAGTCGCCAATTCCGGATGGCCCGATTTCGCCCCCAGATCGACGAGGCACTTGCGAAACGCCGCATCCGACCCATTGCGCGGATCGCACCACATCTGACAATCCGCCTTATCCGGCTGCTCATAAGCGGGCGAGAGCAACGCGCAATCATGCCTCTTCGCGAGCGCCTGCCAATGCAGATCGAACGCCCCTGTAAGCCCCGACTTGCACGACCCTTCGCCGCACCCATGCTGATGCACGACCACGCCACGCAGCATCTTCACGCTCGGCGGAATCCAAATGGTGTAGTTGGCGCCGTAAACGAGCTCGCCCGGCTTTTCGGAGGGCTCATAGCGCACGCGGAAATAGGGCGGGGCCGCAGGCGGAAAGACGTCGTAAGGCGTCTTTTGCGCGAATAATTCATTCGCGCAAAAGGCAAAACACAAGTAGAGAAGTCCGAACGTCCGTGTCGATGCCACCATTTGTTTTCTCCGGTTTACTTCAACATTTGCCGAGTATCAGATCTAACGCCCAGCAACCGCGAACGTGGGGTCCGAAGCTGCGCAGATGCGAAAGAATGTGAGTGTCGTTGCTGCCAGCATCTTCGAGGGCATCCGCGAGGATGGCAAGTCGCATTGGATCGAGGTGGCCAGAGGGTTCGTTTCGTTCGTATGCTGCTTTAGCAAGAGACGCAACAGTATCGGTAAGGTTGCTCAAATCAATCGAATGCAAATGGAATGGATTGCCAGCAATCTCGCGAAGAAGGTCTGCGACCGCGGCCCTTCCTCCTTCACCGATATCGCTGGAGAAGAACGCCGCTTCAAGTGTCTTGTCGATGTCCATCGAATGGTGTGAACCGACTAATGCCGCATATGCTGCCCAAATCCGCGGATCCTTCTGGTTTTCGCAGGAATTGTCGATCTCAACGGCCGCATCATCAGCCAGTCCGACCGCGATCAATAGATCTTGCTCTGGCACTTTATGGTCGGCGGCGCGCTCCGAGAGTTCGACCGCAGCAATGCTCTCGTTCCGTGTTAGATGACACCAAACACGACGCACGCAAGCCGCTGCGAACAAACGAAATTTCCGCTTGCAAAACCAGACCAGATTGCGCTCTCGCAGGGTGTTCGTCATTTCAAGCAAATCTGAGCTCGTGAGCCGTTCCGCTTCAGTCATGACCTTAGCCATCTCGCGTTTTCTTTTAACTGAGGAACAGCTCAAGAGGCGTAGCGTTGCCAGTGAACTCTCGCTGCGTAGCGAAAGCGTAGCGAAAGGGGACGCAGCTCTATTGATGTCCACATGTCAATCTAACCGCGTCCGGACGCAGTGTTTGTCCCCATTCCTCTCACCATGCGAGAGGAAGGCGGCTTAATGTCATGCCGTCGCAAGTGGCTCATCCGCTTACCTCTCGCGGAGCGAGAGGGCTACATAGAAAACGCCGAGCTTGCGCTCGGCGTTTCTGGTTGTGCGCCAGGCATGTTGTGTCTCAGGAGGTGCAAATCCTCTGCGGGCGGTGATGGCCCGAACCGCAAGGCTA
>JAIEPT010000172.1 GCA_019748295.1 Gemmataceae bacterium | reverse complement strand
CTACATCGCTATGCTGCACATGAGCTTTGCGTTCATCATATACGGAAAAATGGGGTTTTCCGGATAGGCTCTAAGCGATCCACGCGGCTGATCGCTAAGGCGAACGGCAGGAGCTAGCCCTCTCCCTCCGGGAGAGGGTTGGGGTGAGGGCGCCTTTTCTCGCGTAACGCCACGTCGCAAGCCCTCACCCCCGGCCCCTCTCCCGGACTCTCCCGGAGGGAGAGGGGAGAAATGCGGGCGCCGCTCGCTAAGGGACGCTCAAACAATTGAATCGTCCCGGTCAACACCTGTTACGACGAGTTTGGAGTCATGCCCCGCTGAAGCGGGTCACTACGAGCTTGGAGCACTACGAGCTTGCAGTGACCCGCTTTAGCGGGTTTGGAGCTGACACCGGTTACGCTCCCCTCGTCCATGCTACGCAACGCGATCAAACGTACAGCGGGCGACCCAATTATTCGAGCGTCCCTTAGCCGCAAGCGGGGATCGCGGAATGTGAATCATCGGGAAGGTGCGCGTCCATTCCCGCGGAACGCCACGGAGGGCGTTACCTACAGACGAAACACGTAGAACGTGCCGTTCGCGTTCGCCGTCACGACATGTCGGCTATCGGGGGCGAAGGCGATGGAGTGGATGGCATAGCGCAACCCGAACGAGTGCTTGACGAGAGGCGTGGTCGCATCGCAGATCTTGAGGCACTGATCGTCGCTGCCGGTCGCGAGCAGCTTTCCATCCGCGGATGATCAGCATTGCCGCAAGGATTGCAGTGAGGGCGACGCCGGCAAGCATCAGACGCGAGCGCCATCGGCCGGGCTTTTTGAGTTTGAGCGGTTTCGCCTTGGGCAGAGGCAACGGCGTCGGCACGATGCCGCTAGCGGATTGCATTTCGACTTCGACAGGAGCCGGAGAAGCGACTGGTTTCGCCATGACGGTCGCCGCCGTCTTCGCCTCGGAGGGCCTCGATGTCGCGGTCCCGCTTTGCAGCGTTTCGAGCAGGCCCTCGAGGACGATGGCGACTTGGCCGGGCGTCTGAAACCGCTGCTCGGGTTTCTTGGCCATCAGTTTCCGCAAAACGGCTTCCGCTTCCTTCGGCACATAGAGATCGGTGTGGACCGCGGTCGCGTCGCCAGCGTCGGCGGTTTTGCGAGCCGCGCGGACCAGACTCGCAGGCTGCGGGTCTTCGCTTTGATGCTGCAGCAACTTGTGAGTCAGCGTCCCTTCCGGAAAAGGCGCCTGGCCGGTGAGCATGAAATAGAAGGTGCAGCCGAGGCTGTAGAGATCGCTGCGGATGTCGCAGGATTTCGAATTGAGCGCTTGCTCGGGCGAGATGAAATCGGGCGTTCCCATCACCGTGTTGAGTTGGGTCAGATTGCCCATCGATCCGGTCAATGATTCGCCGAGCCGGGCGAGGCCGAGATCCAGGATTTTGATCATGCCCCAGGGCCAGGCGTCGTGCTTCGCGGGCAAAGCAGGTTTGGAATCGCGACCCAAAGAGGGACGCGGAATGAGGGGGCTGCTGATGCGGGGTTTTTCCGCATGGCGCGTCAGGAGCAGATTCGCGGGCTTGATGTCGCGATGCACGAGGCCGCGGTCATGGGCATGTTGGAGCCCAAGTGCGGCCTGGCGGACGTAGTCGCAGGCGGCGAGGACGGGCAAGGGGCCGCGCTGCTTCACCTCACGGGCCAGGTCGCTCCCTTCGATGTGCTCCATCGCGATGAACCAATGCCCCTTGATGAAGTCGGCATCATACGCGCGGACGATATGGGGATGCGCCAGCTGCCCGGCGGCGCGAATCTCGCGCATGAAGCGCTGGACGACGCGTTCGTTTTCCATGCACGAGGGGCGGATCAGCTTGAGCGCGACGATGCGGTTGAGGTTGCGCTGGCGGGCCTTGAACACCTGTCCCATGCCCCCTTCGCCGAGGCGTTCGAGCAGCACGTATTGGCCGAGGACGAGGTCGTCCCCTTTGCCTGCCGCAAGCTGGTTGGCCTGATAGGGAGTAATCCAATCGCGGCGAAGCATTTCTTGCGCGAAATCGCGGGGATTGGCGATCGAGAAGCTGAGGCGAAACGCCTCTTCGCGCTGCAAAGCGTCGAGGATTGGGCTGCGGCAGAGCTTTTCGGCGAAGTCGTTCAGCGTCGCCTGCGGCATGATCCATACCTCGAGAACCAGCCGACGATCCATGCATCGGCGAAACGGGAACGCAACCGCGCGTCCGCGTTCGTATAGGGCAGACTGCACAACTATAGCTCACAAGCCGCCGACGCGGCCAGGACAGCGTCCATACCCAGGGAGAGAGGTCGGCGTTTCACGCCGGGAGCTTGCGCGTGAAACATTCAACACGGTTCGCGCGAGCGGCGGAAAAGGCAGGCGATGGAGACACGCGACCCATTTTGCGATCGTTCCTTTGATTAGACGAGGCAGCGGCCAATTTGGTTCTCGAATCCACCGAAGCCTCAACCGACAAAATCGCAAGCCGACGCGAGCCGCCGATTGTCTCGACGCGGTGCTTCGTCGATAATGCACTTGCTGAATCGACGCTAATTCGGCTTTTCTAAAGCGAGCATCGCCATCGCCCCAGCGCCCCAACCGCTCTTCGTTCCGGAGATCGAACGAGAGTTTTGGAAACTGTACCGCGAGTTCTTCGACAAGGCCGAACGCAAGCGCCGCTGGCGCGTGGCCGACGATATCCCATGGGATCAGTGCAACGCCAAGCTCGATCCCGCGGTCGCGGATATTGTCGAATCGTTCACCGCGATCGAACTGTATTTGCCCGACTACAACGCGAAGATTCTGCCGGTGATCCGCTCGAGCAAGGGACGGGCCTGGTTCTACGCGAACTGGGGCTACGAGGAATCGAAGCACTCGCTCGCCCTCGGCGATTGGCTCCTCCGCTCGGGTCATCGCACCGAAAAGCAGATGGAAGAACTTGAGCGGCGCGTCTTCAGCACGGAATGGAACCTGCCGGAAGATAATCATCTCGGCATGCTCGTCTACGCCATGGTGCAGGAGCGAGCGACTTGGCTCAACTACCGCAACCTTCGGCAACGGGCCTCCGAACTGGGCGGCGATGGCGCGTTGGAAACGATTCTCAAGCACGTCTCCGTCGACGAGATGGCCCACCACGGCTTCTTCCGCGATTGCGTCGCCCTCTATCTGAAGCTCGACCGGACGATGGTGCTCGAAGCGATGCGATCGGTGATGCTCGACTTCAAGATGCCCGCGATCAACGACCTGCTCGACAACAACGTTCGCCGGCTGCAGCAGATTTACGATCTGAAGATCTTCGACGAGAGCGCCTACTACGCGGAAGTGTTCTTGCCGATCCTCCAGGATTTAGGCGTGGACCGCACGGAACTACGACGACGGAATCTGGGGATGCGCTCGGTGGTGGTGAAGCCGTGACGGCTGGTTGTCCGCCGGCCGGGCCGGGGGGGGGGGGGGGGCCCCCCCGCCCCCCCCGCCCCCCCCGCCGCGAAGCAGAAAACCCAACAC
>JAIEPT010000295.1 GCA_019748295.1 Gemmataceae bacterium | reverse complement strand
GCATGATTCGCATCCTTGAAAATCGGTATGCGATCATGCCCGCAGCCTCAACCGAAGGTCCAGCCCAACCCGGACGTCATTTGTGAAACGGACCACTAAGCAGGAGCGTCACTCGGGGGCGGCGGGCGTTCATCGCTCGTCGTCCTCCGCGAGGCATAAGGTTGCACCTTTTCGTAGAGCAACGCCACGAATTGCTCGAGCAGGTCCACCATTTCGGTGCCGGCGATCGTCACTACTTGTTCGACGAGTTTGCGACGGCGTTCGATGCGTTCCACAAAGTGGGCGATGCCGAAGGGCGTGAGCGGGCCGCCGACGCCTTGCAGAGAGAGCAGTTCGTCCAACTCATCGGTTGAGAGTTGGGCGGCGCGATCGGGGTTGCGCTCGAGCCAGGTCCGCAACTCCGGCTGCATCGCCATTTCATAGTCGCGCACGTCGGTCGTCGGAGCCGACATGCGCCGCAGCAGAATTTCCAGCGGCTGCGATCGCAAATCGTGAACCGACAATCCGAGTGCCTGCGCGCACGCCTGCACGGTCGCATTCTGCAATCGGCGGACATTGCCCTGCAAGATGTGGCGGGCGGTAAGGCGATGCAATTGGGCTCGGCGGGCGAAATCTTCCTGGTTCCAGCCGCGCTCCTCCACCAACCTCGCGATTTTCGCGGGCAAAGCGGCATCGGCTGCGGTCAGCGGTTCATGCATGCTCGTGATTTTATGGAGATCG
The DNA here is from genome assembly GCA_019748295.1 of Gemmataceae bacterium. Taxonomy (GTDB): domain Bacteria; phylum Planctomycetota; class Planctomycetia; order Gemmatales; family Gemmataceae; genus JAIEPT01. The sequence continues at coordinate 2,765 of JAIEPT010000295.1, read as the reverse complement.
ATCATACGAAAAAGAAATCGCACCACGCCGGCGCCGATAAAATGAAGGAACGCCCGGATTGCCTTCGCATGTGAGCTTCATGTCCCGACTTTCTCTGCCGTTGACGAACCCCTTGTCCCTCACGTCCCGCCCTGAAAAGGCGAAGGGCGCCGGGACGCTCGCCCCCACCACGCGCGCCGAGATGGAGGCGCGCGGCTGGGATTACGTGGACGTCGTCTTCGTCACGGGCGACGCCTACATCGATCATCCGAGTTTCGCGATGGCGATTCTGCATCGCGTGCTCGAACAGGCCGGTTTTCGCGTCGCCATCCTGAGCCAACCCGACTGGAAAACCGCGGATCCGTGGCGGCAGTTCGGCAGGCCGAGACTCTTCTTCGCCATCTCGGCCGGCAACATGGACTCGCTGATCAACCACTACACGGCCAACAGGAAAGTCCGCAACGACGACGCCTACTCCCCCGGCGGACGCATCGGCCTTCGGCCTGACCGTGCCACGCTCCCCTACTGCCATCGTGCTCGCGAAGCGTTTCCCGGCGTGCCGATCATTGCCGGCGGCGTCGAGGCGTCGCTGCGACGGCTCGCCCATTACGACTATTGGAGCGACACCGTCCGCAAGTCGATCCTGCTCGACGCCAAGGCGGACCTCGTCGTCCATGGCATGGGCGAGAAGCCGATCGTCGAAATCGCCCAACGCCTGGCGGGCGGGAAAATGGTGAAAGATCTGCGTGACCTCGATGGGGTCGCCTATGTGCTGGGCGCGAAGGAATGCCCGCCGCCCGCCGCTCTGGCCCCGCTCTCCCCTTTGGGGAGAGGGGCTGGGGGTGAGGGGCCAACCCGTGCTGACGCTTCTCCTTCAACGACGGAGAACGAGCCTCAGCACGGGACTTCACCCCTCACCCCTAACCCCTCTCCCCAAAGGGGAGAGGGGAACCAGAGAGGTCCCGAAGGTTTCGTCGATCTCTCCGAGATGCCGAACCGCGGTGCCCTGCCTGTTTCTTTCTGCTTGCTGCCGACGTTCGAGCAAGTGAAGTCGGACAAGTGGAAATTCGCCGAAGCGACGCGGATCATCCACATCAACACCAACCCGTTCAACGCCCGCACGCTGGTCCAGTATCACGATCGCCAGGCCGTCGTCGTCACGCCCCCCGCGCGGCCGCTTGCCCAAAACGAAATGGATCGCATCTACGATCTTCCCTACACGCGGAAGCCGCACCCATCGTACAAGGAACCGATCCCCGCGTATGAGATGATCAAGGATTCGGTCACGATCATGCGAGGCTGCTTCGGCGGCTGCACCTTCTGCTCCATCACCGCGCATCAGGGCCGGATCATCCAGTCGCGGTCGCAGGAATCGGTGCTGCGCGAAGTGAAATCGTTGGCGGCCGATCCCGAGTTCAAGGGGATCATCAGCGATATCGGCGGGCCGACGGCCAACATGTATCAGATGCGTTGCACGCGCCCCGAGGTGGAGGCGAAGTGCAAACGCCTCTCCTGCGTGCATCCCACCATCTGCAAACTGCTCGGCTTCGACCACGCCCCGCTCATCCAGCTGATGAAGCGGACCCGCGAAACCCCCGGCATCCGCAAGGCGTTCGTCGCCTCCGGCATCCGCATGGACCTTGCCCAGAAGGATCCCAAGTATCTTCGCGACTTGGCCGCCCATCACGTCGGCGGGCATCTAAAGGTTGCTCCTGAGCACACCGACCCTACCGTGCTCGAGTTGATGAAAAAGCCCGCCAACGTGAATTTCGAGGGTTTCGCCCGCGCGTTCAAGAAGGCGAGTACGGATGCAGGCAAGCCGAAACAGTATATTGTCCCCTACTACATCGCCAGCCACCCCGGCAGCGACGTCCACGCGATGATCGACCTCGCCCTCTTCCTCAAGCGCAACGGCTACAAACCCGACCAGGTCCAGGATTTCATCCCCGCCCCCTTCGACATCGCGACCTGCATGTACTACACGGGCATTGACCCGTTCACGAAGAAGGAAGTGCACATCTCGAAAGCGCTCCGCGACCGCAAGACGCAGCGGGCGCTATTGCAATACTTCAAGCCCGAGAACTGGTTCGAAGTCCGCAACGCGCTGATCGAAGCGGGCCGTGCGGACCTCATCGGCAACGGCTGCGATGCGCTCATCCCCGCAAACCCGCCGAAGGAAGCGATCGACCTGCGGCGCCAACGAGCCAACGACGCGGACCATTATCACGCCGTCGCCAATCCCGCGAAGGGCGAACGCAAGCCCCCCACCAAGGGCTACCGTCCCGGCCGCAAAACCCAACAGCGACGGCCGGGGAAGTAGTCGCCGGGTTCCATTTCCATTCCACACCGTCCCCCCCTCCGAAATGGGAATAGCCGCCCCTCGAAATGGGAAAACAGCGTCCGCAACCACCAACCTTGCATCCGCCCCCCCACGATCGTCAAAACGAAAGAAGTTGACCCATCTCCCGACGCATTCCGCTTCCCGCTCTCCGTTTGATTTCATCCTTCCTCCTGCATCCTTCGTCTCACACGGCCCGACCGAAGGTTTCCATGAACCGCCAGGGATCTTGTTCTCAGACCAGAGAGAAGAGCAACCACGGATGACACCGAATGCACGGATGAAGACCGTCTGATCCGTGTTATCCGTGCCATCCGTGGTTGCGGTCGATTTGCGGTTTCAACAGCGGATGCAGCTTGACGCCTTCGGGCGCCTTATGGAGACCTTCGGTCGGGCCGTGTGAGGCGGTCAGAGACCGCCCCACAACGGCTGACCCGGCCCACAACGG
>JAIEPT010000157.1 GCA_019748295.1 Gemmataceae bacterium | reverse complement strand
AGGGAAAGCATCGAACAGAGGATTGGTTGCGTTACAGGCGATCGGGGTTCGTTTGCCGCCCGACGCTCGCGTCGATTTCGGCCTGGATTTCGCCGCGGTTGATCGTCACCGATTCGGGCGCGTCGTAAGCGATCCGCACCTTGCCGACGTCGATGCGGGAGACGAGGACGCCGATGCGGCAACCGCATCCGCAGGTGATGACCGTTGGGAAGTCGGACGGTTTTTGCGCGAGAACAAGCATGGCGATTCCTTCTGGATGATTCACCCGCAGAGAGCCGCCGCTCAACAAGAGCGGCATGCCAGCGCGGTCTACTCTCTGCGGGGTGGTCCATTAGTCCTGCGAACGGCGCTCAGCCCTCTCGGCGCTCGCCCAGACGCAGAAGCATCCGCAAGGCCGCACGGCAACGATGTCGAGGTCTGTGGTGGTCATGTCTTTACCGCCTTCCGCCGCCGAAACGGCGTCCACTGCCTGCATGACGGTAGGTGGAATATCCGCGAGACAGCCCAGCATCGCTCACCGGTCAGGATGCTGAGGTGAGCCGGCATCATTCGCCACGCCATTCCCGCGACCCTAAGAATTCGCACTTCGCGCCCGCATGCCGGGCAAATCACGCCGCTGGCCATCGTTTGCGTCTCCTTGGGACATCTCTTCCGCACGCTCCTTCGCCCATTCGCGGCCGAGCGCGAAAACGCGACCTGTCTTTCGCCGACGGCGAACATCATGGGTTGCGTTCGTCCCATTTCCGTAGGTGCCATTCGCCGTCTTCGAGCGCCGTCTCGTAATCGCCGAACTCCAGGATCGACAGCAGCAACGATGATCGGTTGTGCCGATCCAACTTGTAGAGCCACCAGCCGAAGCCCCCATCTTCGGGGTGCTGCTCGACCACGAGCTTACGGCTCAAGTCGTCGCTGAAGAGGACGGTGCGGAGGAGCGATTGAACCGGCATGGGTAGGTAACTCCGTTGCGGGCTAAATGCTTAGAGGTCTAGAGCTAGATTCGCGGCTTGTTTTCAGTCTTGCGTCTTGAGCTTCGCGACCCGCTTCCCAGGCCGCTTGTTTCGTCCGGTATCCGTTGCCGCCCGCAAGGTAGCCCGTCGCGTCGCATAGCGACCACCAGAAGCGATTTGCGGCCCCGTTGACCGTCAGCGTCGTTGCGGAGAAGCGTTTATTTCTCCCGTTGACCGTCAGCGTCGTTTCGGCGAAGTGCGTCTTTCTCGGGATTGGGATCATGGTTGCTCTCCGATCATGGCTGCTACCTGGTCAGAGCCATTGCCCACGCCATCGCCGAGATCGCCAAGGCCGCCGTGAACAACAGCAGGCCCAACACATCCGACCAAATGGAACGATTCATCGTTGCTCCTTGGCGATCTGGCTTAGGATGGCGCCAATCGCGATGGTCATCAGGATGCAGACCGTGATTCCGATGATGTTCGCCATGTCCGGCGCCCTCTTTGCGTTGTCGGCGGTTGCGGTTGGTTCGTTTGCTTGACACTCTCTTTATAACTCGCGGTATACCGCGTGTCAATAGTCGAACCGCGATTTTGCGGAATAATTTTGTATCCCGTGGTTTTCGCTTTGTTTTGCGGTTAGAATCTCTTGAGGCCGTTCGTTTTGTGGAGACATCATGATTGCGGCATCGGCTAAGATCGCCGGTATGGCGAAAAAGAAATCCAGCAGCGGCGAGCACAAGACGCCGCGAGTGCCCTACCAAATCCCGCAAACGTGGTCGGACCTCGCACGCCGCATGGCAGCGAAGCAGAAGCAGCCGACGTTGTGGTTCCTCCTTTCGCTGATCGCGGACGAAGCGGTTCGCCAAGATGAGGAAGTGCCGCCCCTGCCGTGGGAGCAAAACCTGCCCACTGGACGAGAAGGCGTAGCCATGACCCCCTCCTTCCCCCATCCGTGTTGTCCCGACTGCGGAAACTTCGTCGCTGGCCACGTCGCGGATCGCGGCACCTGCATTGGGTGCGCTCGCGAGTGCCACATCCTCATCCGGCGCCCGGAACCGGCCATTGCGGTGACGGCGCAACCGATGGACGCGGCTGCGATGGCCGAGCAGCATGAGGCGAGCTAGACCAGCCCTCTCGCCGGTACAGGTTGGGTATGCCTCACCCCTTACCCACCTCCGGCTCCGGCGGCATCATTGATACTTCGGCTCCGGCATCATTGCCCACTTCGGCTCCGGCGGCAACTCCGCCTCCAATTCGTCGTGCAGATCCCGGACACGATGCAGCATTTCGGCGGTTGCGGAAGGGTCTGGGTCGTCCTCCAGTTTGCGAAGCCGCCGGTAGTCGGCGACTAAGGTCCGCAGCCAGCCTAGCTGCTCGCGGCGATACCAGTGGCGGTCGATGCGTTGGGCGGCGCGGCAGATCGCGGAGAGGGATTGCGGGGCGTCGTCGCGGATAGGGGTCATGGTTATCTTTCCAATTTCTTGCAAATCTCTTCGGCGTCGCGAAGCCATTCGCATCGCTCAACCGCAAGGGTAGTCGGCAACTGTTGCCTCATCAGCAGGATGCCACGATGGATCAGGTTTCGGATCGCATCGACATCACGCCCTGTCCACCACGCAAGGGGGCGACCGCTCTTGCCAGTATCCATTCCAAGATGCCTAATACTCATTGCTCTGACGCCGCTTTCGTCCGCGCGGATGCCCGACAGATAGCGTGTTGCATTTGTCGCTCGTTCAGCCGGGCGGAAGTCGTCCCGCATCGCCTCTGATTCGCCCACGTCAATTTCCCTGTAATCGACAGACGGAAATGCCTCCAGCATGCGGTCGCGAACAAGGCCAGCCGTGCCGTCAGCTGCTCAGGATTGTATCGGACCACGCAAGCGTCGATGGTCGCGACCGCCAGAGGTCCGCCCTGGTAGAGGGGGTCACGATTTCGCCTCCGCCGAGAGCCACAGTTCCGGATTCTTCGCCTCCTCAATCCCCGCGTCCGGACTTCGCCAGAAATACCGCAGAGCCGAATAGAGGGCGTACCCCCGCGACACGTCCAGGGCGCCGATTTTCTTCGCGAGCTTTCGCGCTGCCGCCTGCTCCACCTTGTGACTGTCGAGTATCACCGCCCTGCCGTTGTGGATTTGCGACAGCGACACGGCAAGGATCGTCGGCCAGTGCGGTGCGCGGGCCTCCTCGTCGTCGTCCAGGCCGATCAGGTTGTCTTCGGGGTCGCCTAGGTGTCCGAGCAACTCCCAATCTTCGGGAGAGAATTCGTCAGCGTTGCGGCGTCCGGCCTGCTCCAGCGCGGTTCGCCAGTAGAGCAGGGCCTCCGAGACGGCGCGGGTCTTGTCGCCGGGGGACGCGGCCAGGTCGTCGATGGCCTCCACGACGGCATCGGAAAGGCGGAAGGATACGGGATTGCGGGGCACGGGGAACTCCAGGGAGAAATTAGCGACGGTGTGCGTAGGGCCTCCGCAGAGGCCCAGCACCGATGGCCGTGGCTACTCGACTTCGACGATCTTGCCGTGGTCCACCATC
>JAIEPT010000134.1 GCA_019748295.1 Gemmataceae bacterium | reverse complement strand
TGGGTGGAGCGAACGGCGAAGGAGTTGGGATTGCAAAGCACGCTTGTGGCGCGAGGTCGGCCGAGGAAGGAGCTGGATGAAAAAGGGTCCTGACACCTTTTCTCTCTTTTCTCTCCCCCAGGCCGCAGCTGATTGTCCCCTCTAGTGCCCAATTTCTTCGCCGCTCGCTCGCCCCCATGCCTCCGGGCCGAATGGTTGACCTTGCTGAACGCATCTCCGCAAGGGCCGGAAAAGGGAACATGCAACTTTTATATCGAGGGATTTCGCAGCAGCGGTTAACGGCGCATCATGCCTAAAGCCGCGAGAGCGGCAAGGACTCGTTGACGCCGTCCGCCGCGAAGCCGAAAGGAGCCGCGAGGGCGGCAAGGACTGGCTGACGCCGTCCGCCGCAAAGTCGAAAGAGCTATCGGAGGAGAAATAGGGGCGATAGAAAAGATGAATGTCCCCTTTTTCAACTCCGACGCTTGGCAGCAAATCCGAAGAGCGTGTGTGAGAACGCTGGGATGCGTCTCCCTTCCCATTTCGATTCACATCTTGTTCAGTCGGCCCCGTGTAGGTGCGGCAAAGTGGGCTACCATATGCCGACGCTGCCGCAGTTGGTTCGCGTCGCGCTCACGTCGCAGCAAGACGTCTGCCGAAGTTAGTCTCCGCCTACGGGCGGCGGCGGAGGCGGCGGCGGAGGCGGCGATGGGGCCGGAGGGTTGACGGGTAAAGGGATCTGATTCAGCACGACGTCGATGTCGCGGACCACGCGTTGGCCGAGACGTTCGGAAATGGTGGGGGCGCCGGAGCCGCGGCGGAATGCGGGGGCGCCGAAATGGATCGCGATCCCAATCGATGCGGTCGTGTCGAACACGCGATCGTGTTGGATCGAGCCGTGCAGCGAGAGGCGCGAGGTAAGATCGGTCTCGAACCGGCCGCGGATGCCGTGAGCGGTCGGCGATTCCTCCGCGGCATACATGTAATAGCCGATGTAGGCTCGAGTCTTGATCAGATCCAGCCCCCAGAGTCGGCCGCCGACTTCCGCATCGGCGCCGCTGTAAGCGACTTCGCGAAACGCCCCCGGGGTTCCCGGGACGCCGATGGTGCGATGGCCGGCGCCGAGAACGAAGTATCCGTTGGAGCGGAATTCCAGCCGCTCTCCCAACGCTTCGACGCCGACGCCGAGCTGCTGATATCCGAACGGATTGGAAACGCGAACATCGTAGAAAGCGTTGGCGCCGAGGATGATGTTCGCATCCGGCAGCAGGCGACGGCAGCCGACGCCGGCGTTGAATTCCCACAGGCGCGAATCGTCGAAATTGACGACGCGAAGATCCCCGAACACGAGTTCGCCGGGACGTTGCAGCAGCGGGATGAAGCTTTCCAGATAGGAAAAGCCGTTGCGATACGAATTGCTGGGAAACATGCCGGGGCCGTCGCCGAAATCATGGCGAACGGACAGCCGCCAGGGAACCGGGGCGGTAAGGGGCTTTTCGACAGGCACGAATGACAGCGTCGGCGACGGAGCGGCCGGCGCCGAGAATGGCTCCAACGGCGGCAGCGCGATCGCGTCCCCCTGCCCCGCGACATTCGCTTGAGGGACCGGCGGAGGATCGGCAAACGCACAACTCGCGGCCGCGATCCATGCGGCCGCGATCCATGCGGCCGCGATCCATGCGGCCGCGATCCATGCGGCCGCAATCCGCTTCGACCATGGAGAAAAGGAATGTCGCATCCGTGCGTCCCTGTGCGTCCCTGCATAAACTCCGTAGTCTTTGGGATCGGCATTCGAGCGCGCGGTCACGTTTCGGGCCAGCAAGAACCTTCGAAAAGTTCGGCACTCCAGGCGAAAGAACAACTACACCAGGCATTCGCAGCCCACTTTCTCAATCTTCCCAGCTTCGCCCAATTTCCGCGATGCGCCACGGTGTCTATTCAGCGCGCAACGTCTGGGCTGGACGGATGCCGATGTCGAAAGCGCGTATCAACGGAAGGGCGTCCACACGGTAGGCGGATCGAGTTATAACTCAGTGTGCGCGATTTCGCCGCAGCACCTTTCGCACGAACCCGAAGCGTTACTAGGCCCGGCCTTGAGGGCGGGTAACAGGGCCGTTCACTTCTATCCCTCCCGCCCCCCATTTTCGGGGGTTCTCGCAGTTCGGCTTTAGCCGCGGACGCTTCCGGCGGCTAAAGCCGAACTGCGGAAGATCCGTGAACGGGCCTCACCGGCATTCCATTTTGCGGCCGACGAACCCGCCGTCAAGGGCGGGCCTAAATCAGCGTGCGCAAATCGGCGGCGCGTTAGCGGCCTTTCGAATAAGAGCGGGCGTCGCGCTTCCGATCAAAACATGCCAGTCGCCCGCACTAGCCCGAAGCGTCAGCGAGGGACGACGCGAATCCCTCGCTAACTAACGCTTCGGGCTAGTGCGAAAGGTGCTGCGGCGAAATCGCGCACGCTGATTTAGGCAAGTGGAAGAAGATGAATGCGGCTCGGTCGGAGTGCAATGTTCGGTTCGGCAGGTCTTAGACTAGTCAAGGAAGCTGCCAGTCCTCGATCGCAAGGCCAGCAACCCGGCTGAACTCGGCCGTATTATGCGGAACCAAGGTGCAACTCTTTGCCAATGCAATGGCGGCGATCATCATGTCGTTTCCGCCGATGAGCATTCCCCGCCCGGTCAAGTCCGCACGAATCGCACCGTAGATTTCTGCAGCGGCATCATCAAACGGCAGCGAGGCGAACTGTTTTCGTATTTGCTCGACACGCAAGGCATGATTGGCCCGATGAATGGATCGGATCGTTCGACACCGAACAGCAATTCCCCCACTACCACCGAACACAGCACGATGTCGGTCTGAAATTGAGCCTGAATTCGGGCAACAATTTGCGGTTGATTCTGCCGCAGCCAACCGATGCACGTGTTGGTGTCGAGCAGATAAGTCACGGCAGCGACTCCCGAACTTCAAGGGGCAATTGCGGAGGGCGCTCGAAGGTCGGATCGGTGATGCTCCCCGCCATCGAGCGGACGAATGCCTCCCACTCCGCTCGCGTCATCGTCGTGTGGGCCGCCGCTTCGATCACCACGCGCACCTGTTGATTCGCTTTGTCGATGCCCATTGGCACGTCCAGATGCAGAGTGCCATCGGGACCAATAACGGAATCCACGACGATGCTGCTCATGGCGATAGTCCTCATTCGGAGTACTGACGATCCTTGTTCGGGAGCGCTGTCAGCCATTAGCGGCTTGCCTCGTGAAGGTCGCCGTAACCAACTTTAGGCGGGAGTGCTTCCAATTCGTTTGTCCAATACCGGGTCCTTAGCGGCTTGTTCCCAATTGCCAGAACGTATGATGGTTCATTCCTCTCAAAGTGCCAACCGATGCCGCGAATCACGCCTATTCTCTCGGTTCGCGGTGCTTTCACAAGGAAGGCAGCGCGGAATTGAAGGCGTGGGTGGAGGATCTCAAAACGCTGGTGTACGCGGGCCAAGCGCAGGA
>JAIEPT010000014.1 GCA_019748295.1 Gemmataceae bacterium | reverse complement strand
AGATGTGATCGCGGAGATCGAACGCTGGAGGCTGGCGGGCCGAAGCTGCTTCGAAGAGCTGCTGGCAAGCATGAATCTGGAATGCTCGAAGCCGGCGCCCCCCCAATAAAGGGATCCTCGATCAAGTCCTTCCCGTCCCCGACGGCTGACCCGCGAGCCGCGAGTCCCCGCGTCTAACTCACTAAGCCCACCTCACTACGCCGCTTCCTCGAAGCGACCGCTTGCTGCTGCGCGTAAAGCGGAGCGAAGCCAGCTCCGCTTTCGTTCGCGTTCCTCGATGCGTCGGCGTGCCGCCTTGAGTTGCCGCGGCGGGGAGGTCGATCAACCCTTGCTGCAGGTTTTCTTAGAGTTGCCCGATGGCGTCCAAACCGACCGCTTTATGGCAATGCCCGCGTTGCAGCTGTGGCGACTTTCCCAAAATCAGCCGCACAGAATGGACAGCTACGAGTGATCTACCTAATGTGTGCGGTCGTCGTGATTTTTTGGGCCTAAGGCGAGGCTCATTGTTTGCGGTCATATGAGCATGAAACATAAGACGAATATCCCATCTGTGTGCTAACTAGGTTTCGCCTCAGACCAATAAGGCGTGTGCGGAGTAAAATGGCTTCCATCGAAGAGAAACTCTCGCCTTTTTCCACGACCTGGGCATTTCCAACTAAAAAGGAGCACGCAGCGCGACGTCCTCTTTTTTCTCGGAGATAGGCGATGCAACCGGCTGGCGATTGGGACTACCGGCGAAGCGGAACGGCGGAGAACATCTTGGTAAGAGCCGGACTGGTGACGGCGACGTTGGCCGACGATGGGATCCGCGTCGAAGCGGGGACCGGGCTCGCATCGCTGTTCGCGCCTGCCTCGCCGCCTGCCCTCGAATTGGTTCTTCCGCACTTGTTGGATCTGGTCTTCGCGGAAGCGTTCGACCGATCGGGATTTCTCGCGTCCGGGGATATCCGACTTCATGCGGTGGGCATGCTGCAACAGGCGGGCATGAAAATCAGTTCGGCCGGCGTGCTTACCGAGAGGATCCGCAAAGCAGCCGACGAGTCGAAAGCCGATCTGATCAAGCAGCAAAGCGCACGGCGTTAGGATTTCTCTTCGTCCGCGGAAGGCGCGATCGGGGGAGAGGCATCCGGCGCCTCGTGGCCCCATTGTGCATGCATTGCATCCAATCGGTCCAACTCTTCAAGCTGCGTTCGTGTCTGACGGATTTGGAAACGCAATTGCGATTCCTCCGCGGGGGAGAGCGTGTGTTGCCCCAAGACGGTGAATTCGTTCGCGTTGCTGGCCGGTTCGTCGGATAGGGCGTCGATGGCAGGGGCCTCCGGAACTCCGATCAATGCGCAGCGACCGTATTGTACTTCCGCAGTGGCCGAGCCTTTCCCTTTTCGCCCGCCCGGAGCCATGGCGTGCGGCGGATTTGACGTTTCCGCGATACGCTCCTACGATGGCGGATATTGAAATTCCTGGCTTCGAAGCCTCATTCATGCGTATTCAGATGCTGATTCCGATCGTCATTCGCGAGGCGCAGGGAGTGCGCCCTCGCCAATGCGTCGTTTTTTCGGGAGTCTGATTCCGGGGTCGTCCGCGACATAGGTCGTCCGCGACTTCCGTTCAGCGATTGCCCTGGAGGCTCCCCTCCAGGGCATTTTCTTTGGACTTTTCATGAAGCGCATCGAGATCTACGACACCACGCTCCGCGACGGCAGCCAGGGGGAAGGGGTCAACTTCTCCCTCCAGGACAAACTGCTCATCACCAAACGCCTGGATGAACTGGGCGTCGATTTCATCGAGGGCGGCTACCCGCTTTCCAATCCGAAGGACTACGAATATTTCCGTGAAGTCCGCAAGCTCTCGCTGAAGCATGCCCAGGTGGCTGCCTTCGGCATGACGCGGCGGAAGAATTGCTTGCCCGAAGACGACACCTGCATCAAGGCGTTGCTCGAATCGGAGGCGCCGGTCGTCACCATCGTCGGCAAGACGTGGGACATGCATGTGCGCGAAGTGCTCAGCGTCTCGCTCGACGAGAACCTGGCGATGATCCGCGATTCCGTGGGGCATTGCAAATCGAAAGGACGGCGGGTCGTCTACGATGCGGAACACTTCTTCGACGGCTATCGCGCCAATCCGGAGTATGCGATCAGCACGCTGCGAGCCGCCTGGCAAGCGGGGGCGGAGACGCTCGTGCTTTGCGACACGAACGGCGGCACGCTGCCGACGCAGATCGCCGAGCGAGTGCGGGCGGTGCGTCAGGCGATCCCGGAGGCGAATGTCGGCATCCATTGCCACAACGACTGCGAACTCGCCGTGGCCAACACCTTGGTCGCCGTGGCCGAGGGGGCGATGCAGGTGCAGGGCACGATCAACGGCATCGGCGAACGTTGCGGCAACGTCGATCTCATCAGCGTCGTCGCCAATCTCGCGATCAAGATGCAAGGATACGAGGTGCTCCGCAAGGAAAGCTTGCCGCACCTGACGAGCCTATCTCGCTACGTCTACGAACTGGCGAACATGAACTTCCGCAATGGCCAACCGTTCGTGGGCAATAGCGCGTTCGCCCACAAAGGGGGGATGCACGCGCATGGCGTGGCCAAGCTGGCGTCGAGCTATGAGCACATCGACCCGGCCATCGTGGGGAACCAGCGACGCATCCTCATCAGCGAGCTTTCGGGGCAATCGAACATCCTTGCGAAGACCACGAAGTATGCGATCGCCAACGACAAGGAAACGCTGGTGAAGCTTCGCCAGGCGGTGGAGGAACGCGAGAACGAGGGCTACGAATACGAGGCGGCCGAGGCGTCGTTCGATTTGCTGACGAAGAAGACGCTCGGCATCTATCGCCCGAAATTCGAGCGGCTCGCGTATCACGTGAATGTCGAAGTCGATCGCGAAGGGCGCGTATTGAGCGAAGCGACGGTGAAGGTGCGAGTCGAAGGCGAGGCCGACGTGCAGCACACGGTGGCCGAGGGGGATGGGCCGGTGGATGCGTTGAACAAGGCGTTGCGAAAAGCGCTGCGGCAATCGTATCCCAAGCTCGATGAGATGGAACTGGCGGACTACAAGGTGCGCGTGGTGAATTCGAAGGCGGCCACGGCGGCACGGGTTCGCGTGGTGATCGAATCGCGCGATAAGGACGACATGTGGGGAACCGTCGGCGTCAGCGAGAACATCATTGAAGCCAGTTGGCTCGCCCTTGTGGATTCGATCGAGCACAAGCTCTTCAAGAATGAGCAAGCGAAGTAAGGAAAGAGCCGCGCACGCAGTAAGCGGATCGACATGGCGCGAAGCGAATCCGCTTAGGCGAGCGGCGCCTGTATTTCTCCCCTCTCCCTCCGGGAGAGGGGCCGGGGGTGAGGGCGTGCGACGTGGCCTTTCGCGAGAAAAGCCACCCTCACCCCAACCCTCTCCCGGAGGGAGAGGAAGGTAGGTTAGCGCCTGCCGCTCGCCTTACTACGTGCGCGGCTGTGC
>JAIEPT010000316.1 GCA_019748295.1 Gemmataceae bacterium | reverse complement strand
CGCCATGCGAAAGCGCGATGCCACGTCGGGCTTACGCCTCGACGCTCGCCAAGCCGAAAACGGCGAAAATCGGTAACCTGATATCGACCACGCGTGTCATTGCCCAGGGTTTTCGCTTTTCGGATGAGTTGCCATGAATCGAGTCGGCCTGATCGGCTGGCGCGGGATGGTCGGGTCGGTCCTCATGCAACGCATGCAGGCCGAGAACGACTTCGCCCTCGTCGAGACCACCTTCTTCTCCACCTCCCAAGTTGGCGGCCCCGCCCCGAAAGTCGGCAAAGACGCACCGCCGCTGAAAGACGCGAAAAACCTGGCCGAACTGCAGGCGATGGACATCCTCATCTCCTGCCAGGGGGGCGACTACACCAACGACGTTTTCCCGAAATTGCGCGCCGCCGGTTGGAAGGGCTACTGGATCGATGCGGCTTCATCGTTGCGGATGCAAAAAGACGCCGTCATCATCCTCGATCCGGTCAATCTCAACCTGATCAAGGATGCCCTTGCCAAGGGCGTGAAGAATTACATCGGCGGCAACTGCACCGTGAGCCTTATGCTCATGGGTTTGGCCGGGCTGTTCCAACATGGCCTGGTCGAGTGGATGACGTCGATGACCTACCAGGCCGCATCCGGGGCCGGGGCGCAGAACATGCGCGAGCTGCTTAGCCAGATGGGCTCGCTGCATGGCGCAGTCGCCTCGAAGCTTCTGGATCCGGCGTCGGCGATTCTCGACATCGATCGACAGGTGACCGACACGCTGCGGTCGAAGGCTTGCCCCACCGAGCAATTCGGCGTTCCGCTTGCGGGCAGCCTGATTCCCTGGATCGACAAGGATCTGGGCAACGGGCAGAGCCGCGAGGAATGGAAGGGGATGGCCGAGACCAACAAGATTCTGGGCCGCGAAGATCGGCCGATCCCAGTGGACGGCATCTGCGTCCGCATCGGCGCGATGCGTTGCCATAGCCAGGCGCTGACGATCAAGCTTCGCAAGGACGTGCCCCTCGGCGAAATCGAAGGGATGCTGGCGGCTGCGAATCCGTGGGCGAAAGTGGCGCCCAATCGCCGCGACGATTCGATGCGCGACCTGACGCCGACCGCGGTTTCCGGGACGCTGACGGTGCCGGTGGGCCGGCTGCGGAAGTTGCCGATGGGGGGCGAATATCTGACGGCCTTCACCGTGGGCGATCAGCTTCTGTGGGGCGCCGCCGAACCGTTGCGGCGGATGCTGCGGATCTTGGTCGAGCGTTAATCAAAGAGCCGCGCACGCAGTAAGCGGACTTCGCTGCACGCCATGCGAAGACCGCTTACTGCGTGCGCGGCTCTATCATCACCCCGCTATAATGCCGTCATTCCGCACGGAGAGCACTGATGGCGCGCGATCTCATCCTCGGCACGGCTGGCCATATCGATCACGGCAAAACCTCGCTTGTGAAAGCCCTCACGGGCGTCGATTGCGATCGGCTTCCCGAAGAAAAAGCGCGCGGCATCACGATCGACATCGGCTTCGCAACGCTCGATTTGGGCGACTATCGCCTGGGCGTCGTCGATGTGCCGGGGCACGAACGCTTCATCAAAAACATGCTCGCGGGGGCGACCGGCGTTGATATCGCGGTGCTCGTCGTGGCGGCGGACGACTCGGTGATGCCGCAGACGCGCGAGCATCTCGAAATTCTCAAGCTGCTCGGCCTGCGACATGGCGTCATCGCCCTCACTAAATGCGATCTGGCCACGGACGAAATGCTGCAACTCGTCGAGATGGAGATCCGCGATCTGGTGGCCGGCAGCTTCCTGGAGAATGCTCCCATCGTCCGCACGGCGGCACACTCCGGGCTCGGCATCGGGGAACTGAAGTCCGCGATCCGCGAAGAGTGCGGCAAGGTTGAAGCGAATGCGACGCTGAACTGGTTTCGTCTGCCGATCGATCGCAGCTTCATCGTGCAAGGGCATGGCGTGGTCGTCACTGGCTCCGTGCATTCGGGGACGTTGAAGGTCGGCGACGAACTCGAATGGTTGCCCAGCGGCGAGAAGGTTCGCGTCCGCTCGCTGCAGAACCACGATCATCCCGTCGAAGAAGTGCATCGCGGTCAGCGCGCGGCGATCAATCTCGCGGGCGTTCGCCATGACGATGTGCGGCGTGGGCAGGAACTCGCCTTTCCGAGCTATTTGAAACCTTCGCGCGTCGTCACGGTGAGGCTGCACTGCTTGCCGGAGATGAAGAAGCCGATCAAGCATCGGGCGCCCGTGCGATTTCACATCGGCACGCTCGAAGTGATGGGGGCCGTCTCCATCCTCGATGCGGACAGCGTGAAGCCTGGCGATTGGGTGCTCGCTCAACTCTTCCTTGAAGAACCCGTCACCTGCACCTGGGGTCAGCCGTTCGTCGTCCGCGGAGCATCCGCCACCGTGACGCTCGGCGGCGGGCAAGTGCTGCAACCGACGGCGAAAAAAGTCCGTCGGCGTCACCTCGAAGTGCTGGAGCGGATCGAATCGCTTTGGACCGGCAACGCCGACCAGCGGGTGCTGACGGTCGCCTGGTTCGGCGGGTTCTCCGGTTTCACCATTCCCGATCTGGTTCGCGGGGCGAACATCGCACCGCAGGAAGCGGAGACGATTGTTCAGAAGCTGCGCGACGAACACAAGCTGGCGACCATTGCCGTCGGCGGCCATCGCCAAGTCTTGCTCCATGCGGAAGTGCTGAAGGAACTCGACGAGCGCATCCTCGCGGCCGTGGGCCGACTGCACGAGGAAACGCCGCTGATGTCGGCTCATGACCGATCGAAGGTGCAGGCGCAGTTCGACTATGTCGGCGACGATTCGCTTGTCAGTGCTCTCGTCGATCGCCTCGTTCGGCAGAAGAAACTCGTCGGCGACGCTCGCCGGATCGCTCGGGCCGACTTCAAGCCGAAGTTGAGCACCAGCCTGCGGAAGCTGAAGGACAAGGTCGTGGCAGCGTATCAGGAAGCCGGCTTCAACCCGCCCGATGCCGTGAGCTTCGCATCGCAAGCTGGAGGCAACGCATCCAGCATGAAGGACCTCTTCGAGGTGTGCCAGGCCGATGGCGACCTCGTGCAAATCTCCGATAGCGTTTTCCTCCACAGCGAATTCGAAGCGGAGATGCGCCTTCGCGTCGCTACGAAGCTCAGCGGCGAAACCGGTGCGACCGTGGCCGAGATTCGCGACCTGCTCGGCACCACGCGCAAGTTCGCCGTCCCCTTCTGCGAATACCTCGACCGCATCGGCCTCACTCGCCGCGATGGCGACCTTCGGCGTCTTGCCTCGCCGCAACCTGCGACCAGCTAAGGGTAGAGTCGAGCGGTGACGCGGTGCGCCGGTGGACACCGGCGTTCCGTTTTCACCGCCCGCTCATCGAACC
>JAIEPT010000370.1 GCA_019748295.1 Gemmataceae bacterium | reverse complement strand
ATGCCCGCAGCCTCAACCGAAGGTCCAGCCCAACCCGGACGTTATTTGTGAAACGGACCACTAAGCCGCAAGCGGAAGGCAGCGGCTACGAAACAAGCCCTAATGCTGATTGCGCCCCGTCCAGTGCGGTTTGAAGGACTCCGACTTGCCGCGCTGCAGGTGCAACGCATCCATCACGGTCATCATCGCCCGGGCGTGTTCGCGAAACGCTTCGCCCAGGTCGCCCACCTGAAATGCCGCTTGCGAAGCCGCAGTAAGACTAGCTACGGCTCGCTCGTCAAATGCGACTTTGCGTTCCGCTGCCTGCGTCTGCAACGACTCCAGAGCCGTCTGCAATCGCATCAGCAAGCCTTCATCTAGGACGCACTTGATGCGTCGATAGATCTTCAGCTTGCGAGGCGGTTCGACGCGGTTCGATTTGTCGTCACGCATGCTTTGATAGATGAGACCGCCGATCCCCGCGGCAAGCGCCAAGCCAGCGAGGATGAACGACGCGAATGCACCGGGAAGCTTGTTCACTTGCAAGGCGATCGCCGCTCCCGCAAGCACGATGCCGGCGCCCATGCCGACAAACGGCCAAGGCCAATGGCGGGCGCTTTCGAGCCGTTCACGCCACGTGCGACGTTTCGTTTCGAATTCGGGAATCGGCGCATCCGACATGCTGTCCGATTCCGGCGTCCCCGCGATTTTCGCCACCACCAACGTGATGTTGTCCGGCCCGCCCTTCATGTTGGCGAGGTGGATCAGAAAGCGACACGCCTCCTCCGCCGGCAGCGTCGATGCGGCGGCGCCGATCTCCTCATCCGACACCGGGCCGCACAAGCCGTCGCTGCAGACGACATACGTATCCCCCGGCTGCACCGGATGCGGCCCTTCCACATCGACCTGCACGGAATTCTCAGGGCCCAGCGATCGCACGATCACGTTGCTCGGCACCACGCCTTGCAGCTCATCGGGGCTTTTCCCCTGCCGGCGCGCCAGTTCCCATAGAAGGCTGTGATCGAAGCTGAGCTGCTCGACGCACCCTTCGCGAATGCGATACGCCCGGCTATCGCCGACATGGCCGACCCACGCCCCTTCGGGACGAATGACGATCGCGGTCCCGGTCGTGCCCATCCCGGCGAATTCCTGATTCGCTTCGCCTCGCGTGTGGATGGTTTGGTTCGCTTCCGTGAACGCCTTGCGAAGTGCGGAGATCGGCCCGTCTTGCGCATGCTTCGAATAAATGTGCGGGATGGTGTCGGCGGCGAGCTTGCTGGCGAGTTCGCCCACCGCATGCGCGCCCATGCCGTCGGCGACGAGGAAGACGTGTCCCCGCGCCTTGAACTGCTCGATGTCGTTGGCCGGCAGCATGGAGTGGGCGTCTTGATTGTGACTGCGCTTGACGCCCACGTCGGTAAGGCTGGCGAACTCGATGTCGTCGAACCCGATCACCCTGGTGTCCCTGCGTTCTCGGACGGGCAATGCTCCACGTATCGTACAGGTTCGATCCGCGATTTCCCAGCCTGCCCCCGTCTTCCGCTTGCGGCTTAGCGTTCGGAAAATGCCATGATCTCGCTAAACCGCAAGCGGCAGACGAAAACCCACAAGCCTTTGCACCGCTTGCCGCAACCGTTTAGAATGCGGCCATCTCCTTTCCATGGAATCCCGTCATGCGCACGCCCTCCGCCGACCGCCGTCGTTTCCTGCAAACTTCCGCCGCTCTCGCCGCGGGCATGGCAGCGACTGCGAATGTTCACGCAGCCGGCAACGAGCTTTTGAAAGTCGGCCTGATCGGGTGCGGCAGCCGAGGCACCGGCGCGGCGGAACAAGCGTTGAAAGCGGATCCCAACGTCAAGCTGTGGGCCATGTCGGATGCGTTTTCCGATCGGCTGCAATCCAGCCTCACCACGCTGCAAAACAACCCGGAACTCGCGCCCAAGATCGACGTGCCGCAAGAGCGGCGTTTCACGGGGTTCGACGGCTTTCGCCAGGTCATCGCCTCGTGCGACGTTGTCTTGCTGTGCACCCCGCCCCAATTCCGTCCCCTGCATCTGCGTGAAGCCGTTCGCGCCAACCGGCATGTGTTCGCCGAAAAGCCGTGTGCCGTCGATGCCCCCGGCGTGCGTTCGGTGCTGGAGACTTGCCGGGAGGCCGCGAAGAAAAACCTATCGGTCGTCTCAGGCCTTTGCCTGCGCTCCGACCCCGGTTTCCGCGACACGGCGAAACGCATTCACGACGGCGCCCTGGGCGACATCCACACGCTGCAAGCCAACGACTACCGCGGCGGCATTTGGATCCGCAATCGCGAAGCCGGCTGGAGCGACATGACCTGGCAGATGCGCAATTGGTACTACTTCACCTGGCTCTCGGGCGACTTTAACGTCGAACAGCATGTCCACTTCCTCGACGTCTGCGCCTGGGTGATGGGGGACCGATGGCCGACCAAGTGCATCGGCATGGGCGGACGGGCGCAGCGAACGGGGCCGGAGTTCGGCCAAATCTACGATCACTTCAGCATCGTCTACGAATTCGCGAACGGGGCGAAGCTGTTCAGCAATTGCCGGCAGCAGACCGGCTGCCGCAGCGACTTGGGTTCCTATGTTTCCGGCTCACGCGGATCGGCAACCCTCTCGGAGCGTCGCCGCGGACTGGTCGTCAAGAATGCCGACGGCGAACGCGCCTATGACGGCCCCACCGCGAATATGTATCAGGTGGAACACAACGAACTGTTCGCCAGCATCCGCAACGGTCGGCCCATCAACAACGGCGAATACATGGCGAAAAGCACCTTGATGGCGATCATGGGCCGCATGGCCGCCTACACGGGCCAGCAGGTCACCTGGGAACAAGCCATGGAATCACGGCAAGATTTGACGCCCGCCCGCTACGACTGGGACCTGCAACTCCCCGTTCCGCCCGTCGCCGTTCCTGGCGTGACGCGCTTCGAGTAAGCCAGAGTAGTCCTTACGCTCCGCGTGAGGTCAGCGGCGATGCAAGGTCAGACCGTCGTGGAAACAAGTTTATCTAACTTGTTTGAAGCCTCTTCGAAACAATCCGACAAGTTAGGATAAACTTGTCGCCACGAAAGACGGGCCGGACCGTCGTGGAAACAAGTTTATCTAACTTGTTTGAAATCGCTTTGAAAACCAATCCGACAAGTTAAATAAACTTGTCGCCACGAAAGACGGGCCAGACCGTCGTGGAAACAAGTTTATCTAACTTGTTTGAAATCGCTTTGAAATCGGGTAGGAGGGGGAATTACTTCCCCCGTCCTCCCACACCACCGGACGTACTCATCGTATCCGGCGGTTTC
>JAIEPT010000261.1 GCA_019748295.1 Gemmataceae bacterium | reverse complement strand
GGTTCGATGAGCGGGCGGTGAAAACGGAACGCCGGTGTCCACCGGCGCACCGCGTCACCGCTCGACTCTACCCTTAAACTGCGATGGCATCTATTCGATTAAGTTTGCTGATTCTGGCGTTTTCTTCCGCCGCGGCCCACGCCCAAGGGGCGCGGCGGGTGTTCGTGCTGCATTCGGGCGTGCACATCTATTACGCGGATCCGGATAAGGATTATGCCTCCAAGGTGCTCAGTCGCGAACTGCAGGATCGCGGCATCGCCAAAGACGATATCGTCATCATCCCGAACCCATTCCCGACCGCCTCGAAGGAAGATCGCTTTCCGCGCGATGGCCTGTTGATGTTCCTCGATTCGGCCGACCCCAAGTCGAAGTTCTCGCAGGATGCCTATCGCCGCTTCGACAAGGCTCTCGCCGACGCCAAGATTCCCGATGATGCACGCCTCGAGTGGATCGGCTACAGCGCCGGCGGCCAAGTCGGGATGACCATGTCGCATCTCGCAACTCACCTCGATAAATACCCTGAGTTGGCGAAAGCGACCAAAAAGCGAACCATCGAAACGGTGTTCGCAGTGGGCACTCCAATGGGGGCGGACGTCACTCCGAAAAGCGTGAAGCTTTACTGCTACTGCTCGCCGGCCGACCAGGTGGTGCAGTTGGCGTGCAGCTTCACGCCGGTGTTGCCGTTATTGGGCTATCGCCAGGCAATCCACCCTGCTCCCTTGCCGCCTCGCGACAATACGATGGTCCGCTGGTTCGAGGGCATTCAACATCCCGATTGGATCCGCGTTGATCGCGTGTTCGACCGCATGCTGCAAGACCTGGATCGGCGCCAACCACCGCCGTGGCGAAGCGTTCCGTCGGCTTCACCGGTCATGGGGCTGTCCCAAGGAATCTGCGAAGTGCTGGCCGATCGCTGGCGCATCAGCCTGGAAGATCCGCCGGAGGTTTCGCCCAAGAAAGGGACGGCGCCGCGATGAACGACGAGACGGCCGGGAAAAAGAAGACGGTGTTGGTGGTGCTGGGTCTGATGCTCGGCATGGCCGCGTTCGGCGTGATGTTCGTCCTGGCCACGATCGATCGCCGCCGAAAGAACGATCTGCCGCCGTTGCCGAAGCATCATCATGCGGGAGAACTGCGATTGCTGGGGCATGTGCCTGCCAAGTGCTCCGTGCTTGGGGCCCTTCATCTGCGCGAACTGCGTTACGAGGCTGCGACCAAATCGCTGCTTGACGCACCGCGGCCGGAGATGGTTGAAGCGATTCTCGGCAACCTGGAACGTTGGACCGGCCTGAAATCGTCGGCCATCGACTACGTCGCTTTGGGAGTGATGGACCTGCCCGAAAGTCCGACCTTGTATTTGCTGGTGCAGACCGCTGTGCGATTCGAACCCGCCGAACTCGTTCGCAAGGCCGGCAAGGAAGAGACGCATCGCGGCAAGCCGATGTCGCGCTTTCCGCTGGAAGGCAAAGGCGGCAATGGCCGACTGTGGACGTTTTCCGATCGAGTCTTTGCCGTCGTCCTGCGAGGCGAAAGCGGGGCGAACGAGGATCTGGATGCGATTCCGCTGACCCCGCGAATCAGTCTGGAAGGTTCCGCCGATCCGCTGAGGCAAGCGATTTTGCACCGGCTCGATGGCCGCAGCTTGATGTGGTTCGCTGCCCTCACGGGGCCCGCTCCAGCGGAGTGGGCGCCGTTGCTGGGTCTGCGAAGCGAGATGACCAAGTTGCCGGCTCAGGTAATTGCCGCAGGTCTTTTTCCGCAGGAGCAAATCGCGCTTGTCGGCCAAGCTTTCGGAGGAGCGCCGGATCGGGTCAAGAAGCTGGAGGAAGCAATCCGCGAGGTGAAGTTGCCGAAGGACCTGACGCTGAAAGCGGAGATCCCGCCGACGGATGCGAAGGATGCGGATCAGTGGATGAGCTTTCAGCTTCGCGGGTCGGTGGAGGCAGTTCGCGAATTGCTGAAGCCTTGAGTGAGATGATTCGGCCCAGGGACGCGCGATTGGAGGGAGGATGGCGCGTGCCTTGCGCCGTCGGATCCCTGGCCGGGCTCTTACATGCTTCCGCTTTCACCGACGAAGCATGCAAACCTTCCAAGGGTAGAGTCGAGCGGTGACGCGGTTTGCCGGTGGACACCGGCGTTCCGTTCAGCTTGGTCACTTGCTCCCGCTCGGTACGCAACGCCGTTTGCCGGCGAGTCTCCACGCTGGTCTTGTCGCAGATCGCTTGGACTTTCTTCGTGGCCGGCGTCGGAGCTGCGTGGGACGCAACCCGCTTCCCAGCCCCGTTCACGGGGCTTTCGCGCAGCGTCTAAATCAGCGTGCGCGATTTCGCCGCAGCACCTTTCGCACGAACCCGAAGCGTTAGTTAGCGAGGGATTCGCGTCGTCCCTCGCTGACGCTTCGGGCTAGTGCGGGCGACTGGCATGTTTTGATCCGAAGCGCGACGCCCGCTCTTATTCGAAAGGCCGCTAACGCGCCGCCGATTTGCGCACGCTGATTTAGGCCCGCCCTTGAGGGCGGGTTCATCGGCCGCAGACAAGATTGCAGGTGAGGCCCGTTCACGGGCCTTCTCGCAGTTCGGCTTTAGCCGCCGGAAGCGTCCGCGGCCACGTTCGCGAAGATCGCATCGACGTCCTTGGTTTTCTTGAGAGGCTTGCCTTTCTGAATCCGCTTGAGCCGATAGTTCATCCGATTGAGGACGTCGCGCAGCGTTCGTTCCGCGGGAACGTTCTTGGCGTCGTAGCCCTTGGCGAAAAGCGCCTCGCGCACTTCCTTCGCCGACAAATTCGCGTAGCGCCGCGACGACTTCAACTCGGGGTCCGCATGGGTCTTGGGTTCGACGACGTCGCGGATGTCGAGGGCCAATTGCGGATGCTTCTCCTCCCACGCCGGCCTTCGCCGCGCCGCGAAATTCTCCAAGCAGCGAATGCCGCTCGCCTTCTCGCGCATTCCCTTCTCGGCCGTCTTGCGCGACCAGCCGAAGCGCTCTTCCGAGCGCCGGGCGTTCCCGTCGCAAAGATCCAACGTGACTTCCGCCACGAAACGTCGGCGTTTGTGTCCGGTCAAGGCGAGAGCTGCACGAGAGATCAACCGATCCGAAACCTGCGCGGTAGCCTGCGACGAGCCAACCATGGCGGCATCCTCCCCAATTGCCTCAATTCATAATTGCGTCAATCCACGCCGCCAGTCTGACCAATCGCCGATTTTCGGAATAGGCCCATGCTTGGTATCCCATCTCCTGCCGGTCGCC
>JAIEPT010000089.1 GCA_019748295.1 Gemmataceae bacterium | reverse complement strand
GTCGCGGCAGCAGTCGCGGCAGTTGCCGCGGCTCGCGTCGCGGCAGCCTCCGTCGCGGCAGCCGTCGCATCATACGTCGCGGCAGCCGTCGCGGCAGCATCCGTCGCGTCATACGTCGCGGCATCCGTCGCGGCTTCACCGCGAGAGTGCCACCATGCCGCTGCGGCTCCAGCTATAACGGCCGCTTGCAGCGGCGACGAAACGAACACCACGCGAGGTACTTCGAGATTCGCGGCCGCGTACATCCCGATTACCGCGTCTCGCACGATGCGACGCTCTTCGTCGTCCATCGCCTGAGTGCTCATGATGATGTCTTTCCAGCGTTGGTTCCACGCGGGAATTTCGGCCTTATGGCCCTCGGTCAAACGCCACTTTTCAGGCTTCACGTCGATTCCCTCTTTGCGGTTTTAGTTTTTTGCCTTAATGGGGTCGCCGTCTTCGTCAGGCTCGCCTGCAGCAGGACCGGCGACACCCCAGGGAAGTCCCGCACGGGGCGCGTGTTGATCGGCACCGCCCCACCCTTGGTGGCGATCTGGTCGCTGCGATGGTCTTTGATCGACTTGCGGTCCATCATTTCTCCGCCAGTTTTGCGGACTCGATTGCTCGGTCATGGTCAGCATCCTTGAGCACCTCTGAGAACCGACACGATTTCGTCCCACGACTCCGGACGCCAAGTAAACGCGGCGACAATCAGTTCTTTCATCGAGCTATCCCTTGAGTTTTGGTCAAACAGAAATCAAACCTGCCGACACTCCGCCAAAATCAACGCCTTCGCTCGCGGCGTCTGCATCTCGACCCATTCCTTCGCCATCGCTTCGCTCGTGCCGAAAACCTCGTGGAACTGCTCGCAGAGCCAGGCGTAGTAGTCGCGTATGGACCAGATACGGGCGAATCGGTCTTTCTTGTGCTCCCTCAGCCAGTCGTTGACCGCGGCGTACTTCGCGGACCCGGCCGGGCAGGTACAGGTCACGAGCAGTTCCTGGCATGGCGGCTTCCATCCGCCGAGCACTTCGCCCGTGTCGAGGTCCACCGTGAACTGGACCGACTTCGGATGCGGCACACTGAACGACCCCAGGTCGAGGCATCCGATGCAGCGGTACTGGGTCGGCGGCGTCGAAACGGCGTGCTTGCGCAGCCGGTCGATCAGCAGGGCGAAGGCGTTCTCGTCTTGATGCTTCGCCGACACCGCGGACGGCTTCGCGAGGAAGCTCGAATGCGACATGCCGGACAATCGCGGGTCGTTCATCGCAAGGATCCCCCTGTTGCGTTGATGAGCGTCCCTGCCGCCAAACGGTCCGCGACCCTCGCGTCGAAAATGTCCGCGATCTTGTTCACGTCCAAATTCGTCGTAAAGATCAAGCCTCGCCCTTCGCGTCGGTCGAGTGCGGTTTTCATCACTTCGTAAGCGGCTTCGCTCACAACCCCGCGGCACCCGACGTCGTCAAGCACGAGCAGGTGCGATTGGTCGAGGTATCGCCACCATCGCTCCCAATCGAAAATCTTGTCTTCCGTGCCAACCTGGACGGACAGCTTGCCGCTGGTTGCGGTGTTGCACTTCCGCACGAAGTCGTCCCATGTGAACCACTGCGAGCCATGAACGAAGTCTGCAACCACCAACGCCGCGCGAGTCTTGCCTGTCCCCGGATCGCCGCAGATGGTCACCGGCCAAGGCGTTTCGCCTCGGCAGACTCCTCGCAGGGGGCCTCGAATGCACGGCGGGATTTTCGATGGGTCACGGTGGATTCGCGGTGCCCCGCTCAGTTGCGGATCGGGCCGCATCGGCAGCTTCAGCTTGCCGCCGTTCGATTTTTCGCCGTAAGGCTTCGTTCGGTTCGATTCGAGCAGATCCCACAGATCCTCCTCGACCGGTTCCTGTCGCATGTGTCGTCCCTCGAAGGCGTTTAAGGAAATCCCAAACAGGCTCGTTCCGGTTGCGCGTCGGGTCGCGAACCGCGGACACGAGTTGCTCGGGCGTGAGATTCTTGAGGCGGATTTCTTCCGCAAAGGCAGCGGAGATCATGCTCAGCTTTTGCGGCGAAGCGGTCTGAGCGTCGCGGAATGCTTGAGCGGCTTTGAGGTGGGCGGAAACGTCAGATGCCGCTTCTTGGCCCCTGGTTTCGTCCAGGACGCGTTGCGATTCGACTGGGAGGGTCTTGGGCTTCCGGGTCGGGTCCGGCTCGTCTGAAGCGATTCCAAGCGGTTTTTCTTCAGCAGCAGCCTCGGGACGCGCGCTGCTGCTTAAATTGCGCGCTAGATCTTCTGTATGTATGCTTGCTTGCCTGCTTGTATGGTTATTAACCGTGTTATTAACAAACGGCATAACAAAATCGTTTTTGTTATCCGGTTTGTTATTAACACCCGGCATAACAAAATCAGTTTTGTTATCCGGTTTGTTATCGGCTGGCTCCTCGTCGCCCTGTCCTTCCCATCTTGACTTCATGCCTCGTTTTCCTGCCGCTGACCGCTTGTTGAATATTTCGAAGTGCTTGTTGTGCTCCGCCATGTGTGGAATCTCGAAACCGCCGTCGATCTGCTCCAAGAGCTCCAACTCAATCAAGGACCGCACAAACGCCTTGGGCTCCCCTCGCCACCCGGCTTCGCCTTCGAGGTCATCGCCCGTGTAGCCTTCGAGCTTGCCGCCGCGCTGCCAGTGGTGTTCCCCAGCGTGCAGCCAGAGCCGCATGAGGCAGACAAACGCTTCAGGTCCAAGACGCGACATGAGCCGCTTTACCTTGGGGTCGCGGAGCGTGCCGAAGCTGACGTTGATTGCTGTTGGCGGCATCGTTCAAGAGCCCTTAGCTGGCCATGTGAAGCCGAGAACTGCCCACGTGGTGCGTCGCGCACCACGGGCATCGGTAGACGTTGACGCGGAAGCCTTTGTCCTTGACGAGCACCCGGCGCATCCGCTTGGCGTGGAGCTTGGCGACGCGGCGTCGGGCGTGCATGACCTTGCCGGTTCGCCAGCACCGGGCGGGGAGCGATAGCTCGTTGCGGCGGAGCTTTATGCGAAGAGCCCCACAACGCCCGCGTCACTTAGCCGTTCCAGCGACATCGCGACGTACTGCGGATTTAGTTCCAGCCCGATAGCCGAACGTCCAAGCTGGCCCGCCACCAATGCCGTTGTGCCCGCGCCGCTGAAGGGGTCCAGCACCGTACAGGGTTCGGTTTCCGCCCCACACTCGCAGGACGGCGCCCAGCCGGTTGTCTCGACCGAGACGCCAAGCTTCGTTTGGTCCGGCCCG
>JAIEPT010000040.1 GCA_019748295.1 Gemmataceae bacterium | reverse complement strand
GCATCGCCCAAGGTGTGGACTTAGTGCAGTCGCAACGATTGGCGCAACCGCATGGGCAATGTTTCTGCCCTCACCCCCGGCCCCTCTTCCGGAGGGAGAGGGGAGAAATGCAGATGGCATTCTCCAAAAGTCGCGTCGCTTTTCATCGTAGTCATCGCCTGCCGGGAAAACAGACATCGGCGGGACATCATTGATCCGGCCCGCGGAACCGGGTATCCTGCAAGGCAAGCGGCGCCTGCATTTCTCCCCTCTCCCTCCGGGAGAGGGGCCGGGGGTGAGGGCGTGCGACGTGGCGTTACGCGAGAAAAGGCACCCTCACCCCAACCCGCTCCCGGAGGGAGAGGGAGGTAGACTAGCTCCTGACGCTCGCCCAAGCACGTCCCACCCGCCTCGTTTTCGTCCGCCCTCTCCGAGAGACGCCCCCATGCTTCGCAGTTGGATGCTCGTCGGCGTCATGAGCTTTTCCGCGGCCGCCGCCCAGGGCCAAACGACCGGCAAGATTCAATACGCGCGCGACGTGCAGCCGATCCTGTCGGCCAATTGCTTCGCCTGCCATGGTTTCGACGAAGCGGCCCGCAAGGCGAAACTGCGGCTCGATACGCCCGAAGGCGCCGCCATGAAGCTCCGCTCGGGCGCGAAGGCGGTCGTCGCGGGCAAGCCGGACGAGAGCGAACTGATCGCGCGGATCTTGTCCGAAGGAGACGACCGCATGCCCCCCGTGAAGGCCCATCCGCCGCTCACGGACCGCGAAAGGAAAGTGCTGCGGCAATGGATCGCCGAGGGGGCGGAGTATCAGCGGCACTGGGCGTTTATCCAGCCGAAGAAATCGCCGATTCCGGTAACGAAGAACAAGACATGGGCCCGCAATCCCATCGACGCGTTTGTTCTGGCTCGCATCGAGAAAGAAGGCATGCAGCCTTCGGCCGAGGCGGATCGCTACACGCTGGCTCGGCGCGTCGCCCTTGACTTGACGGGGCTGCCGCCGAAGCTTGAGTTGGTCGACCGCTTTGTTGCGGACACTAGTCCGGATGCTTATGAGAAGTATGTCGATGAAGTGATGAAGTCGCCCGCCTACGGCGAACGCTGGGCCCAGGTTTGGCTCGACCTCGCTCGCTACGCCGACTCCAACGGCTACGCGGAGGATCAACCGCGGACGATCTGGAAATACCGCGAATGGGTGATCGATGCGTTCAACGCCAATCAGCCGTTCGATCAGTTCACCTTGGAGCAGATCGCCGGGGATATGCTGCCGAACGCGAATGTGAAGCAACTGCTGGCGACTGCGTTCCATCGCAACACGTTGACGAACACCGAAGGGGGCACGAACGACGAGGAGTTTCGCGTCATCGCCGTCGTCGATCGAGTCAACACGACGATGCAGACCTGGATGGGCATCACGATCGGCTGCTGCGAGTGCCACGATCACAAGTACGATCCGATTTCGCAGGAAGAGTTTTATCGCCTCTTCGCCATCTTCAATCAGTCGGAAGACTCCGACAAAGGGGACAACAGCCCGAACTTGATGTATCTCTCGCCGGAGGATGAAGCTCGCAAGAAGTCGCTCGAAGCGGAGGCATCCGGGATCGAAAAGGAAATCGCGAAGCTGGCTCCGACGCTTGATGCGGATCAAGCCAAGTGGGAAAAGAGCGTTGAAGTCGGCAAGCTGCCGAAGAACATCCAGGCGACGCTCGCCGTCGATGCGGCCAAGCGGCAGCCGAAGCAGAAGGAGGAGCTGATCAACTTCTATCGCGGCACTCGGCCCGAAATCAAAGCCGCCGCCGACAAGCTGACGGCGGCAAAGACGCAACTCGCGGCGATCAAGCCGGTGCCGACGCCGATCATGCGGGAACTTGGGGAAAAGCAGCGACGCACGACGAAAATCCACAATCGCGGCAATTGGCTCGACCTCGGCAAGAAGGTCGAGCCCGGCGTCCCCGCGATGTTTCATTCGCTGAAAAAAGAGGACTCCGCCAATCGCTTCGCGCTCGCGCACTGGCTCGTTTCGCCCGAGAATCCGCTGACGAGCCGAGTGACGGTCAATCGCTTCTGGGAGCAAATCTTCGGCAACTACCTCGTCGATACGCCGGAAGATTTCGGCATGCGTTGCAAGATCCCCATGCACGTCGAATTGCTCGATTGGCTCGCGGCCGATTTCGCGGGCGAAGGCAAATGGGACGTGAAACGGCTGCTGAAAATGATGGTGACCTCGGCAGCATATCGCCAATCGTCGAAGACGACGGCGGAGGCTTTGGAAAAGGATCCGAACAACTTTCTCTACGCCCGCGGCCCACGCTTTCGCAGCCAAGCGGAGACGGTTCGCGATCAGGCATTGGCCGTCGCGGGCCTGCTAAGCCCCAAGGTCGGCGGCCCCTCCGTGTATCCGCCGCAACCGAAACTCGGCCTGAGCGCCGCATTCGGCCCCGGCACCGACTGGACCACCAGCAGCGGCGAAGACAAGTATCGCCGCGGCGTCTACACCTCCTGGCGACGAACGATCCCGTATCCTTCGATGACCACCTTCGACGCCCCCAACCGCACCGTCTGTGCCGTGAAACGGCCGCGATCCAACACGCCGTTGCAGGCGCTGGTGACGCTCAACGATCCCGTGTTCGTCGAGGCGGCTCAAGCTCTGGCGCGACGCATGGTGAAAGAAGGGGGCGACACGCCCGAGAGCCGAATCCGCATGGCGTTCCGCCTGACGCTCGTTCGCCCACCGCAGGAAGGCGAACTGCGTCGCTTGGTTACGCTCTATCAATCGGCGAGGGCGGAATACGCCAAGAACGCGAAGGAGGCGGCCATCTTCGCAACCGACCCTATAGGCCCCCTCCCTGCTGGCATGGATGCGGCCGATCTGGCGGCGTATACGCTCGTCGGCAATGTCGTGCTGAACTTGGATGAGACGTTCGCGAAACCGTGATGGTCAGCGGGCAAATGCGCGTCTTGCTCCCCTCTCCCCCCTCCGGCAGGATATTGCATCGTCGACGAAAGTCGTTTGATCTGTGGAAGCAGCCGTGGTGTGCCATGCTTGGGCGGGTCCCTGGCCGGGGCCAGCGAACTGCCCGCTTTCACCGCCCAAGCATGCCCCCAGACTGGACGCGTGAAGCTTCGCATGCTCGAGGCGAAGGAGCCGCGCACGAAGTAAGCGGTTTCGCATGGCGTCCCGCAAAACCGCTTCCTTCGTGCGCGGCTGTGCGTCGTGTAGGTGTTGATGATCCTGTGGGTGCGAGACCCATGCTGGTAT
>JAIEPT010000197.1 GCA_019748295.1 Gemmataceae bacterium | reverse complement strand
CGGTCACGAGCGGCCCGCAGTCGCGCATCGACTTGCAAACCGGGATCACCAGGGAGGCCGTGCAATGATCGAGCAGGATGGCAAGAAACTGGAGGCCGTCAGTCGCGGCACGCTGGAGCAGCGGCTGCTGGAACCGTTGACGCAGGGGTACGTGCCTACGGTGCCGTATTCGGCGTTGACTTCGCCCGATGGTCTGTGGCCGCAGTGGAATTTTCGGCTCGACATCCCGGCGATGCTGATTCATCCGATGGTTTGCACGGCGTTGGAGTACTACAAGTCGGGCGTGGCTGGTGCGGAGTTTTGGGGAGGGCCGACGCCGGGTGCGCCGGACCCGATGGCGGATATGGGCGTGCCGATCTGCCCCGAGAATCCCAAGGTCAGCACGTATGTCTTGGAGCAGTGTAATCGTTTTTGGGATCGCGGCGTGCCGAAGCTGCAACGCGCGTACGACTTCGGTTGGGTTGGCGGGGAACCGCTGTACGAGGACGACAACGGGGTGCTTGCGTGGAACGGGTTTAAGGAGTTCGCCCCGTTCGACACGTCGCTGCTGACGAAAGCACGTTCGCCCGTAGGTATGCGGGTGGCGCACATCGAGGGAAAAGAGCCGGTCGATTTGTGGATGGGGTCTGAGGACATCCCGGCGAAAGCTTTGTGGTACGCGCACCGCCCGATTGACGGAAGCCTCTACGGGTTCTCGCAGCTCTATGGGGCGTGGCGCCCTTGGAGGCGTGCGGCGTGGAAGGACGGGGCGGAAACGGTCATTGATATGGCGGCCTATCGCTTCGGCGTGGCTGGGCCGGTGGTGCGATACCCGGACGAGGATTATGTCGCGCCGTTGAACACGCCCAGCACGACGCAGGACAGCTTGGGGCAGGGGATTCGGTACGCCCGCGACATGGCCCGCATGATGGCGGAGCAAGCCAAGGCGGGGGCGTCGATTGGGTTGCCGAGCACGGTGGATGATAAGGGGAATTTCAAGTGGGACGTGGTTTGGCCCTCGCATGTCATTGATGTTGGTCCGCTGACGGAATACGCGAAATCGCTGTACGACCAAATCTCTTACGGCATCGGCGTTCCGCCGGAGTTACTGCAAGCGTCCGAGGTGGGGAGCGGCTACAGCGGGCGGCAGATTCCGATGGAGTCGTTCCTTGAGGGGCAACAAAAGATCGCGGATGCCTTGCTGATGCTGTTCATCGAGCAGGTGTTGACGCCGTTGGTGAAATGGAACTTCGGCGACGTGAAATGGACGGTCAAGGTGAAGTCGCTGCTGGCCACGAAAAAGAAGATGAACCAGCCCGCGCAGCAGCCGACGCCGGGTGCTCCGCCTTCGCAGATGGGTGCGGCGATGTCGTTGAGCAATCCGTTGGTGACGGATCGGATTCGAGACATTGCCCGGAAGATTCAGGGGAAGGTGCTGGCATGAAGTTTTTCGTTTCAGCGATGCCCCATTCGGGAAGCCGATGCAAGGGCCTGTGGAGATTCCAAGTCAAGGTACATTGCGTCTGTTGCGGTGAACCTGCCTATTACGCTGAGGAGTTGGCGATCCCATCGATTGGCAATTTGTCGCTGTGCGAAGACTGTCTTTCCGGCGCCCTTGAGTCGTTGCGGCGTGAGATGAAAAACGACCCAAACTACGCCGGAGAAGAGGCTCACCAATGATGCTCGATCACGCGAACGCGGTTCGATACTCGCGACTGTTTCAGGCGGCTCTCGCCGAGACGGAGGACGTGGGCGAGGCGATGCTGGCTGCGCAGTTGGCGATGGATGCCGCAGTGGGGGACCCGATTGGGGTGAGGCTTGCCACCGATGGTGACGGCGAGTGGATCACCATTGGCGGGAAGGCTGAAGGTGAAGAGAAACACGTTGGTGGCTTCCCGGTGTTCATCAAGGACGGCGTGATCGTGAAAGGTGGCCCGAGGGGGCTAAAGGGCAAAAAGGTCAGCGAGGTGAAGGCGTTTTTTGATGGGGAGGCTGATTCGGACGAGGGGCGAACCAATCCAGCGGCCGCGCCCAAGACGGAGGCGAAGGAGAAACCGAAGACGCCGGAATGGGTGCCGGGTGCGCCGACGAAGCGGAAGGAAGAGGCGAAGCCAGACGAAGCCTACACGTCGATCATGTCGCAATGGGAGCAATTGGAGAAGGCGATCCTTGAGCGAGAGAATCTGCTGTTTCACGCGGCAGACAGGACAGGCCTTTTTGATCGCAACGACGGGATCATGGGCAAGGCAATCGAGGTGAGCGGCGCTAAAGCGTCAAAAGTCGCAGGAGGATGGCTGTTTCAGACCAAAGCCGATAGGCAAAAGGCTTGGGAGGCTTACAGCCAACTGGATAAAGAGCGGAAAGCGGAATTGGCCAAAGATCAGGCAGAGCGGGCCAAAAAAGAGGCGGAACAGCAAGAGCAGTATCGTCAGCAAACAGCCGAACGCAATCGGCAGAAGGGCGAGCAGGCAGCGACCAAGGTCCGCGAATGGGGCTACACGCCGAAAGATGGCTACGCCGCCAAGACGCGGCAACTCGGGATGATGTCCAAGGCCGAGGCACACGGACTGTGGGAAGAAAAATTTCAAGTCGGCGACATTATCGCTGTGGGCGATCAGCCACACGTAATCGTCAAGTCGGATCGGCCAAGCTACGTCTCGCAATCGGACGCGGAAGACTTCGGCAGCGGCAAGGGCGGGTGGTCATTCGACTACGAAGCCGTGCCGGTTGAGCATACCGACTACACACAGCACGTCTTTGCATCGACGGCACGACGCAAGAGGCTCGCCGAAGTCGAGAAGCATCTGCGGGGAATGGTGGCGGGGCCGGACGACGACCGAAACCGCGAACAGCACGACGAGGAATACAAGGCGTTGCTCGCTGAAGAGAAGCAACTGAAGGCAGATGAGGAAGCCGCGAAAGCGAATGCGCCTGCCAAGCCGGAGAGGCCGAAGGCAAGCGAGCCGAAAAAAGAAACGGTCGCGGTTCAACCGCCAAAGAAACAATTCATCAATCCGGGTGACGAAATTGGGAGCTACAAAGGCAAGAAATACCGCGTCCTTTATATCGGCAAAACTAAATTCGGCCAGCGAGCCCGCCTGCAATTCATGGACGGCAGCAAGGATTTTTGGGTGGATGCAAAGGCGGTCAGTCTGTCTCTAAATGGTGCCGAGTTCTCACTAGGAGATGCCGATCAAGCCAATCTCGACATCGGCATTGAGTTCAGCGACCAACCCCGCGACA
>JAIEPT010000033.1 GCA_019748295.1 Gemmataceae bacterium | reverse complement strand
AAGGTGCTGACGAATCAACCCTTAACCTTGACGGAAGCAGTTTGAAAACCATGTTGCGGAATCAGCTGCACCCAAATGGAACAGTTCGGCAACCGCCTGCTCAAAGTCTTCTTTCTCGGCTTGGGAGCTTGTGGAAGTCGGGCACACCCCGTTCCAGCGAGACAAGGTCGGAAGGGATGCGGCAGTCGGCGAAGCACCGCCAGCAGCGATGATATCTGAGTGAGAACCAAGCGAAGGCTCGCCGCCACCGGTCGAAGCACTTGCTTTAGGCTGATCGCGTTTTGTCTCGCTGCCCACCGGAGGGGATAGGCCTTCTCGTTGTGTCGCTGATTCAGGTACCTTAGTGAAATCGTCGCTGGAACCGAGCGAAACTCCCCCTGCGACCGTGGGCTCAGCGAGCCGCGTGTCATTCTTCGCGACTCGTCCGTTCATGGAGGTCAGTGAGACCTTCTTTACGGGCGGCGCCTCCGATGCCTCATCTTCACCGCTCCCCTTTCCGCTTCGCCAAAGTGCTGCCTTCGTGCGATCCTTCTGTACTCCGTCACCACGCTCGTACATTTTTGCCAACGCCTGCTGTGCTCCTCTGTGTCCAGCTTTCGCTGCGGCCAGGAACCACTGAAACGCCGCTTGAAAATCGCGCTGCACACCATCTCCGTTCGCATAGAGTCGGCCAAGAAGATACTTGGCCTCGCTATCTCCTTGCTGCGCTGATGCCCGCCATTCTGAAAGCGCAGTTTCAAAGTCGCCGCGATTCGCAGCGGTCCTGCCTTTTTCAACATCCGCACTTGCTATGGAGTGGAAGCAGAGCTGGGCAAGTAGGAACGAGGGAATAAGCGTCCGAACGATTTGCGCAAAAGGTGGAATCATGATGCACCTCCGTGGTCCTTCCACTATCGGCACAAGGATGGAACTTCATGAAATGCAGCGAAGGGGCCGACTAAAAGCCGGTCCCATTGCGTCTGTTGGCCCTTACTGGCGGTTGAAGCGGAGACGCTCGGCAATCGCGGTCCGAAAG
Source organism: Gemmataceae bacterium (assembly GCA_019748295.1). Taxonomy (GTDB): domain Bacteria; phylum Planctomycetota; class Planctomycetia; order Gemmatales; family Gemmataceae; genus JAIEPT01. Next base: position 2,197 of record JAIEPT010000033.1, on the reverse strand, counting down.
GCGTTCTTAAGCGAAACCGGGAACGCCTTCGCTGTGGGGCTACCCCACTTCCCCCGCGGCTTCACCTGGGAGAAATCCAAATACTCGCGTGCCTCGTAAAGCGTCGAGACAAGGGCGTGAAAGAGCTCGGAGCCCTTCACATCGCTCTGAACGCACTGCGTGCAGATCTGATCGATCAGCTCGTCGACCATCTGAAGCGTCTCGGGATTCATGTTCACTTGCTTCCGCGACTGCTTCTTGCCCGGAAGAAAATCGTGAAGCACTGGCGGTGCTGCTTCTTCCCGAACCGGGTGCGGCGGCGCCATTGGACGTGAAACACGGGGGGGAGCCGGTGACTCGACGGGCGGTTCGGCCCGCGGAAACGTAACGATGCGAGATTCCGGCTCATGCGCCGGCGTGGCGGGACGTGCGACGCGCGGCGGAGGCGGCGGCTCGTCCAAATACTCGCCGAGATCGACGGGTCCCGAAGCAACGCTTTGCGGAACGCTGATGTGAAACGACGAAGGCAATCCGCGTTTCGTCTTGCCGTCAGAAGCCACCGCTGTTCGCCTCCTTCAGCGCTTCCACCTCTGCCACCTCATTGTGCGCGGCGTCTTCCGGCGGTGCGGAGGTCTCCGTGCCCTTCCCGCTTTCGGCCTTTTCCAATCGCTCCACGATCTCTTTGGCGACGGCGAGGAATTGCTCGGCCGCCGGCTGCTCGGCCGCGTGCTCGAAGATCGTGTGACCGTACACCGTCGCCTCGCGGTGTTTGACGCTTCGATTCACGACGCTGCGAAACACGCGGTCCTTGCCGAAGCTCTGCGTGAGCATTCCGTAAATGTCGAAGTCGAGCTTCGCACGTGCGTCCGTGTTGCCGAGAAGCACGCCGAGAAGCTGCAAACGCGGATTGAATCGCTGCTGCACCTTTTGCACGTTGCGAGTGAGCGACTCAAGGCCTTTGAGATCGTAGCCGGACGGAAACACGGGAATGACGAACCAGTCCGCCGCAAGAAGTGCGGTCGTCATGAGGAAGCCGAGGTCGGGCGGCGTGTCGATGAAGATGATGTCGCGTTCGCCGCGAAGACTCTCCAGCGACTTGCGGAGACGCTGGCGGTGTTCGTTCTTGAGATCGTCGATGTCGAGGTCGGAATACTTCCCGTCGGCAATCGCGTTCTGCAACTGTCCTTCAAGCCGTTGCGAAATGGTGCCGAGTCCCTTGTGACCGGGAACGACGAACAAGTTGCCGTCGAAGCGGTCGCCGAAGTCGAACTCGATGTCGCGCGCCGGCCGCTTGGCGAGAATGGCGTCGGCGACGGTGAACTTCCCCTCCTCCGCGAGCTTCTCGCGGTCGAGCCCGAACGTGTCCGTCGCATTGCACTGCGGATCGGTGTCGACGACCGTGACCTTGTAGCCCATGCGTGCGCAGGCCGCCGCGAGGCTGACCGTGCTCGTGGTCTTCCCGCATCCCCCTTTCTGATTCGTCAATGCGATGATGTGCGTCCGCCCCAACCTCATAAAGCCCCCCGAGTTGTTTTCGTGAGGGCCGGTATACCGCTACAGAGGCACACTCGCAGCAAAAAACATCGTCCAGTCTGCCTCTCTACCGGCATACCTCCACACTGGGCCGAACCGGTGTGCCTCTCCACCTCTCTACCTCCACACTCGCAGCCGCAGTGTGCCTCTCCTCCGGCATACAGAAAAGCGAGGTCTTGCTGCTCGCAACCGAAGTCTGACCAGAACGAGGGCGCGAACGCCCGCGTCGCGTTCCATTTTTGACCTGAGTCGAACGAAGTCGGCGGCGGACGAAGGTCAGGGCAGGGAAGCGAGGAAACTTCGCTGCGGCGGAATTTGAAATCGCGCCGAAACACCCCGCACAATCGGCCTTTCGAGGCGTCCGAGTGTGCCTCTGGAGTGGCACAGAGGCACACCCACCGGAGGCGATTGTGCCTCTCTACCACCATGCCTCCACACCGGCAGTGTGACGGTATAGAGGCACTCATTACCGTGATCCCGGCGCGAAAATAGTTGTTGCGGGAAGGGCGAGCGTTTGCTGATCTGCGCGCCAAGTGAAAGCGGCTTAAAGCAACGCCGCACCAACTTGGAGGCGAGTATCGAAGGAAGGCAGGCCCGAAAATAGAGCCGGAATCGGGTAGGAGGGGGAATTACTTCCCCCGTCCTCCCACACCACCGGACGTACTCATCGTATCCGGCGGTTTCT
>JAIEPT010000390.1 GCA_019748295.1 Gemmataceae bacterium | reverse complement strand
CCGACAGCATATGCAAACGCCCGCGCCCCAGCTGCGCCAACTTTCCCAAAATCAGCCGCACAGAATGGACAGCTACTATTTCAAGGACTTGCGCCAAGGGCACGAAAATGTCTGCGCCTCGACAAGCCCGATCCATCGAGTATCCTGAGTAAAGAGAAACTACCTTGGCGTCTGCTGAACTGGAACGACCGTCGCCCTCAAATGGACAACGTACCGGGAGGAGGTCCGCCGGCGACACAATTGCTGCGAGGCCTAAAGTGACGAGCCCCGAGCGCCTGCTGCAACTGTTTAGGCGAGCGGCGGGAGTTAATCTACCTGCCGCGGGCGGATGACGAGGTCGTATTTCGGTAGGGTGGGCGAACGCTGCAGGCGCGATTCGAGTTCGCGCTTTTCGGCTCGGCCCTTGATCCGCACTCCTTCAGGATAATCGCCTGCCAACTGCTCCACGGTCGGATGCTTGCCTTTCCAGAACATCCGCAAGGCGCATCGCAGCACGATCTGCAGGCCGTTCAGCAGTTCGCCGTTCCACTTCTTCTCCAGCGACGACCAACAGTGTTCGATCGGGTTGTACTTGCTGTGGTAGGGCGGATAGTAAACCAACCTCAGCGTCAGGCCCGACCCGTCCGCGAACTCCACCAGCCGCTTCAGAAACTGCGTGCGAGCTCCCGAGTTGTTCGGTCCGTTGTCGAGGTAAATCACCAGGCGACGGATGTGGGCGAATTGTCCACGCGCCGTCCCCCACCATCGCTTCAACCCGTCGACCCAAAAATCGCTTGTCTCACGCGAGCCGAAGATCAAGGCCAACGCGCCCGTCGCCAAGATCAGAATGCCCAACGGCGTCCATTTCTCCTTCGCCGGCGGATCATGGTCCCAGGCCTTCGCCGCTTTTCCCGCCGCGTCGGTCCTGGTTTTTCCCCCCACGCGAATAGTCGCCGATCGCCACTTTCGCCTTCGTGTCCATGGAGATTTCCAAGGTTTCCGGGTCGCCGCGAACCTGGGCCTTCACCGCGGCCACGTTCGCGAAGATCGCATCGGTGTCCTTGGTTTTCTTGAGAGGCTTGCCTTTCCGAATCCGCTTGAGCCGATAGTTCATCCGATTGAGGACGTCGCGCAGCGTTCGTTCCGCGGGAACGTTCTTGGCGTCGTAGCCCTTGGCGAAAAGCGCCTCGCGCACTTCCTTCGCCGACAAATTCGCGTAGCGCCGCGACGACTTCAACTCGGGGTCCGCATGGGTCTTGGGTTCGACGACGTCGCGGATGTCGAGGGCCAATTGCGGATGCTTCTCCTCCCACGCCGGCCTTCGCCGCGCCGCGAAATTCTCCAAGCAGCGAATGCCGCTCGCCTTCTCGCGCATTCCCTTCTCGGCCGTCTTGCGCGACCAGCCGAAGCGCTCTTCCGAGCGCCGGGCGTTCCCGTCGCAAAGATCCAACGTGACTTCCGCCACGAAACGTCGGCGTTTGTGTCCGGTCAAGGCGAGAGCTGCACGAGAGATCAACCGATCCGAAACCTGCGCGGTAGCCTGCGACGAGCCAACCATGGCGGCATCCTCCCCAATTGCGTCAATTCATGATTGCGTCAATCCACGCCGCCAGTCTGACCAATCGCCGATTTTTGGAATAGGCCCATGCTTGGTATCCCATCTCCTGCCGGTCGCCTTAGCGCTTTCCGCGAGAACAACGAGTCGTCGTTCAGGCGGGCAGCCGAGTCGATCATTTCAGATGAGTTGGCTGCCAACCACCACGAGTTCGGTCGCGAGCTTCAGAGGGCATTAGGGCCAGTCCGGAATGGGACTGGCCAAAGTACCGGGCTGCGCGGCCTTTCCAAAGACCGTCGCGTGGAAGAACTCCTCTTTTTCCCGAAGCCGCTCACCGATCCGACTCGCCTACTCGTCGAAGGAGATACAGAGCGCCAGCTGTGTCGTGTCATTGATGAGCAGAGTAATCGGTTAAAGCTGGCCGAACATGGCTACCGACCGAAGGCTAGACTCCTTTTCTGGGGACCACCTGGATGCGGGAAGACAATGACCGCACACTACCTCTCAATTCGACTCGGGTTGCCGCTCGCGGTCCTGCAAATTAGTTCCGCTATTTCCAGTTTCCTCGGGGAGACAGCCTCCCGGATTCAGCAGGCGTTCGACGCTGCCAACCAGTCCCCTATGATGCTCTTTCTCGACGAAGTAGACGCTATAGCGAAAGATCGGGACGATGAACACGACGTCGGCGAACTCAAGCGGGTCGTGAACAGTCTTTTGCAAGCCTTGGATTCTTTCCGCGACGGTAAAAGCATCCTTGTAGCCGCCAGTAATCATCAGTATCTTCTAGATTCAGCGGTCTGGAGGCGGTTCGACACCGTAATCCGCTTCCCACTTCCTTCGGAAAAAGCCAGGGAAGAGTTTATGAGGCAGTTGTTGAGCGGGGTCCGCGTCGTCGGTTCGCTCACGCCTGCCGCCAAGGCTTCTCATCGGCTGTCTTACGCTGATGTTGAGCGTGCGGTCACTGAAGCAGTAAAGACTATGATCCTCACGGGCCGGGATGAACTCCGTGGCGGCGATGTCGCCGAGGAGGTCAAACTGGTGCGAAAACAAATGTCCCAAGCAAGGAAGCGCCTTCCGAGGACGCCTCGTGACACCTGATCTGCCGCCGCTGTCCCTCCCACCTGCACAGACTGCTGCACGCCGCAAAGACAAACCGCAGATCCCCCCCGATCCCCCCTGAGCGCCTCGCAGGGCGGAAGGCGAAAGCGGATGCGCTTGAGGTCACAATCAAGGCCCTCTCCGCCTCCCTCCATGCCATGTCGGAAGATGAGCGTCGCGCTGTCTTCTATAAGCTTGAACACGACATGCCCGTTAATTTATCGGGAACCGGCCTTCAGCCTCTCGGCGAACCAGGGCAACACGTCACGCTAGCTGTCCCTCGGGAAGATAACCTCAACCGGCTAACCAAGAAGGTGCATGACTTCGGCTCGGGACAAATCCGGGGCAATCGCCCGCCAAACGCGGAGATTGACCGACTAAACGCAATTGGCCAAGGCGAACCAACCGATCGCCTAAGCGACGCCTTGTTCCGGGACTACAAGGCGCTGACGAAGAAGGCGCACGTCATTTGCGAGATCGAAATCATTTGGGTGCAACTGCCCATTCTACACGTGATTCCTCGTTCTTGAATGCGAAAAGGAGGTGTTGGTAGGGCATT
>JAIEPT010000146.1 GCA_019748295.1 Gemmataceae bacterium | reverse complement strand
AGAAACCGCCGGATACGATGAGTACGTCCGGTGGTGTGGGAGGACGGGGGAAGTAATTCCCCCTCCTACCCGATTGCACGCCGCTTCCCTCGTTTCGGCGCACCAAGCTCGCCGCATGAACACAGCAATTCTTGAAGGCCATTTGATCGGCTTGGCGATTGCTGATGTTCGGCCTAAATCAGTGTGCGCGATTTCGCAGCAGCACCTTTCGCACGAACCCGAAGCGTCAGCGAGGATTCACGTCGTCCCTCGCTGACTGACGCTTCGGGCTGGTGCGGGCGACTGGCATGTTTTGATCGGAAGCGCGACGCCCGCGCTTATTCAAAAGGCCGCTAACGCGCCGCCGATTTGCGCACGCTGATTTAGGAAAACGATCCCACCTTCCTTCCGCCCTCCTGCCGGAACGGTCCACCATCATGCCCACTCGCATCCTGTTCCTTGCCGCGCTCCTCGTGCTGCACCCTCCCCTTCATGCCGACGATTGGCCCCAGTTCCGCGGCCCACACGGGAGCGGCGTCTCGCCGGACGCCAACTTGCCACTCACCTGGAACGGCAAGACAGGCGAAAACGTTCTCTGGTCGGCCGAGTTGCTGGGCGACGGCATCGCGAGCCCGATCGTCTGGAAGGACCGCGTCTTCGTCGCCAACGCGACGCGCCGCGATCCGAAGACGCCGCCCAAGAAGCTCGAACAGTTTCTCGCTGCCTACGAATCGACCTCCGGCAAGCTGCTCTGGAATACCCCCGTCGATCCCGGCCCCTGGAAGCGTGGCCACACCGGACGTCCCGGCGGCGGCTATGCAAGCTGCACCCCGGCAACCGACGGCGAACGCGTCTACGTCCTTTTCGGCACCTCCGTGCTCTCGGCCATCGATTGGGAAGGCAAGCCAGTTTGGCGTCAGGAACTGAAGCCACACAACTACGACGTGGAGATGGCCACCAGCCCAATCTTGTTCGAGAAGACCGTCATCGTCTTTTGCGGCATGCAAAACGGCTCGCGACTCGTCGCCTTCGATCGGAAGTCCGGCGACATCGTCTGGGACAAGGACCTCAAAGACACGGGCTATGGCCATAACACGCCGTTGATCGTCGAAGTCCAGGGGGCGCCACGCCTGATCCTCATGGGCGCCGGCCTGGGAGCCGCGAAAAACGCCATCCAGGGATTCGACCCGCGCACCGGCGAACGAATCTGGTGGTGCGAGGGCAGAGGCGAAACCGCGTCGGCGGTCAAAGTCGGGGAGTACGTCTTCTGCGACAGCGGCCGAGGCGGACCCGCGAAGCTGCTCGATCCGAGCGGCACGGGCGACGTCACCAGGACCCACGTCAAATGGGAGACGAACGTCGCACAGGGCCTCAGTTCGCCGCTCGCCGTCGGCAAACACATCTATCGCCTGTTCGACAACGGCGTCTTCGTCTGCCTCGATGCCGAGACCGGCAAGAAGATCTACAGCGAACGCGTCCCCCAACTTTCCAGCCCCTGGTCCAGTCCCGTGGCCGACGGCGCCGGCCGCATCTACCTCGCCAGCGCCGGCACCTCGGTGGTGGTCAAAGCGGGGCCCGAGTTCGTCGTGCTTGCCACGAACGCATTGGGGGACAGCAATCACGCATCCCCCGCCATCGCCGACGGTCGGCTCTTCCTGCTCGGCTCCAAGAAGTTCTACGCGATCGGAAAGAAGTAGCTGGTCCCGGGCAAGGAGCAAAAACCCGTTTGGTGACGGCGGGCGATGCGCGAAAACCCGTTTGGTGACGGTGACGGACACGCGAAAACCCGTTTGGTGACGGTGACGGACGCGCGAAAACCCGTTTGGTGACGGTGACGGCTGTCACCGAACGCCAACCAGTTAGTATCCCATATCCTTGATGAGAATCGCAAACTCAGCACAAGCATATTTCGGGCGACGGGGTGGGAGCATAAAAGGGACAGGCAAGTGCCTACCCCCTTTTTATGCTCCTTTGAGGGAGATGGCCCCTTTGCTTGACGGACAAGGCTAATTCGTTTTCGCCTTGCTCAGCGGACAGCACTTCTCGCACGCCAGTTCCTCACCCGTTACCGGGCAGACAAAGCCTTGGTCGGCGTGCCGCTTCATCTCGTTCGTGGCCTCGTCCTTATTTACCTCCTGCTTCGCCGAATCGTTCAGCGGACAGCACCGCTCGCACGGCAGGTTCTCGCCCGTCACGGGACAGGTGAACCCCTTGGACTTCGCCGCACCGTTCAGCGGGCAGCACTTCGAGCAGGGCAGGTTTTCGCCCGTGATAGGGCAGGTGTAACCAGCGGTAGCCTTCTGCGTGTTCGCCGCATAGAGCGTACCGGCGACAATCAGCGGGACCGCCAGGGCAGCCGTCCACAGCCATTTCCTTCGGGTCATGTCCAATCCTCCAAAGCTACTGTTTTCGCGCCGTGACAGGGACCGCCCCCGCCTACTTCACGAACTTGTAGATGGCTTCAAGAAGTTCGTCGTAAATGGCGTTGTCGCCCGACCGGATGGCGTCGGTTGCGCACCGCTCCAGATAGTTCCGCAAGACGGTCTTCGTCACGCCCTTCATCGCCGCTTGGATGCTGGCAAGTTGCTGAAGGACTTCCAGGCACTTGCGTTGCCCTTCGACCATTTTGGCCACGCCGCGGACTTGCCCCTCAATGCGGCTGAGGCGGTTCAACAAGTCCTTGTTCACTTCCTCGGCGTAAATCGGCAAACTGGTCTTTCTGTCGTCCGGCATGACGCTCCCCTTACTGGTACTCACTACCCCTATCTTAGCGGAGCGGGCGAACAGGTCAAGTCCAGTGTCCGGAGCGAGAGGGGGGAGGAGGGGAAGATGGACTGGGCGAAGGAAAGGGGACGCAACTCGATTGACATTGGTACGTCAATATAGCTGCGTCCCCTTATCCTCTTCCTTTTCCTCTTCGCGTCTCCCTTTTTCTTCCGAATTGATTAAATTGTTATCGACTACGCGCTTCATGCAAAATCCGTAAAGATGCTTCAATTGCAAAAAGAAACAAATCGGCGTCGGTTTCGGGGATAACTCGGTACTCGCGTCCCAACAGATCGACAGGGGAGTCGCTAGGCTTATATTTAAAGGGACAACTTAAGAAAGCAAAACTCACCTTAGAGCCTATCCGAATAACCGTCTTGAGCGTATAATATCCGTGCAGCTGCACTTCGGCACGGCTGCATGGAGGA
>JAIEPT010000248.1 GCA_019748295.1 Gemmataceae bacterium | reverse complement strand
GCCAGCCTTCAGCGTGATAAGTGTAGTTTCCCGTGACGCTCGTGCTGCCGTGGTTCGTGTCGGAAACGATCACGAGCTTCGGCTTGAAGTGATCGAACAGTTCGCCGTAGAAGCCACTTTCGCGTCCGTGGTGCGATGCAACGAAGATGTCAGTCCCCTTGATCGCTTGAACGAAGTACGGGTTGCTGAGAAGGCTTTTCCAAGACGCGGCTTCGTTGTCGCCGGGAATCACGATCTTCGATCCCGCGTAGCTGAAGATGGTAACGAGACTGTAGTTGTTCAGGTTCGGGCCGCTGTATGTGGGCGTGAACTGCTGAATGGTGCAACCCCAATCATTTCCGGTGAACGGGCTTGCCGAACTCGGAGTAGTTTGGTTGTAGTTGTTGAGGAGAGCGGCGTACTGGTTGATAACGTCTTCGTCGCCCTCTTGGTTCCCGCCCTCGATGTGTTCCCACGCGATACCACGGTTCGCGCTCAACATCCGGGGCGAAACCAACCCTACGTTGCCGATGTCGTCAATGTGGTCGCGGTGCGGGTGCGTGACGATGAGCCAGTCAATTTGCTGAACGTGCCGGTTCCATCGCAGATGCCGTAGCGGACTGAATTCCTGCCCCGAAGACATGTCACCAACGCCGAGGTCAATGGCGATGTGCTTGCCGGTCGGCGTGTTGATGTACGCGGCGCTGCCGTGGTCTACGTCCCAGATCATTACTTCCAGCATGGCCGATGCTCCATTCAGTTGGTTTCGTTCTTTGCCGCCTTGTCTTTGTCTTCCGCCTTATCACTCGCCTTGTCTTTGATCGTCAGGAATCCGAGAAGTGCTTGTGTCACGCGGTATTCAGCGAAACGCCAGTACCGAACCCAGAGGAAACGGGCTGCGAACGCCGAAAGAACCGCGAAGTAGGCCACGCGCCCGCCGGTCAGTTCTGCCGTTCCGATCCGTGCCGCTCCATTCTCCGCGCCGAACCACAACCGCAACGCGAACGCGACCAGTCCGACCGTAAGCACGACGAACCCGACGAACGTTCCCCGGTAGAACCCTTCGCGGTAGATGTAAACTTCGCGCTCGCCGAGTTTCCCCGAACGCAAAACAGCGTCGTCGCAGAAGCGGTACAACCAAATGGGTGGCAAATCCTTCGCGGGTTCGGCTGCGTTGCTCCCGTCCGCGAGAACGAGTCCCGGTTGCGCGTCGGTGGTGAGCATCTTCGCAACCTTCTCGCGGCACGCTTTCACCAGTTCGGCGGGGAAGGCGTTGGCGTCGGTAACGATCTTCTCTTCAGCCGAAGTGAACCGCTTCACGATCTTGTTGCCGATTGCTTGGGCGACGTGACCGGCAACGTACCCGAAGGCAATGAACGTCACCCACACTTCAGCCGTCTTAATGTCGAACAGAATCGCGGGCTGCGGGAAGTACAACGCCCAGAACACCAACCCCAAACCGGCGCAAAGAGCGGTGCCGGGAAGCAGATACCCGAACACTTCGTAAAGCGAGAATTGTATTTCTTTCATCGACTTTGCTTCGGAGGTCGCAGGTCCGCTTGATCGTCACTTGCCAATTTCTCAGAAGCTCGCATCGCTGCACAATGTCGGTAGGCCACATTTTTTCGGCGGGTCGCGTGCGGGCGAGACTGTTCGCGAATTGGTGGGACACTCAGAGAGCGGGAGAGGTTCGCGCGGGCTTCGGAAGTGACGAAAGCCCCGGCAGCCTTCGAGGTGCGGCCGGGGCTTTGCTACGCCGCCGCGCACTGGTTGAGCCGTTCGCGACGGGCTTCCCAGTCGGGCATCATCGCGGCCAGGAGCCGGTAGAAGTCGGGGCCGTGGTTGTGGTGCTTCAGGTGGCAGAGTTCATGAACGACGACATACTCGATGCACGGCAGGGGCGCGACGATCAATTCCGGGTTGAGCAGGATGCGCCCCTCTGCGGTGCAGCTTCCCCACCTGTTCGTCATCTTCCTAAGCTCGAACCCGCCGGCCTCGATGTCGTGACGCTCGGCACCGGCCGCGCACTTGGCGAATACCTCGCCGAAGATTGATTCCGCACGCCGCCGGAACCACGCCGTCACCAGACTCCGCACACGTTCCTTCTTTGAGGTGTCCACCAGACCGACGTTGATCTGGCCCCGCGCCATCTTCACGCCGTCCGCGTCGGCCTCGTGGATGCGGAGGCGGTACTGCTTGCCCAGGTAGCGGTGGGACTCGCCGCTGACGTACCGGCGCGGCGGCAACTTCGGCAGGTAGGTCGAAAAGAACCGCTGCTGCTGGACGATCCACGCGGCCCGCTTCTGCACACGCTCCTCGACGGCACCGTCCGCACTGCCCGTGGGGGCCGTCACCACCACCGACAGGTCGGGATGAACGTCAATCGCCAGCGTCTTCCGGGTCGAGTACCGCAACAGGTACTCGACCCGCGTCTTGCCGAACTGGACCGCCAGCGTTCGCGGGGTGCCGTTGCGCTCACTCACGATGCCGCGTCCCTCCGCTTGGCTACGCGGATGACCCCGGTCAGGATGTCGTCCATGTCGGCGGGCTTGAGGGCGATGTCGTACCGCCCCTTCACCCCGTAGAGCAAGTCCTCCAGGCCGTTCAGCATGGCGTTCTCGACATCGCGGTTGCCGGTCCAGTCGCGGATCTTCTTCTCCTCGATCACCTTCATGGCCTTGAGCGCGGTTTCGGCGGCGACGGCGGCGAGGTCCGTGCGCTCGGCGGCACCCGGCAGCTTGCCGAACCCGTCGAGCAGGAGCCGGAAGTACGCCTTCGCGTCCGGGTGGCCGTTCAGTTCGGTCGGCAGCTTCGACGCCCCCTGCTCCTGGGCCTCGCGCCACGCATCCAGCATGGTCTTCAGGTACTCTTCCTCGGTCGTCCGCTTTTCCAAGTACGCCTTGATCGCCTCGTCAATCACCTGCGACAGCTTCTGCCACAGGATCGGGTCTTCCTCCATCTTCTCAGTGCAGGTCCGCTTCACCCGCGAAGCAATGAAGTCGGCCTTCGCCGCCGCGCCCTCAATGCCCGCTAGTTCTTGTTCGAGGCTGCTCACTTGGAAGATGTTCACCGGCTCGATGACCCGCTTGACCTCGTCCGCGCCGATGTACTTGTCCACCATGCACCGGATCTGG
>JAIEPT010000182.1 GCA_019748295.1 Gemmataceae bacterium | reverse complement strand
GTTTTCAAACAAGTTAATAAACTTGTTTCCACGGCGGACTGACCTTGCATCGCCGCTGACCTCACGCGGAGCGTGAGGACCACTCTCGTCTTTCGTGGCGACAAGTTTATTAACTTGTCGGAATGGTTTTCAGGCGGTTTTCAAACAAGTTAATAAACTTGTTTCCACGGCGGACTGACCTTGCATCGCCGCTGACCTCACGCGGAGCGTGAGAACTACCTTCGCCAAATCAGCAGTTCACGACGTTGAGTGCCAGGCCCCCTTTCGAGGTCTCCTTGTACTTGTCCATCATGTCGATCCCGGTTTGACGCATCGTCTCGATGACGCGGTCGAGGGGGACGCGGTGGCTGCCGTCGCCATGAAGGACGGCAAGGCGGGCGGCGTTAATCGCCTTGGCGGCTCCCATTGTGTTCCGCTCGATGCACGGAACCTGAACCAGGCCGCCAATCGGGTCGCAGGTCAGCCCCAGGTTGTGCTCCATGCCGATCTCGGCCGCGTTTTCGATTTGGGCATTCGTCCCCCCCATCACTGCGGCCAGTCCGCCAGCGGCCATCGAGCAGGCGACGCCAACTTCGCCCTGACAGCCCATCTCGGCTGCGGATAGGGATGCGTTTCGCTTGTACAGCGCTCCGATAGCTCCCGCCGTCAGCAGGAAATCGCGCACGCCGGCGGCATCGCCTTTGAGAAATCGCACGTAGTAGCCCAACACTGCGGGGATGACGCCGGAGGCTCCGTTCGTGGGAGCGGTCACCACACGGCCGCCTGCCGCGTTCTCCTCGTTTACCGCGAGGGCATAGAGGCTCACCCAATCGAGCACTGCGAGCGGGTCGGCGCTGATCGACCTGCCGCTCAAATCGCGGAACAACCGGCCTGCTCGCCGAGGCACGTTCAAGCCACCTGGCAATATGCCGTCTCCTCGGCAGCCCCGCTCGATGCATTGCTCCATCACAGCCCATAGGCGATCAAGTCCCGCCTCCGTCTCCGCCGCTGGACGCCACGCGGATTCGTTTTGGCGGACGATGTTCGCGATCGAAAGACCCGTGCGACGGCCGATCGAGAGCAGTTCTTCCGCAGAAGCGAACGGGTGGGAAATCGGAGCCGTCGGCGACGATCCGCCCGCCTTCCCCGCTTCCGCCTCGGCTTCCGTGACGACGAAACCACCGCCGACGGAGTAGTAAGTTTCCTGGAGAAACTCTTTGCCCGCATCATCCAGGGCCGTGAGCCGCAATCCATTCGGATGCCGCGGCAACGATTTGTCGCCGTGGAAACGGAGGTCGCGCTCCGCGTCGAAGGGGATCGAACGAACGCCTGCCAGACGAATCGTGTGGTTTGAGAGAACCTCCTGAACGATCGGTTCGATGCGATCGACGTCAACCGTATCCGGCTGTTCCCCGGAAAGGCCAAGCAGGATCGCCCTGTCGGTCGCATGGCCGCGCCCGGTAAGGGCCAGCGAGCCGTAAAGATCGGCGCCCACGGATTGGACCCGGTCGAGCAGGCCTTGCGATTTCAGCTCGCGCACGAAACGCAGTGCGGCCCACATCGGGCCGACCGTATGCGAACTTGAAGGGCCGATGCCGATTTTGAACAGGTCGAACACGCTGAGCATCATGAAGGGGACGCCTTGTTAGGGGATGCCCCATTCTACCCGCCGAAGGAAAGCGGCCGGGCGCCTGCGGCTCAGGATTCGTCGCGGCGAGGCAAAGCGATAAGCTGAATGCTGCAACCCGATTGTTCTCCGCCGAGCAGGTCATGGCATCCAAGAAGCTTCCCACGCATCCTCAGATGCTGCAACTCGTCGAGTCGCGGCTCAAGCCCCCCTTCGGCATCGCCATGGGCTCCCCCCGCGAGGCCGCGGAAATTGCTGAGTTCCTCCCCGCGGGCGACGTCCATTGCTGGCAGGTGGACCTGTACCAGGCCGACCGGCTTCGCCAAGAGTTGTCGGCCCAGGGAACCCGCGCCGAGGTCTCGGTGTTGCCCGACCTCTGGGACCTGCCGGCCGTGCAGACGCTTATCTACACGTCGCCACGTGGCAGCGAGCGTGAGATGAAGTTGGATGTGGTAGAGCAGGCATTTCACGCCTTGCAGCCGGGCGGCACCTTCGTGGTCGTCTCGCTCCACGACAACGACGATTTCTTCCAGCCGATCCTCAAGAAGGTCTTCGGCAAAGTCCATGTGCCGATGGAATCGAACAACTCGCTCTTCTGGTGCCAGCGGACCGGCGAACGGCCGAAGCGGCGGCATGAGATGGCCTTCCAGGTACGGTCCGACCAGGGCTCACTTCGCTTCACCTCAAGGCCTGGGACGTTTTCGTACGGTCGATTCGACAACGGAGCCCGCGCCCTGGTCGAAGCCGCCCAGATCAATGCCGGCGACCGCGTGCTCGACATCGGCTGCGGCTGCGGCGCCAACGGCATCCTCGCTTCGCGCCGTGCAGGTGCCGATGCCCACATCGCCTTCGTCGATTCCAACGTCCGTGCCTTGCAACTCACCGAAATGAACGCCAAGGCGGCGGGGTTGACCGATTTCCGCGTCTACGGCACCGCCAAGGTGGAGGGGCCGGAAGAGCGGTCATTCGACGTCGTCCTGGCGAATCCTCCTTATTACGCCAATGCGTCGATCGCGCGCTTGTTCATGGATCGCGCCAAGGCGCTGCTGAAACCGGAGGGCAGGTTCTACATGGTGTCGAAGCAGATCGACCTGATCTACGGCGACCTCGAGCAGGTGTTCGGCCACGTCGAAATCATGGAACATCGCGGCTATCTGATCTTCACCAACGCCGCCGTGGGCGGGGCGCCGACCCCAGCGGGCGAGGAGGAAATGCCGGACGACAACTTCTCGGAAGATGATGAGTAAAGCGAGAGGCAGGTGATATTCTTCCACTCCCTCTCCCCCCGGGAGAGGGGGGCTTCTTGCTCCCGCTCCCTCCGCGTGAGGTCAGCGAGAGTGGTCCTCACGCTCCGCGTGAGGTCAGCGGCGATGTAAGGTCAGACCGTCGTGGAAACAAGTTTATCTAAGTTGTTTGGAAACTCTCCGAAACCGAATCCGACAAG
>JAIEPT010000059.1 GCA_019748295.1 Gemmataceae bacterium | reverse complement strand
CTCACTTCGCCGAATTGAAAATCCCTGGCGACGGCCTTGGCTAACCCGGACGTTATTTGTGAAACGGACCACTTAGCACAAGCACATTCTGAAACGACTCATGCCAACCTCCGAGGAACGAAGCTCTCTATACTCGATCCCCAGAGGGAGCCCGTCGCTGGTCGTCGGAGATCGCGGAAAGCCCTTGCGGCTCTCGTCGAGGTGATTAGAGCGAAGTCGCGGCCTCGATCGAAGCTCCATAGCCATCGACCGTGGGTTCCGCGGCAGTTAGTGATAACCGCGTTTCAAGGCTCGCCGGCAGACGGTGCAGGTGAGCAATTTCGATCGGCGGGTGGATTTGTTCGGTCCTCCTGAGGTGAGCCGCAGATGCCGGACAGCGCTCCCAAACAACGATTGTCAGTACTTCGCGAGACCTTGCTTGCGGTCGTCGGCTTGGTTCTCGCGTGGATCCTGCTTACTGTTTGCCTCGCGGCACCCATAGCAACAGCTCGCCTGGTGAACCCTTGGTTGGGATTCTTGGTGTCCTTTGGGAGTCTCACGGCTTGGATTTACATCGGGCCGCGACCGATGCCCGGATTGATTCCGGGTATCATTTGCCTTGGTGGGTGCGCCGGCATAGTTGGCACAAGCGTGATTTGCTTGATGTGGAGCATCAGTTCGCTCTACGGTCAATAAGGCGAAACCAAGCATGGCACGCATTCCGTCTGCTTAACGGTTCGAAGCGATCCGCGCCCCGAGTCGCGGCTAACCCCAAGACAACACCCGATTCGTTCATATCATTCACGTATGGTCGCCGATCCCAATCGCATAACGCATGAGGGGGGCGAGCGGCTGCCCCGAACCACGCCCGAACGACGCGCAAGCTCCTCTCCCTTCGCGAATCGCTTCGCTCTCCTTAGCTTTGTTCTGCTCGCGATCGTGCTGACGATCGACATCCTCCTCCCTCTGGGGGTGGCGATCGGCATGCTTTACACGATTGTGATCCTGGTGGCGCTTCGCGTGCCGTCGCCTCGCTACGCCGCCTGGCTGGCGGTTGTTTGCTGCGCCCTCACGGTCGCGAAAACAGTGATGCTGCCGGAGCGCGGCACCACGGAATTGTGGAAAGTACTCGTGAATCGTT
Source organism: Gemmataceae bacterium (assembly GCA_019748295.1). Classification (GTDB taxonomy): domain Bacteria; phylum Planctomycetota; class Planctomycetia; order Gemmatales; family Gemmataceae; genus JAIEPT01. The sequence continues at coordinate 1,913 of JAIEPT010000059.1, read as the reverse complement.
CGCTTTCGATGCTGTCGATCAGCCTGACCGCCTTTCTGGGCGTCAAGCGAAAGCACGCCGAAATTCGGCGCGAGGCGGCGGAGGCGACGACGCGCCTTCATCTGGCGGACCTCGCTCACATGAGCCGGCTGCAGACCGCCAGCCAACTTTCCGAAAGTCTCGCGCATGAGTTGAACCAACCGCTCGCCGCCTTGTCGTTGCAGGCGGAAATCGCAACGGCCACGCTGGGGGCGGAGTTGCCCGCGCCGGCCCGTGCATGCCTTCAGGAGATCGCCGATCAATCGCAGCGCGCGGGGCACATTTTGCGGGCTCTCCGGCGATTCGTCGAAAAGACGGAAACGCAGCGGCAACCCGTGGACCTGTGCGAGACGATTGCCGAGACGATGACGTTGTTCCAAAACCAAGCTCGCCGTGCGGGGATCGAACTAGAGCGGCTGTGCCCCGGCAAGCTTTGGGTGCGGGGCGACCGAATCCAGCTGGAACAAGTCGTGCTCAACCTGCTGCAAAACGCCCTCGACGCCATCGAGGGAACCGACTCCGCGGAGAGATGCATTCGCATTTTCGCGAACGAAGAAGACGGCAAGGCCATCGTCCGCGTGGCCGACACGGGGCCGGGGATACCGCCCGGCGATCATGAGCGGATCTTCGATCGATTTCACAGTTCGAAGCCGACCGGTCTAGGAATGGGATTGGCACTTTGCCGCTCGATTCTGCAAGCCCATGGCGGTCAATTGCGGTCGCTGCCCGACGTACCGCAAGGGGCCGTCTTCCAGTTGACGTTACCCGCACAAGAGAAAGTCTGAAACCATGGAGCCGACTATCTTCATCGTCGACGACGATCCCGCGGTGAGCCGGGCGCTCGCCGGCATTGGGCCGGTGCTGAATCGGCCGGTCGAATCGTTCGCCAGCGCGAGCGAATTCCTTCTCGCCTATGCCCCGGCCCGCCCCGGCTGCCTGGTGCTCGACGTGCGCATGCCGGACGTCAGCGGGCTGGATTTGCAGCAATTGCTTGCCGAGCGGAAGATCGCGATTCCGATCGTGATGATCAGCGGGCATGCAAGCGTGCGGATCGCCGTGGATGCGATGAGCCGCGGCGCGGTGACGCTGCTCGAGAAGCCGTTTCGGCTTGAAGACCTGTTGACGCATGTGCGCAAGGCGCTGGAGATCGATGCCGATCAGCGCTCGACGCAGGCTCGTGAGGCGGAGTTCGAAGCGCGCCTCGCGCAACTGACGGCCAAGGAACGCGAAGTGCTCGACATGGTGATCGAAGGAAAAACCAACAAGCAAATGGCGGCCGAACTGAATCTCAGCCTTCGCGCCGTCGAAGATCGCCGCAGCCGGCTGATGAACAAGCTGGAAGCCAAATCGCTTGCCGAGCTGCTCCAACGCGTTGGCCCTTCGTTGGGCAAAAACCTCCGCGAAGCCTGAGCACGCGACTTTTCTGTGGAGGGGGCGGCCCATGACGCTGCCGATCAGTCGCGGCTTGAACGGACGAAGGACGCGCATGAGGCGAAGCGATTCGAGCCGCATGTCGCGAAGATGCTCGGTGGGTCGATCGCCTTCGTGCAGGCGGGCCAATCGCTGAATCTGGTCGCGGATTTCGGAGTTGGAGGGAAGATCGTTCGGCTGGAGCCGCCGCGGCAGAGTCGCCGGGCCGCCTTGCGTTTCGCGGTGAAGTACTCGCTCTCGACCCGTTCGCGCATGAGGGGCGCGGCCTCGAGAGCAATGGCTTGTCGAAGTTTTTGGTCAGACGTCCTTTCGAAGCGCCGTCACGAAGCGCCGTCACGAAGCCCATCAAAGCGGCGCGGGGCTTGGGTTGCAGGATAGCAGAAACGCCTAAGGCGGGGAAGGCGAGCAGCCGCTGTTAGGCGGCTGGTAGAGCGTCCGCAAGAGTCTCGTCTTCCGCAGTCCGT
>JAIEPT010000230.1 GCA_019748295.1 Gemmataceae bacterium | reverse complement strand
GGGAGAACTGGACGTACTACTACGACCATGAAAACCGCATGACCAAGGCGGAACACCGCGCCAGCACGGGCACGAGCGTCGACTTGTCGGCGACCTACAAGTACGACGTCTACGGCAACCGCATCGAGAAATCGGCCGATGCCGACGGCGTGGGAGCCGGCGCCGCGGTGGTCACCAAGTACGCCTACGACGGCTGGAACTCCGCCAAGCCCAGACCTATCGGCAACGAGAACTGGGACGTGTGGGCCGACCTCACCTCCGCGGGAGCCGTGAGCGCGAGGTACACCCGCGGCGACATCGTCGATCAAGTCTTCGCGAGGATGGACGCCAGCGGCAACGCGTATTGGCTCCTCACCGACCGCATGGGCTCCGTCCGCGACGTGATCGACAGCACCGGCACGGTGAAGAACCACATCAACTACGACGGCTTCGGCAACATCGTCAGCGAAACCGACGCCAGCTTCCGCGGCCGCTACGCCTGGACCGGCCGCGAACTCGATGCCGAAACCGGACTGCAGTACAACCGAGCCAGGTACTATGATCCCAAAACGGGGAGGTGGACCAGCCAGGATCCGTTAGGATTCGATGCGGGGGATGCGAACCTTTATAGATATGTAAAAAATCAGTCTGTGAGTTTTGCCGACCCTTCAGGGCTTGACCGATACTTTGTAATGGATTTTCCAGGTCACGCCTTCCTCCTCGTCGATAATTGGAGCTTTATTGACGGCAGATGGCGCAAGAACGGTTATTGGCGGTATGACTTCTCAGCATTTTTGCCGGACAAAGGTTTTTTTGCAAATGCATGGAATGCGGCACTGGCTTCGACCGTTTCCGCAACTGGAGTAATAACCGAAAGCTACCTCACTTCGACAGATGAAGTGGGCGAGAAGATGTTTAGCCAGAAAAACACGCCTGCTCAAGACAGGGAATTGATCCGAGAAATTCGGGCCGAAGTTAACGCGCCGGCAAGATACCATGGACTATTCTTCAATTGCCATACCTGGGCGCAGCATCGCATGTGGTTTGGCGGCATAACTCCAAGCGATGATACACTCAGATCTATGGCGAAGACCCAAGGCGAATGGGAGCATCGGCAGGCGAATCGAATTGCACAGGAAAAGGCCGAGTTTCAGAAAGAAAACCCGGCCCCAAAGAGAATTGGTCAACAACAGATAAACAATGCCAATCAGATCGACAGGACGATCAAGGGGGCTGTGCGAGAAGAACCTGCAATGAAGAAAACCGTAGACGACCAGAGACAAAGACATGAACAGCAACAGAGATGGGTCGAAGACGCTTTCAAACGATGGGACCACGAAGCAGCCGAAGCGGATCGCTTGAACCGGAAGCGACAACAGGATCTTCATGAACTCGAGCGGTGGATTGACGAATTCGAAAGGCGAACGAAAAAGTAACGCGTCAATGCGTCATTGTATGGCATTGTCTAAAATAGAGTTTACGTGATTGGCGGGGCGAAATGCACAATCAGACTGCAATAGCGTTGATGAACGCACTCGCAATTATCCTTGCGGTGGTGTTTTTCTTGGCCTTCATTAAGTTGGCATTGCGTTTGGTTGACCAGCTCAAACGGATAGGCAATCGCCAAAGAGATGCTGCCGCTGCAAACTCTAGTGATAATCGGGACCAGCAGGCGGCCGACAAAAAATAATAGCCAACTATGCAAGCACGCTAAGGTCAAGGATAATGTGCAAGCCCCTTTAATTGCAATCGAGATTCAACATGAGCGGAAACAAGTCCGACGAGCTCTCCGAACGCCTCCGATGCGTGAGACCCCAGTCGCCTCCGACAGGCCGTTTCGATTGCGTTCGTTGCGTCTTCGATTCGGAAATAACCGAGCCGATCAGCGACGGTGCCTTCGACGATGTTGCCGCGACCGACTCGTTCACTAGCGGCTATGTCTGGAACGATCGCGAACAGGAGGCGGACGGCGAGATGCTCTATCACCGTGCTCGTTGCTTCGATCCGAATCCAGGCAGCTGGCTCGATCAGGATTGACGTTGAGAGAGAAGGTCGCGGTCGACCAAACGGAACCGAAACGGAACCGGCGTTCTTCTCAAGCCATGTCCACAACGTCATTTTGGTCGAGCGGGGCCGCATGAGACCGTTCGCCAAATGGAACCTGAATGGAACTGGGCCACGTTCGACGCGTCGGAGAGCAAGGCTGCGGTCACGGACGACCGTGAGCGCCCAGGCGGGGAACCGTGCGTGGTTCCTCAAGCGCGACTACGGGCTGTATTCGAACAACTCGACGTTCCTGTACAACGCATACGGCGCGAACGAGGACTGGCTGCAGGGCTATTCGCATCCGGGGAGCAGCGGCGGCGCCAGCAACAACTGGTACTTCATCCTTCCCACGGGCGGGTTCTACGCCTGGAGCGGCAACGGGACGGCGACGGGCGTCCTGTTGGCGAAGCTGGATGTGATCTTCTGGCAGGCTCCCAGCGAAGCGACGACGTCGTCGCTTTACAGCGACGACGACATCGTCAACTTCCTGAAGAACCGCCAGGGCTTCGACTACGCGGCGGCGGGCTACAACCAGAACTACGGCGGCCAGCAGGAGAAGTGGATCCGGGGCTCGTTCGGCTACTGGTACTTCATCAAGCCGGACGGCAGCCTGTACCGCTGGGACGGCACGGCGAACGCGGCGAGCGGGTACTACTTCGCGAACCTGCCGACGACGTATTACGACGACCCGAGCCTGTTGCTCAATCCGTTGGCGGGGGCGACGGCGTCCTTGAGCGGCAATCAGTTGGTGGTGGACGGCTCGTCGAACTCGGCGACGTCGTACGTGGGCGAGTGGTGGGTGGAAGCCAAGAACGTCAACGGCACGACCAGCACCAAGACGCTCTACCGCTTCGGCTTCAGCGACGCCAATGGGCTGGGATTGAACTGGGCTCAGGAGAAGGTCTCGACGACGTCGTACTCGTACGACTTCGCGGGGCAGCTTTCGAACGTGCAGCAGAAGAAGGCCAA
>JAIEPT010000164.1 GCA_019748295.1 Gemmataceae bacterium | reverse complement strand
AAACGTGGTCAAGTTCTACAATGGTCGGGGCACGGCCGAGCAATGGATCAAGGAAGGCAAGAACGCGGTACAGTGGACCAAGCTCTCCTGCCGCAAGTTCAAGGACAATCAGACGCGGTTGCAGTTGTTTGCCTTGGCCTACAACCTGGGCAACTTCCTGCGACGGTTGGCCCTGCCGAAAGCGGTGCGGCACTGGTCGCTCACGACGTTGCGGGAGAAGCTGATCAAGATCGGCGCCAAGGTGACGCGGCACTCGAAGTACGTGACGTTCCAACTGGCGGAGGTCTCCGTGACGCGAAACTTGTTCGCGGCGATTCTCGACCGCATCGCGCAGTTGGCGATCCCGCCGCCGGTTCTCGTGTGCGGAATGACGGCTTAGAAACAGAACGACGACGCAAACAGGTTGGTCCCAAGGAGAAGGTCTGCGCGGTGCCCGTGTTGCAGGCCGATAAACGGGCGTTTCGAGCCTCAATCCGGTCGTGGGAACCCAGAAATCGGAATCAGGACGAAGAAAACGATGAAAATTCATTCCGCGCTAGACGCGGGGTGGGGGCGCGCGTTGTTAAAATGGCGAGCGTTCCGAGACTGGATTGGTTCCAGGCTCAAGCCATCTGGGGAATCCCGGTATAGAGATAGAAGACGCCGGGGAGGCTGCCCAAAATGGCGCTCGTCAGGTCGTGTTCCTTGCGAAGGGCATCTTCCGCTTGCTTTCGCTCCGTGATGTCGCGCGTGACGACGCAGAATCCGACGTGCCGACCGAGCACGTCCTTCAAATTGGAGATGTTGACCACCGCCCAAAATTGCGTGCCGTCGCGACGTACGCGCAAACTTTCGTGTTCGCAACGTCCCTGGCTCACGACCTGCTGCCACGCCTGCTCGGCTTTGCCGCTTGCGACGTCCTCCTCGAGAAAGACGCTGGTAAACGGGCGGCCGATGATTTCGTCGGCCTGGTAGCCGTAGATCCGTTCGGCGCCGGGGTTCCAGCTGGAAATGGTTCCCGCCGGATCGACCATGTAAATGGCGTAATCGACGACCGATTCCACGAGCAGCCGAAACGGGTCGGCCGCATGGTGGGCTAGCGACGACAAGAACGGCTTGGAGTCGTCGGCAGACATGCGGTCGTCGTTTCGTATAATTGCTTAAGAATAAATTGTGCCGAAAGTGTATCCCATCGAGGGGTAAAGTGCCAATTCAGTTCGTTACGCTAGCAGTCCGTTGATCTAACGGTTAAATGGGTTCGAGTTAAGACGTCGTGGCACGCGGGTGCGGAATTGCGAAGCATTTGATCGAGACGATGAGTCGATCGTAACCGGTCGCGATCGTGATCCCGAACGTCGCTACGGTAAGTTGCAGAAGTGCGGCGAGCGCGCGAAGCCCCTGGAGAGACTTCGGCTTGCCGACTCCGAACAGTCGGCGGAGAATCCGACCGAGATTGTGCGCGGCGGCTGCAATCAAGTACCGCTTCGTCACGTCGACCAGGCCGCGTAGCCAACTACGACGCATGCCGCCCGAGTCGCAGACGTGGGCGAAGCTCCGTTCGACCCGTTCGCTCCGCAGCCGGCCGAGGCGTTTGCCTTTGGCCCGCTTCATTCGTCGCCGATTCTCGTACACGGCCCGTTGCAACTCGGGCGACTTGTCCGTCCATACGCGATCGTGCGCATGTTTTGGTTCAGGGAGGTAGGTCCGCAGCCCGAGGGCGTCGCACAACTCGATCGTCCCGGCCGAGTGATAGCCTTTGTCAGCCGCGATCTCTTCGATCTGGGTCTCGATCTCGGCCTGCTGTAAGTTCTCTTGGGCTTTCAGCACGCTGTCGCAAAGCGTTTGCGAATCACCGTGGTCGGCCGGGCGAATCTCGGCCGCCAAGATCAGATCGCTCTCCAGATCGACCACATGCTCGGCCTTGTACGCCAAGTGCGTCCGGCCGTCTTTCAACTGCGTGATCCGGGCGTCGGGATCGACGGGCGAGGTCCACTCGTCGTTCGAGACCTTCTTGTTCTTCCGCCCTTTGTCGAAGCGGCGAATCTCCTCGTCGGTCGGCTCGTCCTTCGGGTCGATCTTCCCTTCTTCCTTCATCAACCGCACGACGTACTGCTTCCAGTCTTCCCCCGTATCGCGACGCAGAATGCTCTTCATCGCCGCGTTCGCCTCCAGCGTCGTACTATCGACGCCGACCGTCTTGCCGCCGATCAATCGCTTCTCGTCAGCGAGCTTTAAGACGAACTGAAACACCTCGTCGAACACCTCGGGCGGCAATCGCTTCCGCGTGTAGGAGAGAGTCGAATGGTCAGGCGTCGCCTCCTGCTGACCGTAGTTCAGGAACTCGGCCAAGCTGCGACTGTCGCCGCACCGCCAGGCAATGCCCCGCTGGGAATCGATTCCCTCGAAGTAGCCCACCAGCAGCATTCGGAAGAACGTCCCCGGCGGGATCGAGACGCGGCCCGGATGGTCGGCCGCTTCGTAGTACGGTTCGCAGCGGCCTTCGATCCAGCGGTCGAACTCCGCCTCCGCCAACAGTTCGTTCAGCTTCCGATAGAACGGATGGCCCGCCGACCGGGCCAAGTCCGCCGTCGCCACGAACAACGACTCCTGCCGCCGCTTCCGCCGTCCCATCGACATCGGGAAATCCTCCTCGTCACGCCATAATCGCATCCCCGACATGAGCATAGCGCGACGAGTAAAAAATCAACAGGCTGCTAGCCGTCACCTATCGGCACCGGTGGTACGCATACGAACACAAATCCGCTCGACAATGTGTAAGGGAGCCGGAACAACTCGCGCAGCATAAGCAGCGACTCGATCGCCTGATCGCTGTAGACGAACGGACGGCCCACTTTACGCTCGGCGTTCTCATGCCTCCATGCGGCGAGCACTACTTCATCAAACCAGAACGTGAGTGTCCGGCTCGCGAACCGCAGTTGCGGAGGCAGCGGAGCTTGCGTCGCCGACT
>JAIEPT010000293.1 GCA_019748295.1 Gemmataceae bacterium | reverse complement strand
AGCGAAAAAACGCCACGCAAATTTGCGTGGCGTTCTTATTGCCGATTACATCAATCACGACTGCTGAACACGCCCGCTCGGAACAGGTAGTACAGCAGCGTCAAGACGCTCGTGAGCGTAGCCGCGACATAGGTCAACGCCGCCGCGTTCAGCACCTTCGCCACCACCTTGTCCTCTTCCTGCGTGATGAGCCCGCCTTCGACGAGTGCGATGCGGGCACGGCGGCTCGCGTCGAACTCCACCGGCAGGTTCACCAGTTGGAACACCACCGTGAGCGAGAAGACGGCGATGCCGACCAGGATCAAGCCGGTCATCTGCAGCAGGAAGCCGGCCAGGATGATAAGCCAGGCTGACCCGGAGCCGAAGCTCGCCATCGGCACGAGGGCATTTCGCCACACCAGCAACGAATAGCGCCGCGCATCCTGGATCGCATGTCCCGCTTCATGTGCGGCAATGCCCAGTGCAGCCAAGTTTCGTTGCCCATAGACGCCTTCGCTGAGCCGAAGAATCGCCTGACCGGGCACATAGTGGTCGGTCAGGTGCCCCTCGGTCGGCTCGATCCGCACGCCGCGGACGCCGGCCGCATCGAGCATGGCGGCAGCGGCCTGGGCGCCGGAGTATCCGCTTCGCGGCGCGAAACGGCTCGCTGCGCTGTAAGCGCTCTGCACCCGGATCTGCGCCCATATCGCCAGGGCGATGCCCGGTGCGAGGAACAGCAAATACATGGGGTCGAAGAACATTCGATATCTCCTTGGAAAGCCCCAAAAAGGGCACTTCATTATACGCACCTTGCACGAACGTAGTTTTCGATTTGATAGCCCCGAAAGCACGCATTTCAACCACGCCCGGCGGCGAGGAGCACCCATTCCATCGTCCCCATACAATGAAAGCGTTCCCCCGCATCGATAGGGCGTGTTTGCTATGGATCGAGCCAGGACCACCGACGGCAAGCCGGGCGAAGGCATCAAGTTGCTCATCATCGACGACGAACCGAACCATGCGGAGGTCGTCGCCGAGAGCCTTGAACGCGTCGGCTACGATTGCACCCTCGCCACCTCGAGCGCCGAGGGCGCCCGCCTGCTGGAGCGGGAAGAGCCGGACATCGTGCTCACCGATCTGAAGATGGAAGGGCTCGACGGGCTCGCGATTCTCCGTCGCGCAAAGCAAGAGAACCCCGCTTGCGAGGTCGTCGTCATCACCGGGCATGGCGACGTGCAGACGGCCGTCGAAGCGATGAAAGCGGGCGCGGCCAATTACCTGCAGAAGCCGGTCAACCTGGCCGAACTCCGCGAGATGGTCGGTAAGGCGGCCGAGCGGTTTCGCCTCGCCAAGACCAATCGCGAACTCCAGGCTCAGCTCGAAGAGAAGTTCGGCTTCGAGGGGTTGGTCGGCAATTCCCCCAAGATGCAGGAAATCATCACCAAGCTGAAGGCGATCGCCCCGACTTCCGCAACGGTGCTCATTCAGGGAGAGACGGGCTCGGGAAAAGAACTGATCGCCAAGGCGATCCACATGAACAGCCCGCGGCGAAACAAGAACTTCGTCGCCATGAATTGCACCGCCATCAATTCCAACTTGCTCGAAGACGAACTTTTCGGCCACGAGGCCCACGCCTTCACCGGGGCGGATCGCCTGCGAAAGGGACGGTTCGAGCATGCCAATGGCGGCACGCTCTTTCTCGACGAGATCGGCGACATGCCGCTCGAATTGCAAGCCAAGCTGCTCCGCGTGCTTGAGAACCAGGAAGTCACACGCATCGGGAGCAACGAGGCGATCAAGGTCAACGTCCGCCTCATCTCCGCGACGCATCGCGACCTGGAAGCAGCCGTCGAAGCGGGACGCTTTCGCCAAGACCTGTACTTTCGCCTGAAAGTCGTCACGATTCGCCTGCCTTCCCTCCGCGAGCGCCGTGAGGATATTCCCCTGTTGGCCGCTCATTTCATCAAGGAAATGAACGGCCGACACACGAAGAAAGTCAGCGGCATCAGCGACGCGGCCCGCAAAGCGATGTCCGCCCACAGCTGGCCCGGCAACGTCCGCGAACTGCGAAACGCAGTCGAAAGCATGGTCGTGCAAGACACCGACGGCATTCTCGGCCTCGACGACCTGCATGAAATCGAGGGCCTGAAGGACGTCGCCGTCGGCGACGCCAAGCCGACCGGCGCTTCGCAACTCGTCGGTCGCCCTCTCAGCGAAATCGAACGCTACTACACGGAACGCACGCTGGAGCTGACCAACGGCAACCGCGAGGAAGCCGCCAAGATGCTCGGCATCGGCGAACGCACCCTCTACCGCGTGATCCAGGATTGGAAGCTGCAGGACAAGATCAGGAAGGCGATCCGCGACGCGAGCGGCAACATGGAAGAAGCCGCCAAACTGCTCAACGTGAAGCCGGCGATCCTGCAGCGAAAGATGAAGAAGCTCGGCCTCGCCGTCGAGGGCGAGGTGTGAAGTCTGGCTCCCCTCCCCCTTTTGGGGAGTTGGGCTGAGCTGACGGTGCTTCTTGCTTTCTTGACTTTACCTAGATCCCTAGGGCCGAGTTTCTGCCCTCACCCCCAGCCTCTCTCCCGGAGGGAGAGGGGAGCAAACACCGCTCACGCTTAAGTGCCTTACAGTCATTAGCAATGTCGTCCGCGAACCTGCGGGTGCGACAATTTCTTCGGGCGGACGGATCGCGAACGCTGAAAGCGTTCCCCAGCAAAGCCCAGGGTTGGCGACCAACGGGAGCCAACCCTGGGCATAAGCTCGCCCCAGGCGCGCAGTCCGAACGCATGAGGCGTCCTGGCGAACTCTTTCAGAGCTCCCTTCCGCCGCTGTCTTCCTACCCAGGGTTGGGTGCCCGTGGGGGCCGACCCCGGGGGTTGGGGGTGTACCCATTGAGGGGTTGGGGGGGGGGCGCGAGGCGGGCC
>JAIEPT010000376.1 GCA_019748295.1 Gemmataceae bacterium | reverse complement strand
CCGACAGCATATGCAAACGCCCGCGCCCCAGCTGCGCCAACTTTCCCAAAATCAGCCGCACAGAATGGACAGCTACCCGGGCGACGGTTGGGGTGAGAACGTCATTTCTCGGGCACCCCCGCCCCACTCCCGGAGGGAGAGGGGAGTAGTGCAGGCTCGGCTAAACGTTGTCCCCGCCTGTATCGCGGCTTGTGCCGGGGCCGCCGCCGCTTTGGCCCCACTGCCAGCCGGAGATTTCCGGCATATCGTCGCCGTACTTGCGGATGTATTCCTTGTGCTCGATCAGCTTCTCGTGGATCGCCTGCTTCAAGTACCCCGCCCCGGCGCCAAGTTGCGGGATGCGGTCGATCACGTCCTCCGCAAGGTGGAAGCGGTCCAGGTCGTTCATCACCACCATGTCGAACGGCGTCGTGGTCGTTCCTTCCTCCTTGTAGCCGCGAACATGCAGGTTCTTGTGGTTCGTCCGCCGGTATGTGAGCCGATGGATGAGCCAGGGGTAACCGTGGAAGGCGAAGATGATCGGCTTGTCCTTGGTGAACAGGGCGTCGAATTCCAGATCCGTCAACCCATGCGGATGCTCTTCCGCCGGCTGGAGCTTCATGAGATTCACGATGTTGATCACGCGTATCTTCGCCTCGGGGACATGCTTCCGAAGCAGGGTGACCGCCGCCAGCGTTTCCAGCGTGGGAACGTCGCCGCAGCAGGCCATGACGACGTCCGGCTCGCCCCCCTTGTCGTTGGATGCCCACTCCCAAATGCCCACGCCCGCAGTGCAATGCTTGATCGCTTGATCCATGGTCAGGTACTGCGGGGCCGGTTGCTTGCCCGCGATGACGACGTTGACGTAGTTGCGGCTGCGGAGGCAGTGGTCGGTCACCGACAGCAGGCAGTTCGCATCCGGCGGCAGATAGACGCGGATGACGTCGGCCTTTTTGTTGACGACATGATCGATGAAGCCGGGGTCCTGATGGCTCAGACCATTATGATCCTGCCGCCAAACATGCGAGCTCAGGAAATAGTTGAACGAGGCGATCGGCCGACGCCAGGGAATGTGGTTGCAGGTCTTCAACCACTTGGCATGCTGGTTGAACATCGAATCAATGATGTGGATGAAGGCTTCGTAGCAGGAGAAGAAGCCGTGCCGGCCCGTAAGCGTGTATGCTTCCAGCCACCCTTGGCATTGATGCTCGCTGAGCACCTCCAACACTCGGCCATCGGGGCTTAGCTTGTCGTCCTCAGGATAGATCTCGCCCATGTAGCAACGCGTGGTGACTTCGAGGACGTCCTGCCAACGGTTGGAGTTGTTCTCATCGGGACTGAAGATGCGGAAGTTCTTGCTCTCCAGGTTGAGCTTCATCACGTCGCGGAGGAACGTGCCCATGTGGCGGGCGGACTCGGCAGTCGCCCCGCCGGGCGTCGGCACTTTGACCGCATAGTCGCGGAAGTCGGGCATCTTGAGATCGCGGAGCAAGAGGCCGCCGTTCGCATGGGGATTGTCGCTCATGCGTCGCTTGCCCGCGGGCGCGAGCTTGGCGAGTTCGGCTTTCAGCTTCCCCTTTTCGTCGAACAGTTCCTCCGGCTTGTAGCTCTTCATCCACTGTTCGAGAATCGCGACGTGCCCCGGCTTGTCCATGTCCCCCATCGGCACTTGATGGCTGCGCCAGTAATCCTCGCACTTCTTGCCGTCGATCTCCGGCGGGCAAGTCCAGCCCTTGGGCGTCCGGAACACGATCATCGGCCAGGCAGGTCGCTTCAGATTGCCGTTGGTCCGGGCGTCCGCCCAGATCCGCTTGATCTCCGCGACGGCTTGGTCCATCGCGCCGGCGAGTTCTTGGTGAACTGCAGTGGGGTCGCTCCCCTCGACGAAATACGGTTTGTAACCCATCCCCTCAAGAAACTTCTGCAGTTCCTCCTTGGGGATGCGAGCCAGGAAGCAGGGGTTGGCGATCTTGTAGCCGTTCAGGTGCAGGATCGGCAGCACGGCGCCGTCGCGGGCTGGGTTGAGGAACTTGTTGCCGTGCCAGCCCGTCGCCAGCGGCCCGGTCTCGGCCTCGCCGTCGCCGACGACGCAGGCGACGATCAGGTCCGGGTTATCGAAGGCGGCTCCATAAGCATGGCTCAACGCGTAGCCAAGCTCGCCCCCCTCATGGATCGAACCGGGCGTCTCCGGCGCGACGTGGCTAGGAATGCCGCCTGGGAAACTGAATTGCTTGAAGAGTCTCCGCATGCCCTCTTCGTCTTGGCCGATGTTCGGATAGACCTCGCTGTAGGTTCCCTCAAGGTAGGCATGCGCGACGAGCGAGGGCCCGCCGTGGCCGGGGCCGATGATGTAGATCAGGTTCAGGTCGTCGCGTTTGATGACTCGATTGAGGTGAACGCAAAGCATGTTGAGGCCGGGCGAGGTGCCCCAATGGCCCAAGAGCCGAGGCTTGACGTGCTCACGCTTCAACGGCTGCTTCAGCAGCGGGTTGTCGAGCAGGTAGATCTGCCCCACCGAGAGATAGTTGGACGCTCGCCAGTAGGCGTCTAAATTGCGAAGCTCCACTGCGGAAAGCGGGCCGGCCACGCCCCCAACGGTTTCGGGCGTCTTGTTCAGTTCCATGTCCGAAGTCGCCATGAAGCCATTCCTCGGGAAAGATGCGTGTTTGCTTTACGTTAGTTACATGAGGCTGAGAGGCCCGCGGCAACGAAGACTTCGTGAAACTTGCCGCTTCGGAAGGCGATGTCGGAAGGATCCTGCCGGCGTTTCCATGCTAGCCCCTAGCTAGTCCCCATCAGAACATTCGACGGATCCGATGCGGGGCCTTCGGGACCTAACGAAAAGAGCCAGCCGTTTGGGACGGCTGGCTCTTCCAATGCGGAGAGGGAGGGATTTGAACCCTCGAGGAGCTT
>JAIEPT010000298.1 GCA_019748295.1 Gemmataceae bacterium | reverse complement strand
CTCACTTCGCCGAATTGAAAATCCCTGGCGACGGCCTTGGCTAACCCGGACGTTATTTGTGAAACGGACCACTTAGCCGTCTGATATTCGACCTCTGAACTTGCGTAGCCGCCGATTGATGCGTTTTGCTGCCATTGACTTAGGCTCCGTTGGCGGCCCCGTTCGCGCTTCAGTCTCCTTTTGCGGCATAGCCGTTACCCCTCATCGCATTCGCGATTCCTTCAAACTAAATCGGCTGAGGTAACGCAACGTCCCCTTCAGCTCGAGTCTTCGGCCTGTCGACTGGCAGCCGGACGATCCGAACGTAGTGCCGCGAACGACTGAGCGGCGCAGCAATCCAGTTTGCAAGCCGTCCGCCGACGGCTGACCAGGCTCTGACGAAGCGTGGTCGCACTAAAAGAGGCGCGTCCCCTTTCGTCTTTGAGCCGGTTCAGTTTCCTCTCGATCGGCAATTTTCAGGCGGAGATCGCGACGCTCGACGAAGGCGTGCAGATCGTCAAGAACTGGTGGTACTACGTAGGCCAGGCACTGGACTTCATCGACGGCATGGCCGACACCTTGAGCGCGGGGCTCACCGCGCGGCTGCGCGAATGGACCTTGTAGCTGATCACCGGTGTGTTCGGCCTCGCCGGCATCGATGCGGGGCCTTACCTATCGATCTTCCGCACCGACACCAGCTCCGCGGGCTATCAGGCGGGGCAGGTGGTCGGGCAAATCGTGCAGATCGCGATCACGCTGAACCCCGGGACAGCGTTCGCGGCGGCGATCTTCCCGCTGCAGATGGTCGGCAACGCGATCAACGCGGCGGAGGCTGCGTGGAACGGCGATTTCCGCGGCGCGATGGGGCTGCTGCTGAGCGCCGCGATGAGCGCCTCGCGTTGGCTGCCGCCGTGCATCACCAAATCGGGCGTGGCGCAGGCTCTGGGCCCGGCCCTAGGTAAGACGGTGGAGTTGGCGCAACGCGGCATGCTGCTCTACGGCGTCGCAAGCGGCGTGGAACGCGGCATCGACCAGATGATGAGCGGCAATATTTTGCAGGGGCTCCTGTCGATCGGCCAAAGCGCCGCCGATGCGTACTCGATGACGCGCTCGTGCTTCACGGGCGAGACGAAGCTGATGGCCCGCGGCAGCTGGGGTTGCGGGTATAGGCGCATCGACGAACTGACCGACGACGATGAGGTGCTGTCGCGGCCCGAAGACAATCCCAATGGCCCGCTGGCGTGGAAGAAGGTAGAACAGAAGTTCATCCGCTACGCGCAGATCCTGCACGTGCACGTCGGCAGCCATGTCATCCGCACGACGGCGGAGCATCCGTTCTGGGTCAAGGACTTCGGGTGGAAGCCGGCGGGAGAACTGAAGGCGGGCGACTTGCTGGCGACGGACAATGGACAGTGGGTGGCAGTTGAGGAAACGTTCGATACGGGCGAGTTTGAGACAGTTTACAACCTGCGAGTTGCGGAATGGCACACGTATTTTGTTGGGGATAGCGGCTGGCTATTCTGCATTTGGGCACATAATGATTATCTCACCGAAGAAGGTGTTTTGGTAGGTGGGCCAAATCCAAACAAGCTTCGCCAACGCGTTGTTTCCACTCCAACCGCCGGTGAAGGTGGCGTATACCTTAAACCTCACGACGGAAAGACTAAGGTCGGCTCTGCGGCTGATTTTCGTGCTAGGTACGGGGCAAAGGCTCCCGATGGAATTGAAGTGGAGATTCGGCAGACTCGAAGTTCAAAGCCGGCCGGCGTCGACGACAGAGAGTATCCCTGGACGCCTCGAAGGCAACGCCGATTTGACGAAGAGTATGTAGACCGGATGACGCCGCCGGACGTTCGCTATCGGGACCCGAACAATCCTTTGCCTCCGGTAAGCCAGGACAAATGGGTTCGTTTCCGACACATTTTTGGTTACGGCGATGTGCCGGCCAGTTTTGGTGCATAATAGGGCATATCGCTTACAAAGAAGGAGATGCAATGGATACGTTACTGCTGGCCTTTTTGGAGCGACTTGAGCGGGTTGCTATGGAGCACGAGGGGCTGTTTGATTCCGAAGTTCGGCAGCGCTTGCGAAATGCGATAATGGGTGGTTTCGTCAGTCCGAATGTGGATTATGTTGTCCCTGAAGAATTCGGCATGTACTCGGAACACGCCAATCAGATGGTTCGATCGGCTCTTAGCGAGTTCATTTGCAACGCTAATGGGCAAGCGCAGGCCCTCGGCATTTTAACCTTCCATGGGCGATTGCAAGCGTTCCAGAACCCATCCGTTCGCACGCCTGTCGAGAAGAATGACTATGAAGAGTTTTTCGGCCACACAGAATCCGAAAATTTCGACCGGAGCGGCAATTTGCTTCAAGCTGGCGGATGAAGCTGGCCTTCTACGACCTATGATTTCAAGAGTCAAAACCTGCATTCTTCGCGTCGCTGAAGACACTCTTCGTGAGCGCTCGTTTGCGAATTCTGCTGATCGCGGTAAGTTCGTAAAGCAAGAAGGCAACGTGAAGCATGTTATTGAATTTCATTTCGCCAAACCGACGTATTTCGACGACGCTGCAATATGCAATGTCAAAGTCTATTTAGAGATTCAGATTCCCGAGTTGAATAGTGCAACTTTGGGCATTCTTGGCGACGCGTACTTGCTCGCGAACGCGCCGGACTTGACGGTTCGTCAGCCACTAGGGCAACTCCGAAGCAAGAAGGGACCTTACGAATGGCCTGTAAATTCGCTTAGTGAATGCGACCGTGTCGGAAAGAAAATAATAGCGATACTCGTTTCAGCCGGAATTCCGTTCTGCGACCAATACTCGACAATTGACAGCATAATCGCGGGAGTCGAATCGGCCGACGCCCGGCTTCCCGGCGGCAAACCGTTTTT
>JAIEPT010000213.1 GCA_019748295.1 Gemmataceae bacterium | reverse complement strand
AGCCAACTTGCATGGACCGGCGTGTGCAACAGCACGATTCGTTTGTCGCGCCGCTTCAATCGCTGAACGGATTTCCGTTCTCCGATCTCCGTTCTCCGATCTCCGTTCTCCGATCTCCGTTCTCCGATCTCGCGAAAGCAGCCGGAGGCATCCTGTCTCGCCGCACAAAGCCGGTTCGCGCTTGTCGGCATGGCATGGCGCGATTACCATGCCGCCATGGAGAATCGCATGCTTTGGCTCCGCTGTTATTTGTTCTGCGGCCTCTTCGCCGCGACGGCGTTGATGTTTTCCGTCGCCAACGCACAGGAGGAGCCCGCCGAACCCCCTGAACGGCCCGATGAGGCCGTCTGGAACCTCGAACCGGGCACCTCGCAGTTCAAGGGTTTTCCGGTGCGTCGCGGGCAGCAGACGACGTTCGTCAGTTGGGGCTCCACGCCGACGGCTCGCGTGGGCATCTATGTCTACGACAACGATGGCAACTGCATCGCGTTCGACGACATCGGCTCAGGCAAAAGCTCCGGCGTCGTGGCGGCCGACTTCACCCCGGGATCCACGGGACGCGTCCAGATCGAAGTGCATAACCTCGGAACCACGACGCAGAACACGACCCTTCTCAAAACCAAGTGAGCGGAAATCCCATGTTTCGCATGTTGCTGGGCGCCACGGTCGTGTTCGGAGTGATTGCCGTCGCGTCGGCCGGGCCGGTGAAAGGCCCGAGCACGCACGTCGCTAAAGCTCCGGAAGCCGCGAAAGGCCCCTCGGGAGAAGTCGTCGGCACTCCCATTCAACTCGAAGCCGAGTTCGAAGCGGGGCAGCGGGCCATGGCATGCGTGCAGGGCGATCATCTGCCGGTGGTGCCGGTGACGATTCAAGTGTTCGACAGCGGGAAGAAACTGGTCGCGGAACATCGCCCCAAGGGGGATGTGGCCGCCGTCGTGTGGTATCCCGAGCGTCGGCAGAAATACACCGTGGTGGTGCAGAACCTCGGCACCCAGGAATGGAACCGCCTGACAGTGATCATCCGCTAAGGCGAGCGGCGCCTGCATTTCTCCCCTCTCCCTCCGGGACAGGGGCCGGGGGTGAGGGCGCTTGAAGCGGCGTTGCGCGAGAAAAGGCGCCCTCGCCCCAACCCTCTCCCAAAGGGAGAGGGAGAAATGCAATTGAAAGTTGCCAAGAGGGACGAGAAACGCCCGCCGCCTACAATACGGCCACCCTACCTGCCCGCGGATCTCAGCCCGCGGGCTCCGCACTTTCCCGCCTCGCGGAGTCGATTCGTGACGTCATCTTCCGAGTTTCAGGCCGGACCCCCGTCGCACACCCCCTCCGCCGCCCCGCCCCAGCCGCTTACGGGAACGGTGTGGCTCATCCTGATCATCGCATCCATCGGCTTCGCGTTCGACATCTACGAACTGCTGATGCTGCCTTTGGTATTGCCCCCGGCGCTGCAGGAACTGCTTCCCGCAGGCAGTCCGGATATTCCGTTCTGGCGCGGCATGATGTTTTGGATCCCCGCGTTGGCGGGCGGTGCGTTCGGCCTCTACGGCGGATACTTGACCGATGTTTTGGGCCGACGGCGGGTGCTGACTTGGTCGATCCTCATCTACGCCGTCTCGGCGTTCTTGGCAGGATTCTCCACCTCGATGCCGATGCTGCTGATCCTTCGATCGACGACGTTCATCGGCGTCTGCGTGGAATTTGTCGCTGCGGTCGCTTGGTTGGCAGAGTTGTTCCCCAATCATGAACAGCGCGAACGAGTCTTGGGCTACACTCAGGCGTTTTCCTCGATCGGCGGATTGCTGGTCGCAGGCGCGTTCTACCTTGCGAACATTTACGGCGGTCAACTTCCCGCCATCGGCATCCCCGAGTTCTTGCAGGGTTGGCTCGGCAATATCGATCCCGCGGGGCAAAAGGCGGCGTGGCGCTACACGCTCATGTCGGGCGTCATTCCGGCCATTCCGCTCATCTTGATCCGCCCCTTCCTTCCCGAATCGCCCGTTTGGCAGAACAAGAAAGAAGCAGGAACGCTCCGGCGGCCCAGCTTCACCGAACTCTTCGGCCCTGCCTTCCGCAAGAACACCATCCTCACGACGGCGCTGGTGGCATGCAGCTATGGCGCTGCCTTCGGCGCCATCCAGCAGATGCCGCAAATCGTTCCCGCGATGGACGAGTTCAAGGTCGCGTTGCCGAAGGCTCTCGAGGCGAAAAAAGGCGGGGTCGAAGATGTTGCCGCGAAACTAAAAGCACGCAACAGCGAACTCACGGAAGAGAGGGCAACCGAAGCCGCGACCATGCTCGTGACGGGGCGAGCCAACGGCTTGATCGCCAGCAAGTACACGTTCGCTCAGGAGATCGGCGGTTTGGTCGGCCGATTCATCCTCGCGCTGTTGATCCTCCGCATCGCCAGTCGTGCGAATCTGCTTCGCCTATTCTTGATTCCCGGCATCATCGTCATGCCCCTCGTCTTCGGATACGCGACGCTGAACAACCAGCCGCTCTTTGCCGTCGGCGGATATCAGGTCACTCTGCTTCATGTCGGCATGTTCATGGCCGGCGTGCTCACGGTGGCTCAATTCTCCTTCTGGGGCAACTACCTCCCCACGATCTATCCGACGCATCTCCGAGGCACCGGGGAAAGCGTCGCACACAACATCGGCGGCCGTATGATCGGCACCACCTTCGCGTACCTCACGAGCACGATCTCCGCCTTCGTGCCCGGCGAAACGGACGCGATCCGCATGGCGTACACCGCGGCCGGCATGGGCCTCTTCGTGTTCGTCGTCGGCTTCTTCCTGTCGTTCTTCCTGCCGCAGCCCAAGGGCGAGATGATGACCGAGTAACGCTGGCCCGGTTAGCCGCGACGCGCAGCGGAGC
>JAIEPT010000253.1 GCA_019748295.1 Gemmataceae bacterium | reverse complement strand
CGCATGGCCCGATGGCCACCCCAATCCCCGCCAAAGCGGTCCTCGAATTTACACCTCGTCCGCGGACGCTACCCAACGAAGGAGCGAATGCTCTGGGGAAGGCATTACGGACGCTTTCAGAAGCTTTCGTTCCATGCGACGTTCGCGTCGCAAAAGCGAGGCTTCAATGTTCCAGAGCGATACCTTCCAGGCGATCGTAGCCGGGGAATATCCGGTCGGCACCGACAGAGCCGGCCGGACCTTCTGCCTCGTCGAGCAGGAGATGCGTTCGGGACTCCTGGTGCTGGGCGGGCACGACACGCCTCGATCGGAGGTGCTGCTCGGCTTGGCGGCGAACATGATGAAGGAGGGGGCAGGCCTCATCTACATCGACTGCAGTCGCCACGGAAGATTGGCGGAGCGCATCGAGCGTCTGACGACGAGGATGGGACGGGAGAGCGACTTCAGAGTTTTGAACTTCATGAACGGTGGACGAGTGGTACGGACGGAAACGTGGAATCCCTTCGCGAGCGGCCCATCGCAGAAGCTTGTCCAGCTTTGTATCGAGCTCATGGATGATCTCGGACCGGACGGCGACTACTGGAGGGAGCGCGCAGTTGCGATGCTGAGCGGTGTCGGCGCAGCCCTCGTCTGGAAAAGGGACCATGAGGATCTCGCGCTCGACATCGGCGTCATCCGCGACAACATCGGTCTGGATGCGATCGAAGCGCTGTCCCGCGACGAGACCTTGCCTCCGTCCGTCAAAGGTCTCCTGCGAAGCTACCTGTCTCTAATCCCAGGATACGATCCTTCCAAGGCGAGCCAGGGCGAACACACGAAGGAACATCACGGTTATCTGCAGATGCTTCTCGGCCGGACCATGCACGGCCTGTGCGACTACTGGGGGTATATATTCGCGACCGGAACGTCCTCGCTCGACATGGCGGACGTCGTCGCGAACAACCGCATCCTCGTCGTCGAAGCCCCAGACATGCGCCTCCTTCCATTGGACGGAGCGCCTCTGGCGAAGGTCGTGCTCGCGTCGGTCAAGTACGAGATTTCGGAACTGCTCCGATCCGGACGGGTCCGATCAGAGAATGACGCCGCAAACGGGATGTCGCGCGAGGTGCCGGCCCGCGAGCGGCGGCCGTTGACGCCCGTCATCCTCGACGACGTCGGCCAATACCTCGTCCCCGGACTCGACGTGTTGGCGTTCACGGCCGGCAAGCTCGGCTTCAGTCTCGTGTTCGCTGATCGAGACCGTCGTTCGATGATGCATTCGAACGAGAAGGTCGGAGCGGCGATGCTGGTCGAGAGGAACGCCGCGCTCGAGTTGAATGCCGGCGGAGACGAGGACCTCGTGCTCGTCAGGCACGATCAAAGGCAGCCGCTGAAGGCGATCCTGCCCCGGTACTGATCGCCGCGGCTGCAGGTCGTGGTCCTGATGCTTGGCTGTGGCGGAAAGGAGTTCCCACGATCTCTTCCGGCATGCCGAGAAATCGGGCCGGGACCAGATCCTGGAAGTGACGCTTTCCACCGCGCCGAAGGAAGGGAATGGTTCCCTGGCTGGTAGGAGTAAGCTATGGGCACATGGAGCCAAACGACGAATCTCGCCTCCCGAACGATGACGTCGATCGCGGAGTCCAGGCTGCAGACGGCCACCGTACTCGCAGCCTTGGCGCTTTCAGCATTGGTGTCGCCGTTCTCGGCCGCCGCGAGCGGCCTCGCCGCATCCCTTCTGCTTCTCGCGAGGCGTAGAACCAGGGCCGATCCTTTCGCCGACGAATTCATTCAAAGGGATGTAGAGCGGCGCGAGGGCGTCTACGCCCTCGGCTACGAGGACGACGGTGCTCCGCTCAAAATGAGCCCTGGCGAAATGCGGCACCACGTGCTGGTTTCGCAAAAGGCATGTCTCGGGCGGCACGAATATCTGCTCGCACTCGCCGAGGAGATGATCGCGAATGGTACCGGTCTCATCTACATTTCCCCGGTGTTCGACGTCGGACTCCCAGCCCGGATCCATGCGGCAGCCGCCTCCTTAGGTCGCGAAGACGACGTCATATTCGTGACCGCAGGTTGGCAAAAGCTTCCCGGACGGGAGAACGCTTTCGACTATTTCGAAGCGGCGAAGGGAAGCGAGATCGCGAAGACGGTTCTCGATCTGATCGACTGGCACGCCGAAGTCGGCGATCAATGGAAGACGAAGATTACGGAGTTGGCCACCGTCGTAGTCGAAGCACGGGTCTGGCTGCGTGACGTGGCCGGCGAGCCCTTCGATGTCGACGTCCTTCGCGAGGCGCTGTCGCTCGACAGAATCGTTGCCCTCGCGCAGGAAAGCCTTGGCGATCAGCTTCCCGATGCAATCAAGGGGCGTCTACAGCTGTATTTGGATGCGATACCGGGATACAATCCTGAGCGAGGCACACAACAGTCGAGAGATGTGCTGGAGTACCACGGCTACATCCAAATGTGGGTGGGAAAATCGCTTCATGATCTTTCCGACTCCGGAATCATGAATGCTTCTACGTCGCGGATCGACCTTGATGAGGTCCTCTCGAACCGAAGGATCCTAGTCGTCATGCTGGACCGCGGCAGCCACAACCCTCATGCCGTGAAGGCAGTCGGATCGGCATTCCTTTCGATGCTTCGTCACAGGTTGTCCGCATCTGTTCGGGAGTTCGTCTCGCCGCCCGATGTCGCCCTACCGAAGGGCGGGCCGACGTTCCCGATCATCTTGGATGGTATTGAGGCCTACGCCTCGGGGGACATACGGAGGCTCGCACTCGACGCTTCCGTGCTCGGCTGCTCGATCATCTACGGTAGCGACGATCGATCGGTAAGCGGAGTCGCCGATCCCGCCGTCCGCGCCGATATCGCTTC
>JAIEPT010000374.1 GCA_019748295.1 Gemmataceae bacterium | reverse complement strand
GAGGATGTAGGACTGGCTTTCCGTTCACCGCAAGAGCGGAAAACGATTTTTCTCTGAACCAGCCGACATACCACGGTATTTCGCGGCGGCGAGCAGCCGCTGTTAGGCGGCTGGTACGGCATCCCCTGGAGTCTCGTGATCGCAGGCAGGGAAGTCAGGATCATCAAAGACGTAGACAAAATAATGGGGGGAACAAAATGATGATAAACCGTTTCCGTTCTGGGCTCGCATCATTTCGTCCAAATTTTCTGCCCTTCCGAATCCGTTCGGGCGGTCAATGATTCCGTACATAATGATTCTGTCTTCCATGCCTAGCGATCACGAGACTCCCGGGGATGCTGTACCAGCCGCCTAACAGCGGCTGCTCGCCACCTCCGGATGCCATTACTTACAACTCCAACCCTTCCACCTTCGATCCCTTGCAAGAATTACAATCGGCAAAGCTCGCCTTTCCGGACTCTCGCCCTAACCCTTCGAACCCGCAACTCCCGAGCATCGCGAACATTAGGGCCGATTCGAAGACGGTTTTGCTCCAGTTGGTCTAGCTTGGCAACGATGTTGCTTTCAGAATGGTGCAGAGCCAACGACTCAAGAGAAGGGAATCTCGGGGTCGGTTCGCGAGAGGCACCTCGGCATGCACTTCCGCTCCGCCCCTTTGGTCGTCCTCCTGGCCTTCGCCTCGATGGGCGCTCAGTATCGAACGACCAACTTCGTCGTCACCGCGCCCAACGCTCAAATCGCCCAGCAGATGGGTCAATGGGCCGAACATTATCGCCGCGAGAAGGCGATGCAATGGCTCGGGCAGGAGATGCCGCAATGGGGCCGGCCTTGCCCGCTCGTCGTCCAGGTGACGATGGATCCGCCCAGCGGGGCGACCTCGTTTCAGTTCGGCCAGGGCCAAATTCTCGACATGAAGATGGAGATCCAGGGGCCGCTCGACCGCCTGATGGCGAGCGTGTTGCCCCATGAAATTACCCATACGGTATTCGCCTATCACTTCCGCTGCCCCGTGCCCCGCTGGGCGGACGAAGGCGGCTCGGTGCTCTCCGAAGACGACGTCGAGCGGGATCGCCACGACAAGCTGACGCGCAGCATCCTCAACAAGGGACAGCAAATCCCCCTTCGCCGTCTGCTTGCCTTGAAAGAGTATCCGCGCGAAGTGATGTGCCTGTATGCCCAGGGCTACTCGATGTGCGATTTCCTCGTGAAACGCAGCGATCGCAAGACCTTCCTCGGCTTCGTCGCCCACGGCATGCAGTATGGCTGGGACCAGGCCGTCAATTCCTTCTACGGCCATCGCAACGTGGAAGACCTTGAAGAAGCGTGGATGAAATGGCTCCGCGACACCAGGCGGGGGCCCAGCGCGAATCCGAATCCGATCCAGGTTGCTTCAACGCAAGAATCGCCAGTGCGTCCCAATGGAGACGCGACGGGCAAGCCGATCGTCCGCATGACCGTCCCGCCCGTTCAGCCGCTCGATCCCAGCCCCGTCTTCCGCGGCGTGCCGCCCACGCCGGAGCAGATGGGGCAACGATTCAACAGCCCCGAAGGCCCCGGCCCCAATCCGCATCATGGGCACGGGAACCCCAACGCCATGGCCATGCAGCAGCCGGTGATTGGTCAGCCGACGTCAGGCGAACAGCCGCAATGGCAACGGCCGAACTTTGTGACGCCGGCCAGCAATGTCACGCTGGGAACGCCCGAATACCTCCCGCCGCCGCGAGCCCCAGGGTATCCGCAGTAGCAGGCGAGCAGCCGCTGTCAGGCGGCTGGTACAGCGTGCGCAAGAGTCTCGTCACGCTCAAACAGGTAAAGCAGAGTCAGAGGAAAGTAGACAAAATGATGGGGGACAAAATAATGAAGACAGAAAAGAGAGGTGAGGCAGGATAATGAAAAACAGGATAATAAGAGCAAGTGACCTGAAGTCATGGCGCTTCGTCTAAGTCAATGTCGTGCTGATTTGATTATCCTGCTCCTCATTATCCTGCCTTGCTTTTTCACTATCTCTCGCTGCCTTCATCATTTTGTCCCCAATCATTCTGTCTACTCACCTATGATTCAGTCCTACATGTCTGAGCGTGACGGGACTTGCAAGGTCGCTGTACCAGCCGCCTAACAGCGGCTGCTCGCCGATTTCGCTTCGATCACGCTTTCGGCAACGCGGTTTCGATCGGCGAAAGCGCCAAGTCGCTCCCTGAATAGGGCTGCAGCATTTCGGTCAGCAACGCCGGCTCGCAGGGGCTGCAATCGAGCCAGCGTTCGTGGTCGCGTTCCGTCAGGATGACAGGCATTCGGTCGTGCAGTTTGCTCATCGCATCGTTGGCCGTCGTCGTCACGATGGTGCATGTTTCGACGACGTTCTCCGCCTCGCCCCATCGCTCCCAAAGCCCCGCAAACGTCATCGGTCGACGATCCGCAAACGCGATATTCCAGGGCTTGCGGGCTTTCTTTTCGCCGGTCCACTCGATGAAGCCGTCGGCCAACACCAAGCAACGGCGTTTCTTGAACGCGGTGCGAAACGCGGGCTTTTCAATGATGGTCTCGGCCCTCGCGTTGATCATCGATGCGCCGATCTTGAGATCCTTCGCCCAGAAGGGGACGAGGCCCCAACGAAACCAGCATGCGCTGATCGCATCGGTTTCCGTCCGGCGAACCGCGAGCACTTGCTGCGTGGGGCAAATGTTGCCGCGCGGCGAGGTTTCGATGTTCGCGAAGCGGATCATCGGAAACGCGGCCATCAGATCGTCAACGGTGGCGCTGAGCGTGAATCGTCCGCACATGATGATGCACTCGAGAAGGAAGCGACTACCACCATTTTAGGGGGACCCGGTTAGCCGCGACGCGCAGCG
>JAIEPT010000321.1 GCA_019748295.1 Gemmataceae bacterium | reverse complement strand
CATGCCGACAGCATATGCAAACGCCCGCGCCCCAGCTGCGCCAACTTTCCCAAAATCAGCCGCACAGAATGGACAGCCACCTGCGCGATTGCAAGGCAGCCTTTCGCAAGATCGAGTGCCTCTTCGACACGATGTTGTTCGCCAAGAATAAGGCAAAGCAGCAATCGATTGTTTCCAGCTCTGAGTTCAAACGACCGTTCGCTTGGAATCAGTTTGCGGTAAATCTCATCCGCCCGCCGGCAGTAATCTTCCGCCCGTTCCACATCGGCCATTGCTTGATAGACGCCTGCAATTTCGGAGAGCAGGGCCGCTTTCCTTGCCAGGACGGGATCATCTCTTTTTTTCTCAAGAAAGCCATCGAACACGGTGACTGCGTCAACGAGGTATTTGGAAACGGTTTCAATCTGAGCACCTGCGAGCGGCTTGATTTCTCGAAGCGTTTTGGTGACCAATTCATCCGCAGTCCGAATTGCTTGGTCGAGGTTCTTTTCCGCTTTCGCCTCGGCGGTCGTGGCTTTCGCCGACTCCGTCGCCGCAGCGATCCACCCCGCCCAGCTGTAAACGCTGATAGCCGAAACCACAGCCAAAAACGTCCCCACTGCGGTCCCGATGACGCGGCGGCGGGACTGTCTTCGTCTCCGAACGTGATCCGCCGACGTACGCACGCACGTCGCCACGGCTGGATCAATGCTCTCCGCATGTTTCAGCAGCAGGTCCTCCGCCTCCGCGAGCGGTCGGCCTTCGGAGAGGAGGTAGTCAAGGTTGCGCTGGGCGTCCTGCCAGCGCTGGTGGGCGCCGGTCACTCGGCCGAGCGTGCGCAAAAGTTCGTCGTTGTCTGCCACCCATTGCCGAAGGCGAGGCCAGTGGGTCAGGAGGGCGTCGTGCGCGAGGCGGCCTGTCGGGGTTCCGTCCGGAAGGGCATCGGTCACCATCAGGCGATGGTCCACCAGGGCGTCGATGAGGGCACGTGCCGCGGAATCCTTGGCGAAATGATCCAAACGCACGGGAGTTGCCGCAGTTCTTCCCTCGGAGGCAGAAACCGCCACCAGGGTCGGCATTACCTGGGCGAATGCGGCGAGAGTGGCTTCGGGCAAGCGCGTCACCGCGTCTTCCGCGCGTCTCGCCAGCGAACCTTCGAGCCCTCCCAACTCGCGATAGTCGGTCAGCGCGAGGATATTGGTCCCTTTTCGCAGGGCGCTGCGATAGAGTTCCTCGAGAGTGAACTTGAGCAACGGCAACGAACCAGGATGGCGCGCCGCCGCTTCTTGCAGCGTCGCATCAAGGCGTTCGCCATGATCGGGGTGTTCGAAGAGGAGTCCGGCAGCGCGTGCGGGGAGAACGATCAACTGCCGCAATTCTTCGAGGGACGGAGGCAGAAGGTCGATCTGTCCGCCGTCGTCTTTCAGCGGCAAGAGATCGGGGATATCGGCACAGCCGTGGTAGAAATCGCTGCGCATCGCGGCGGCAATCCAGACGCTCCCGGACTTCGCAAGAGCGCTCAGGGCGCGAACGAACTGAACGCGATCTTCCGAGCGGAATTGCGGGATGGTGAACAACTGTTCGAATTGATCCGCCACGATGAGGAGTCGCGCGAGGGGAGGCGCGGTGAGTTTCTCGACCTCGGCATTGCGGCTTGCCGCGAGCCGGAGCGCGGCCTGCACCGGCTGATCGAGCATCTGCGGCGCCTCGCGCATCAGCCGCAGCAGCTGGTCCTCCTCATATCCCTGCTCCCCCAACTCGGGCAAAGCAGCAGGGTTGCGCAGCGCGGCCGCGAGGGCCTCGCAGGGGTTGGTCGAAGCGTCTCCGGGGCGGAAGATGGCGTATCGCCAAAGTCCGACCCCTTCGACGACGCCTGGGGTCGTCAGCGTGGGCAACACGCCGGCGCGAAGCAGCGACGATTTTCCCGAGCCGCTGGCGCCGAGCACCAAGACGAAGGCTCTGCCTTTGGACGCTTGGCGAACGAGCGTCTCGCGCACTGCCGCAATCGCCTGGGTGCGGCCGAAGAAAATCGAGGCATGCTCGGGGCCGAAAGGCTGTAAGCCGCGGAATGGCGAACCTTGGTGCCACGCTGTCGCGACCAAATCTTCCGCAGGGGCGACGCCGGGCGGGAGTCGCTTTTCCAAGAGTTTGCGGAGATGCGTTTCGACCTGACGCTCGAAATCGGCAGCGCCGGCGAAAGTCGAGAATCCCGCGGAGAAACCCTGGTCGGGGGAGCCAAACCATCGTTCAAGGAATGAATCTAAAGATTTCTTTTGATTCAGCTGCTGGCGGAGTTTGCCTTCGTCGGAGAGGTCCGCGAGCGGCGCCGCAGTCTTGCGATAGACGAGCAGATCAGGCAGGCCTCGCTTCCGATGGGCGTTGGCGGCGTCTTCGAACTCGAACTCCGTGCCCGACGCGTAAGGAGAGCCGTCCGGCTTGGCGAACTTATCGGGGAGCCGGGTTCCCAATCTCGACCAAAGGATGCAGACGACAATGTCGCATGAAGAAGCCAATGGAAACTGCGATTGATAATCGGCCGTGGCCCGAACCGGCTCGTGTTCCCAAAAGATCGGTTCAAGGCGAAGCCGGGAAAAAAACTCGCCTTGAAGGCGTTGAAGCACTCGAGCCACGATCAGCCGTTCGGGGCCGACGT
The DNA here is from genome assembly GCA_019748295.1 of Gemmataceae bacterium. GTDB lineage: Bacteria > Planctomycetota > Planctomycetia > Gemmatales > Gemmataceae > JAIEPT01. Next base: position 164 of record JAIEPT010000321.1, on the reverse strand, counting down.
CCCCAGGCGACGAAACGAAAATCCTGACTTGAGGAGAGGAAGACATCGGTCGATACCAAAGCGATAAGGCCTAACCCGCAGGGACGGCTAGCCCGGATATTTCATCGTTTCGACGGAAATTCGAATAGCGCGATGGTTCAAGATTTGGTAGAGAAGGGAGTTGC
>JAIEPT010000047.1 GCA_019748295.1 Gemmataceae bacterium | reverse complement strand
TTTCTCGCGGGCGCCGTGGTCGAGAAGGGGACGCTTCGCAATCTCCTTCTGCGCAATCTTGGCGACGGCAAGTTTGCGGACGTCGCCTCCAAAATGGGACTCGCCTCAGCGCCCCCATGCCTCGGATGCTGTGTGGGCGATTTCGACAACGACGGCTTCCCCGACTTGCTGCTGACGACGACGAAAGGCGTTCGCCTCCTCCGCAATCGCGGCAAAGAGGGCGATGCCCTCGGCTTCGACGACGTCACTCAGGCGGCGGGGCTTGGCGAAAACACCGACGTTTGCCTGGGCGCCGCCTGGGTCGATCTCGATTCCGACGGCGACCTCGATCTCGTGGTGGCGAGGTATGCGACGAACGAAGCCTCCGCCCTCAAGCGCCTTTCCGGCAAGAAGACGGAGCCGCTTGGGTTGGGCGTCTACCTGAATGTCGGAAAGTCCGCTGCCGGCCCCGTCGGCGCTATCCAACGGCTGAGCGCCGAGTTCCGTCGAACCGAGCAACCCAAGGAACTTGTAAGCACGGATGGTCCCGCCCTCCATATCGCGGTCGGCGACTTCAATGGGGATCGCTCCCCTGATTTGATCGTCGTTCAAGAAGGCGCCGCACCGAAGCATCGGACCAACGAACGCCTGCTTCGCTTCCGCTCCCAAATGCTCCCCGAGAAACTGATTCCGAATGCGTCATGGAACGGCGCCCTCGTCCTCGACAGCGACAATCGCGAACGCTCCGATCTCTTCTTCGTCGGCAACGATCGGCCTCCCGTTCTCATCAAGTCGAATGGTCTCGGTCAGGAAACCGCATTCGAAGCCGGAGCGACCAACAGTCCCCCGCTCATGCAGGCGATCGCATTGGATGTGGATCTGGACGGTTGGACGGACATCCTCGGCGTATCGCCCAGCGGAGAAGCCATCTTTCTGCACAACAAGCAAGGCTCGCTCCTGGCTACTCCAAGCCTGTTTGCTCCCCTGGCAGGGCAGGTCAAAGGCGTCCACGCGATCGCCAGCTTGGATGCGGATGGCGATTTTCGTCCGGACGTAGCGGTCTGGTCAAAGACTTCAGGCCTCGCGATTCTTCGCAATGCGGGAAACGGGAACCACGGCGTCTCGATCAGTCTCAACGGCCGTCGGGAAAAAAAGGAAAAACTTCGCTGCAATGCCGACGCCTTTGGTTCCCGCTTGACGGTTCACGCGGAAACCTTGACGTCCAGCATGGAGCGGTCGACGGCGTCCGCCGGACTGGGGCAATCAAGCCAGCCGGCGTTGATCGGCATCGGCAAGCGAAAGCTCGCGGACGTGCTTCGCCTGCGTTGGCCGGACGGAACCTGGCAGGCGGAGTTGAGCGTGCCCGGCAACCAGACGAACCGCATTTCGCAGACCGATCGCACGCCCGATTCCTGCCCGCTGCTTTTCGCATGGGATGGCGAAAAATACGGCTTCGTCGCCGATTTTCTCGGCGCGGGCACTCTCGGCGAGTATCTGCCGGACGGCTCCTGCCGTCAGCCTCGGCCCGAGGAGTCCGTGAAGATCGAATCGCATCAGTTGCAGCCGCGGAACGGCAAACTCAAGCTGAAGCTGACTGAACCAATGGACGAAGTCACCTACCTCGACAAGGTGCGGCTCGTCGCGGTCGATCATCCGGCCGACATGCATGTCTATCCCGACGAACGATTCTCCGAAGCTTTACCGAGCCAGGATTTGCATGCGTTCCGCCGACTCATCCGCCCGGTGCGAGCGACGGACCATCGAGGCGCCAACGTCCTTCCGGAATTGTCGCGCCGCGACCGGACCTATTTCGACGGCTTCAAACGCCAGTCTTGGCTTGGGTATGCCGAGGACCACCATGTCGATCTCGATTTCGGAGAGACGCTCCAGGGAATCAAGTCCGCCGAGCGGCTGTTCCTCTGCATCTACGGATGGACCGACTACGCCTATCCGGAGGCGATCTGGGCCGCGACTCAGGCCGGCGTACCGCTGACGGAGCCGATTCTCGAAGAACGAGTCGATGGCGAATGGAAGAAAGTCGATGTCGAAGTCGGCTTCCCCGCCGGCCGTCCCCGCATGACCCTGGTCGAGCTGACCGGAAAACGCCGCGGGTCCGGCCCGTTCCGCCTGCGGACGAACATGCAGGTTTTTTGGGACGAAATCTATCTCGCAGTCGGCGAAGCGAGCATCCCCGCGAAAGACATGGAGCGGCCCGGCAGCGCCAAGACCGAAGGCTTCCGCGTGACGGTGATGGCGCCTTCGCAAGCGGAGCTTCGTGCCGGTGGCGGCTGCACGGAATGGTCCCCCGATGGAAAACAGCCGACGATCTTTTCCGACGGACCCGCAGCGCCGGTCCCCGTCACAAGGCTCAAAGGCCGATTGACCCGCTCCGGCGACGTGAAGGGATTGCTCAGCGAATTCGACGATCTCTTCGTCATCTTTGGGCCCGGCAGCGAAGTTCTTGTCGATTTCGATGCAACGAAGCTCCCCGCGTTGCCGGCGGGTTGGACCCGTGGTTACGTGTTCCGGTCTTGGGGATATTGCAAAGGCAGCTCGCTATTCACGGCAACCGGAGGAGCAATCGAACCCTTGCCGTTTCGAGGTATGACTGCATTCCCCTATGGGGCCAAGGAAGCCTATCCGCGTTTGCAAGAACTCAAGAGTTCCCTGCGCACGACAGATTAGGCGAACGGCGCCTGCATTTCTCCCCTCTCCCTCCGGGAGAGGGGCCGGGGGTGAGGGCGTGCGACGTGGCGTTAC
>JAIEPT010000304.1 GCA_019748295.1 Gemmataceae bacterium | reverse complement strand
GCGGATAGGCCGGCGTGTACGACGGCGAAATCACCTTATCGTTCCGCGCGATCCAGGAGGCGGCGTTCGGCCCGGGGAGCGAGCCGGAAACGAGATGCGGAACTTTTTGCTGCGAGGCGGTATGCATGATTTCCTCCTCGGTCGTTTTCCAGAAGATCGCTCGCAAAGACGCTAAGGCGCAAAGACGGAGGAGAGGAAAAGATGAATATGGTCGCTTTCCTTCTTCTCTTTCCTTCTTCTTTGCGTCTCTGCGTCTTGGCGAGAGATTTATCTACTCTGCTCCCACCCGACGGAACGCCACGGAGGGCGTTCCCTACAGGGATGAGCGTAGAAAACTATTGGGCTTGGGCACCCGCGGTCATGCCTTGGGCCATTTTGATTTCGAGGTCGTGATTCACGGTGAACGAAATCTTGTGCGTTACGCTGTCGACCAGCGCGGAGGCCGACGGTTGGCCATTGCCGCTCCGCTTGACTCCGCCGAACGGCAGATGCACTTCCGCCCCGATGCACGGAAGGTTGACATAACCCATGCCGTAATCGCATTCGTCGCGGAACATCCGCCAGCGGCGATAATCCTCGGTCACCACGGCCATCGAGAGGCCGTACTTCGTATCGTTATAAATCTTGACGGCGTCTTCGTCCGTATCGAAGGGGATGATCGCCACGTGCGGGCCGAACACTTCTTCGCGGATCGTGCGAACGTTCGGTCCGTACTCCTGGCGATAGACGAACGGGCCCATGAAATAGCCGCCGTCGCGACCGCCGTCGGTCAGCCGCCCCGCTTCGAGTAGCACCTTCGCCTTTTCCTGCTTCGCCAACTCGTTGTACTTCTGGACCTTGTCGACCGACGCCTGATTGATGAGCGGCCCGGCAAAGGCCCCCTTCGTGAACGGATCGGCAAACGTCAACGACGCCGCGCGGTCGACGAAGTCTCGCTCGAATTTCTCGATCAGCTTGCGATGCACGATAACGCGACCCGCCGACACGCAGCGTTGGCCGGTCGTTTTGAAGGCGCTTAACAGCGCGGCATTCACGGCCAAATCGAGCCGGGCGTCTTCGCAGACGATCACCGCCGCCTTCGAACCCATCTCGCAGGCGCAGGTTTTGTGGTCACTCGCGGCGGCGAGGCGGCGAATGTGCGAGCCGACTTCAAAACTGCCGGTGAAGCAGACGACGTCGACCTCATCGTGCCGAGCCAGCGCGTCGCCGATTTCTTCGCCCAGACCGTGGACCAGGTTGATGACGCCCGGCGGGAACCCGGCTTCGACGAACAACTCCGTCAACTGCTGGCCGATCTCCGGCGTCTCGTCGGACGGCTTGAAAACGCAGGTGTTCCCTTCCAAGAGGCTCGGGCCGAGCATCCAGAGCGGGACCGCAAACGGAAAATTCCACGGCGTAATCACGGCGACGACGCCCCGCGGTTTGCGACGGACGTACAAATCCTTGCCCGCGATCTCGCTATCGACGCAATCGCCGGTCGGTTGCCGCGACGTGCCGCAGACGTACTCGACCATGTGCAGGCCTTCGATCACCTCGGCCCGCGCTTCGTCGAAGATTTTTCCGCTTTCGCGCGAGAGGGTCGTCGCCAGCTTGTCGACGTCGCGGCGAATCAGTTCCGCCAGCTTGATGAACAGTTCGCCCCGCTTGATGCGGCTCGTCCGTCGCCAACCGGGAAACGCTTTTCTCGCGGCGCTGACCGCTTTGTTCGCATCGTCGGCCGTGCCGCGAGGGAATGTGCCGATCACCTCGGCGAACTTCGCCGGGTTGCGATTCTCAAGCATCTCCCCGCCGCTCTGCCAACGGCCGTCGATGAGTTGCCGACCGGTCCAAGCATTCGCCACAAGGCACCTCCGTTATCAGCCCTCGCCCCAAAACCAGATTGGTTTGGCTCCCCTCGCCCCGGCACGGGGAGAGGGGCAGGGGGTGAGGGGTCTGTGTGACCGCATCCGTTTGCACCGCCAGAGTATTCTACGCGGCACGTCCAGTCGCAGATCGTGCTGCGAGCAGCATACGTCCGCGGGGCGAGAAACGTCGAGATGAGTTGGTGCGATGCTCGGGTTGCCGGCGAGAAGTGAACCGACAACGATTTGAATTATTACGCCCTTTGCCAAACCACGACGCCGGGATGTTCCACATCAAGCGATCGAATTCGATCGATCCAGGCGGAATCGATTTCGGGAACGTGATCCGAAATTATCCTTGTCACGTCCTCGAAACCCGACCAGTCGTCCATCAACTCGAAAAACTCACCGTTGTCACGGTCGAGCGCTACTACAATGAGCACACGGACCTTGGCGTCCAGCTTGTAGCCGCTAATGCGGCAGATATCACCCCACGCGATGCCAAGTCGCCGATTAGGCCCGTCATCAAACCAGACGCCTTCGGCATCGGCCGTTAGCGTCGGCGAGTTCATGGAACACATCCCAAAGAGCTAGTACTTCACTCAATGCGATCGCTTACGACCCCGCGGCGGGCACGGCGCCGATCGGCAGCGGACTCGACGGCTTGCGTTTGTCGCCGGCGAGGGCGATTACCGCTTCGACCAGCATCAGGGCCGCGAGCGTGAGCAGCACGACGCCGATCCACGGCACCGGGTCCTGCGGCACGACGAAGCCGCCGGTCGTCGGGTCCTTGAACTTCGGCCAGGTCATTAGATACAGGGCCCAACTGCTCATCGCGTACATCCAGACGCACGGGACGCCGGTGACCAACCAAACCCAGGTTTGCCGCCGCG
>JAIEPT010000360.1 GCA_019748295.1 Gemmataceae bacterium | reverse complement strand
CGCGTAGGCCGGGACATAATGTCTGCACGGTTGCGACGCTCTTGGTTGCGGCTGGCCCTACGGCCCGCCCTCTCGCGCTCCTTTTGGTCCGCTACCCGAAGCGCGATGAAGGCAGAATGTTCGTTTTGCGCTCGAAATCATTTTCGATGCGAGGCTCTTCCCTTGCTTGCGACAAGCGAAATTTGCGTTCTTCACGAGAAGTACGCAAAAAAATAACGGTGGACACGAAAAAAGGTAGCTTGCGACGATCGTTGCGCGCATAGATATGTCCGCATGGTGTTGTCGGAGCGCCTCGGGTAGCACGATGTTATCCGCAGTGAGGTTCTCGCATCAGCATGTCGGAATCGCAACGAGAACGAAAGCCGACGAGTCGCCGCCGCGCCGGCGTCTCCGCCCCAGCTGAGCCGGGCGATACGGATTTCCTTGGGTGGAACTGGTGGCGGCAGTTCGGCTCCGATTGGCTTTACGGCATCGATGAAAACGGAAAGGTCGTCTGGGCTTCGTCGTCGGCTCAAGCCCACTTGGGGACGCAGAAAATCGAAGGCATCCGACTGGTCGACCTCCTGAGGCTGACGTCGACGAGCAAGAAGACGGTTGCGAAAGCCTTGCGGGAGGGCGTGCGAGATGCGCCGGTTCGATGGCATGCGGAACAGGAGACGGCCGGAAACTCCGTCACGGCGCTCGAAGGCCTGTTGCTCCCCGCGGAGGGGATCCGGAGCCGAGCGGTCCGCGTCGTCCTGGTTCGCCAGCCGGCGCCCTCGGCAAGCGATGTGGCGACGGGGGCGATGATCGCTCACGAAGTGTCGCAGCCCTTGACCGCGGCAGTCACGCATTTGCAGGCGTATCGCCGGCTGACGAAGGGGAAGCATGCGAACGCTCGCGACGCTGGGCAAGCCATCGAAGGCGCGATGCGAGCGGCGGAGCGAGCCGCCGAAACCGTAACGCGAATGCGCGATTGGGCCATGGGGCACGCGCTGCCGCGGACAAGCGAAGACGCGGGCACGTTGCTCCGCGAAGCGGTCGAACTGCTGCAGCCGGAATTGACGGCGCAGAAGGTGGAAATCTTATGGGAAGTTGAGGACTCGTTGCGTCCTGTCTGGGTCAACGCCGGCGCGGTCGTGCAGGTGGCGACGAATCTGATCCGAAATTCCCTCGAGGCGATGCGGGGCCTGGCTGCCTCTCGCCAAAAGCTGACGCTTCGCGCTTACGCGGCCAACGACCATGTGGAAGCGGCCATCTCCGACTTGGGCCGCGGCGTTTCGATCGCCATGATCGATCGGCTATTCGAGCCGTTCCAAACCACGAAGCCAAGCGGCATGGGCCTTGGGTTGTCCCTATCCCGCACGCTCGTACAGACCCTGGGCGGTGCGCTCTGGGTCCGCCCGAACCCTCAGCACGGTTGCACGTTCTTTTTCACTTTACCAAAGGCGCCACTGGAACCATGAGTACGAACAAGCCTGCCCTGTGCGTCGTCGACGACGACGCCGACCTTCGCGCAGCCCTCAAACTGCTGATGAAATCCGAAGGAATTCCCTTCGTCGGATTCGGCAGCGCGGAAGAGTTTCTCGAAGGCCTTGCCGAAAAGAACATCGGCTGCATCCTCCTCGACGTCCGCTTGCCGGGAATGACCGGAACGGAACTGCTGGAAAAAATCCGCACGCAAAACATCTACATCCCGGTGATTTTGCTGACCGGCCACGCCGATGTGCCGCTCACGGTGACGGCGATGAAGGCCGGCGCCGCGGACGTATTGCAGAAGCCGTTCCGCGATCAAACGCTGATCGAGCGCGTGAAGGCCGGGCTGGCGAAGTGGGACTATTGGAAGAAGTTCCAGTCGGAACGCCAGATGGTCGCGCCGAAAGTAGCTTCGCTGACGCGCCGTGAAGTCCAAGTGGTCGATCTCATGGTGGCCGGCGTGAAGAACCGCACGATCGCCGCCCAGCTCGGCATCTCGACGAAGACGCTCGATATCCACCGGGCCAACATCATGCGGAAGTTCGGCACCAAGACGATCGCCGACCTCGTCCGCTGGCGCATGGTGGACAAAGCGGAACGCACCGGCCTACTGCCGATGCTGAGTGCGAATGTTTCGTGACGTAAACCAAGCCGCAAGGCGGTCACGCTGATCGCTCGACGATGAAGTTGGCCGCATCTCGCTCGAAGATGCCGGCCAACTCATCCGCCGTGGCGCCGTCGATGCGAATCGTCACGGCGCCGTTCTCTGATTGCAGCCTCTCGATCAGCCAGCCTTTTTGGCCGCACTTCTCGGCCAGGTACTCGAACGCGAAAGGGGCATCTTGGTAGGTCACGTCCGCGATCGGCGGCGAAGTGGAATGCTGCGCGATGGAAAGAATGCGGATCATTCGGATTCGGCTCCCTCTGCCCTCTGGGTAGGATACTGCATCCCAGATTGCCGAGCCATTGGTTTATAAGAACTTACCGTCCAGATGCAAGATTGCGCCCTGGTGGAAATGGGTTAAGGCGAGCGGCAGGAGATCGTCTACCTGCCTCTCCCTCCGGGAGAGCCTTGGGGTGAGGGTGCCGTTTCTCGCGCAGCGCCACGTCGCACGCCCTCACCCCGGCCCTCTCCCTCCAGCAAGATTATTGCATCTTCGACCGAAAGCGTTGAAGAATCATTGATTGAGTTTCATGGTGTGGCGTGTGCCATGCTT
>JAIEPT010000268.1 GCA_019748295.1 Gemmataceae bacterium | reverse complement strand
GCCATTCGCAGCCGGTGCAGTTGCCCCCGTTCGAGGCGACGTCGATCGCGAACCCGTCGCGCTCCATGCGGGTGGAGGGTCCGTACGCCGAGGCGCTCTGGACGGAGAGTGTGAGAAGACCTGCCGAAACAAAGTGCCTGATCACGGACCCTGCCATCGTCGGATGAAGCGTTGTGGCGGACAGACAGAGATTCGAACTCTGGAGACCGTTTCCGGTCTACACGCTTTCCAAGCGTGCGCCTTCAGCCACTCGGCCACCTGTCCGGACGCGGACGAAGGAATGGACGCCCCCGGGGCCATCGTCAACCGGACGAACCCGGGCATGGTGAACGATCGGTTCGGCAACGGTTCGTTCGCCTTTCGGGGCGATGGCGGCCCGCGCACCCTCGATCGATCGAATTGTCCGAATCCCGGTAAGGCGGATGCGACCTACGTCGACCTAGGATCCCTGCATTGGCGCCCAGGCGCAGAGGAATCTCCATGTTCGGCAAGGTCGTGAAGGCGGCGGTGGTCGCAGGTATCGTCATGGTCGCCGGCTCGACCGGTGCGTCGGCCGCCGCCGGCGAATGCAAGGGCGTGGATTCCTCCCTGGTGCCGTCCGCCGAATGGGTCGGAAGACAGGCATGGCTGTACGAGCCGCGTCACAGGATGTTCGAGAACGATCCCCGTCAGTGGACGACGATCGACACCTTCGAACAGACCGGCCCCGCCAAATACACGATCGTGCCGAAGCGGCTGGAATACGGCCAGCCCGTGAAGATCGTCTTCTACAAGCCCGAGCAGCAGGGGCCCGGCGTGGCCGGGGTCGAACTGCCGGACGGCTCCAAGCACTTCGTATCCGGGAAGGCCATCCGGTTCTTCGAGTTCTGGAAGTGCGGCGTCGACGCTCTGCTGGAGAAGCGTGCGAACCATCCGATCCCGACGGCTCGGAACCAATATCTCAACGAGGTCTGGGTCAGGATCTCGAACCCCGACGCGAAGCTCGTCAATTCGCTGAGGGACTGGATCCCCGCCGATCAGGCCAGAAGCATCGCGTTCGCGATCTGCTACGGGGACAACACGGCCTACGTGAACCAGGTCAAGAACGGCGAGAAGCCGATGATGTGCACGGCCTTCGGATCCACGATCAAAGGCGACAGGAACTTCTCGGCCGACGCCGTCGACCTCGAGACGATCTCCCCGACGTCGATGAAGATCCTGTTCGGATCCTAAACGGACGCCGTTGCCGTCGCTATCGACACAATGGACGTCATCAAATAGTCTGCAGCGGTCGCTTCGTATCTACGGAGCGACCGTCATCTTGTTGAGTCTATATCACAGCTAAGAGTGATTCATATTCAAATTCAGGTGGCTGGGGGACCAGGATTCGAACCTGAACCAGAGGAGTCAGAGTCCACCGTTCTACCGTTAAACTATCCCCCAACAACTGAAAGCATGTCGAATACTGGCGGAGAGGGTGGGATTCGAACCCACGGTACCCTTTAACAGGTACTTTGCATTTCGAGTGCAACGCGATCGACCAACTCTGCCACCTCTCCGAACCTGTATTCGACGACCATTCGCCTCCTTCGACCAAAGAAAAACCCCGCCTGGATCGCTCCCGCGGGGCTCGCCTTGCCGACCGACGACTACCGTCAGACCGCGCGCGCACTCCCGTCGGGGATCGAGGATCCCGACGATTGACGTTGCGATCGTGAGCGGATGGCGATCATGGCTGCCTCGGCGAAGGCGTCGTGCCTTCGACCAGTCCGAGCTAACCCGCGAAGGAATGGCCGTCAACCCCGCCCCTTCGTCGATCCGCGGCGGGGTTCGAACCGCGACCGCGTCGTCAGACGCGCGGGGCCGGAAGGACCTCCTCGGGCTCCGCGAGCGCGTCCTGACCGGGCATGCTGCGGAAGGCGCGGCGCCTGTCGGCTCGGTCCTCCTGCCCGGCATCGTAGGCGTCGGCAAGGGGAAGCATGCGCCAGTCGACGTCGATGCGCATCGTCGGATAGTAGCCGCCTTCCGCGCCGAGAAGCGCGTCGAAGCCGGCATAGGGCGACACCTCCGCGACGATCCAGTCGAGGATTTCGGGACGGTACCGACGCGCGTAGCCGCTCCAGCCGTGCGCGACGACCCGTCCATCGGCCACGATCCGCCCGGTATCCGTCGGGGCATGACCATGCGCCGATGCGAACGCTTTCGCGAGTTCCTGAAACCGCTGCTGCTTGGGCAGGATCAGCAGTCCGGCGACCAGCGCCGCGTTCTCTCTTCCCGATTCGTGATCGTCCATGACCGACGTTTCCTTCCGTTGCCGCGGATGATCGCTCCGGCGCCCGAAAGGTTCAACGGCGATCCCGAGCTTGATCCGGCGGGCTTTTCGTTCCTTACTCGCCGCATCTGGTTCCTTCGAACCGACGCACGCCTCTCTGGAGTCACCGCATGCTTCGCCGCCTCGCCGGCCTATTCCGGTTCGGATCCGGTACCAAGCTGCCCTTCGCCGACCGCATCGCCGACGTTGCGAAGTACGAGGCCGATCTCGTCGGGGCGAACGCCGTCGCCACGGCGATGGCCGCCGTCCGCGCCCGCATCGCCGCCGGCTCGAAGGCCGCGGACGAGGCCGACATCGTGCTCGCCGCCTGCCGCGAGG
>JAIEPT010000259.1 GCA_019748295.1 Gemmataceae bacterium | reverse complement strand
GCCATTCAAACTCTTCACTGCCGGGGCGAAAGCAAAGCGTACACTTCTTCAATCGTTCCAAGAGCTGGGCTGGCCGCCGAAGATTCCCGACCCTCTGGACCCCGGACAATTTAGGGATGTTCGCAGACACCTGAAAGAGGATTTGCAGCGGGAACGCTGCCCTTTGATCATTAAAGCCTGGGGCGACGGTAAACATATCGCCTGGTCTCTGGACGAGGTGAAAGGCAACGCCGCGCACACGCCGCGCACACGCTGACGACACGCGCACCCCTTTACCCCATCATTCCCTTGCCGGGCGAAATGGTTCGCATCGGCGTGAGGGAATGCACCCATGATCGATTCGACCCGAGAGAACGTAATCTCTCTCACCGAGGCCACGAAACGCTTGCCGATCCGGCGAGGCGGGAAGCGGCCGCATGTCTCTTGTCTTTATCGATGGACCGTGAGCGGATGCCGGGGCGTTGTCCTCGAATCCATTGCCATCGGCGGCACCCGTTGCACGTCGGCCGAGGCGCTGCAGCGATTCTTCGACCGATTGTCGAGCAAGTCGCAAACACCCGTCGAGCCGGCACCCGCTGGCCGAACGCATGCCCAACGAAGCCGAGCCAGTGAACGGGCCGCCCGCGAGCTGGAAAAGATGGGCGTCTAATAGCAAACCCGGCGCGGTGGAAGCCGGCCGGGTCGCGTGGATCGGATAATTACAGCAATCCTATCCTAGCGTCTCGCCTGTCGGCTTCCATCGCCTTTTCCCTGCTTTTCATCGAGTTCAATCCAAGGCGATGGAGGTAAACACGCCATGTTAGTTCCGAACGATAAAGAGCGCCCAGCCGATGCGCCGACGAAAGCGCCCGACCCCTTCGACCCTGCTTCGCTCCGATTGTCGCAAGACTTCGGCGGGATGGTTGGCGGCGAGAAAGTTCTCTCAACGGTTCCCGTGCGGAAGCCGTCGAAAGAAAACTGGTTTCGCGTCCACCCCGACGAAGCGTATCGGCTCGACACGATCGTCTGCGAGTTGAAAGAGGATTCCGAGACGTTCCTTCTTTCTGGCGAACTGCGAGGCTTGCTCGGGACCGAGCCGACGTTGCGAGCGGTCACGCTTCATACTTGCATCGACCGCGCGAACAATGTCTTCCTCTGGCCGATCCCGTTGCCGGGGTTGGATGGGAAAGATAATCCCTGGCATCAATCCGCACGTGAAGCGGTTCGGCTGGCAACGGAACGTTGGGTCCGCATCGTCTCCAATCGATCGCTCGGAGCGTACGAACCGACCGTCACCCGAGCCGAGCTGGCCGAGCCTACCTGGCCGGCGAAGACGTTTGGCGAGCTGATTAGAATTGCGTTTCGAGATCGATTGATCGATTCCGTCGATCATCCGGTTTTGAAGCGCCTTCGCGGGGAGGCATAACCGATGTACCCCAAGACGCAGGCCGTCGAGTATCAACTTCTCATGTTCGGCGAGCCGGCGATACGCCTGACGCCTTCGCCTGTCGTTCCCAAGGTCAAGCGTGAGTCGAAACCGCCGGCCCGAGTCTATTGGCTCGGCCCGTATCGGGATTCATCGCACGCGTACCGCCCGAAGGATGTCGACGCGTGAAGACGCTCGACACCTTCCGCGAAGTCTGGGGCGTCGACTTCGAGTTCCAAGTCGGTACGGGAGAACGCCCCGCGCCTGTTTGCATGGTCGCCCGCGAACTGCGGACGGGCCGGGTCGTTCGTCTCTTTGCCGAGGAATTGGAAGCGATGGACCGTCCACCGTTCGGCAGCGGGCCGGACGTGCTGTTCGTCGCGTACTACGCGTCGGCCGAGCTGGGATGCTTTCTCGCGCTCGGCTGGCCGATGCCCGCCCGCGTGCTCGACCTGTTCGTCGAGTTTCGATGCCTGACCAACGGACGAACGCTTCCGGCCGGCGCTGGCTTGCTGGGGGCGCTCACCTACTTCGGGCTCGACTCGATCGATGGGGCCGAGAAAGAGGAGATGCGAGCGCTGGCGATGCGAGGGGGCCCGTACACCGAGGCCGAGCGCGTCGCCTTGCTCGACTACTGCCAAACCGATGTTGACGCCCTGGCGAAACTACTGCCCAAGATGATCGACCGAATCGACCTACCGCGCGCTCTTCTCCGAGGCCGGTACATGGCCGGCGCGGCCCGCATGGAATGGGCCGGCACACCGATTGATACCGACACCCTGGCGCGTCTGCGAACGCACTGGGAAACGGTCAAGGCCGAGTTGATCGAAGCCGTCGACCGAGACTTCGGCATCTACGACGGGCCGACGTTCAAGGCCGATCGGTTCGCCCGCTGGCTCGCTTCGAGAGGCATTCCCTGGCCCCGTCTGGAATCGGGGGCGCTCGACTTGAAGGATGACACCTTTCGCGACATGGCGAAGAGCTACGAAGCCGTCGCACCGCTCCGTGAACTTCGGCACACGCTGGGAGGGTTGCGCCTCTTCGACCTGGCTGTCGGTTCCGATGGTCGCAATCGTTGCTTGCTGTCGCCGTTCGCTTCGAAGACGGGAAGGAATCAACCGAGCAACAGCGCCTACATCTTCGGGCCAAGTTGCTGGCTTCGAGGATTGATCCA
>JAIEPT010000148.1 GCA_019748295.1 Gemmataceae bacterium | reverse complement strand
CCTTCGGGCACCCTCTCCCCCGCGGTGACTCGATTGCATGGGCCAACTTGATCCGTGCGGGGGAGAGGGGAAGCTTCACTGCCTCCACCAAGAAACCTACACCTGTGAGGGGGCCGGGGTGAAGGCATGCGACATGGCGTTGCGCGAGAAAGGCACCCTGACCCCAACCCTCTCCCGGAGGGAGAGGGAGGTAGACTAGCTCCTGCCGCTCGCCTTGACAGTCGCCCTCGGTTCGGGGAAAGTCGCGGTTCCCCTTCTGGAGTCGCCGCATGGTCCGCTTGCTGATTGCCGCGTGCGCGACGTTTGTCGCTGTTTCCCCTGCATTTGCCCAGGCGCCGAAGAAGCCGCCGAACGTCGTCGTCATTTTTCTCGACGACCTTGGCTATGGCGATGTCGGCTGCTTCGGCGGCAAAATTCCGACGCCGAACATCGATCGCATGGCGAAGGAAGGGATTCGCTTCACGAATTTCTATGTCGCTCAGGCCGTCTGTTCCGCATCGCGGGCGGCGCTGCTCACGGGCCGCTACCCGAATCGCGTCGGCATCTATGGCGCACTCAATCACAACGCCAAGCATGGCCTCGGGCCCAATGAGCAAACGATTGCCGACATGCTCAAGCTGCTTCGCTACGCCACGGCGATCTTCGGCAAATGGCACCTCGGCCATCTCGCCGAGCATCTGCCGGGCAAGCACGGCTTCGACGAGTATTTCGGCCTGCCGTACTCGAACGACATGTGGCCCAAGCACCCGAGTTCCAAGTTTCCGCCGCTGCCGCTGATCGAGGGCACGAAGGTCATTGCGGAGAATCCGGATCAATCGAAGCTGACGGCCCAATACACGGCGAAAGCGGTCGATTTCATCCGCCGCAACAAGGAGCGGCCTTTCTTTCTGTATCTGCCGCACACGATGCCGCACGTGCCCTTGTTCGGCTCCGAGCGATTTAAGGGAAAGTCTGGACAGGGACTTTATGCCGACGTCGTGATGGAACTCGACGATTCGGTCGGCCAAATCTTGGCGGCTCTGAAGGAGTGCGGCATCGACGACGACACGCTGGTGATCTTCCTCTCGGACAACGGCCCCTGGCTTTCCTACGGCAATCACGGCGGCAGCGCGGGCCGACTGCGCGAAGGGAAAGGCACGACCTGGGAAGGCGGCGTCCGCGTGCCGTTCGTCGCACGCTGGCCAGGCAAAATCCCCGCCGACGCCGTCTGCCCGGAACCCGCGATGACGATCGATCTGTTGCCGACCATCGCAAAGCTGACGGGCGGTTCGCTTCCCGCACACAAGCTCGACGGCATGGACATCTCGCCGCTGCTGCTGGGCGATCCCAAGGCGAAGTCGCCGCATGACGCGTTTTGTTTTTACTGGGGAAAACACCTGCAAGCCGTCCGCTCGGGGCTATGGAAGCTGTACTTCCCGCGCAGCTACGTCTCGTTGGCGAACGAATCGGGAAAGGACGGCAAACCAGGTGCGATGAGAAACGTGCAAGCAGGACCGGAGTTGTTCGACCTTCGGAAGGACGAAAGCGAAACGACGAACGTCGCCGAGCAGAATCCGCAAGTCGTCCGCCGACTGCAGGAATTGGCCGACGTGATGCGGAAGGACATCGGCGACGAACCGCCGCAGGCGAAGAAGAAGTAAGCGGAGCAGGTCAGAGCCCGAGCGCCAAGCCAGCGAGGGGTTCGCAGCATCCCATTGGGACCAAGCGAACCCTCGCTGGCTGGCGCTCGGGCTCTGACTTGTCGCTACTTCCGTTCCTTGATCTTGATGTCCTTGAAGTGCACACGGGCGGCTTCGGATTGGAAGCCGATGGGGCCTTCCGTCAGCGGGCTTTTTCCGGTCGCCACCAATGTCCCGTTCACGCGGACTTCGATCGAGCCGTCGGCGTTGGCGGTCACTTCGGTCGTGTTCCACTCGTGACTTGGCTTGATCGCCTTTTTCAAAGCCTCTTCGTCGAATTTCGATTCCGTCTTCGCTTCCTTCGCAAAGCCCATGAAGAAGATCTTGCCATGATCCTTGTAACGGCCTTGCGGCTCCACGCAATGCGGCCAAACCTTGTGCGGCTCATGGATGTGCATCAGGCATCCGGTGTTCATCGTCGTCTTTTCCGGCTGATTCTTGGGATACGTCCACGAGTATTGCAGCACATAGTTCTTGTACGACTTGTCCGTGTAGACATAACCATTCGGGAAACCCGGCACCTGCAGTTCGCCGTCCTTCGCGACGAAGGACTTGGCGGGATCGGCTTTCTCGTCTTTTAGAAACGTCCGCCAACCGGTGAGGTCCTTGCCGTTGAAGAGCGGCTTGAAATCGTCCTGGGCGAAGGCGGGGCCGGCCGACAGGACCAGCAGAGCGACGGCGAGCGAACGTGCGAGCAGGCTAGGCATCTTCGAAACTCCATTGGGGTGGGATAGGTCTCCGATGCTAAATGCCGGCGCGGGCAATGTCCATCCTGAAGATGTATGCGGGGGCGTGCTGCGTGCGATGCTTCCGAGGGTAGAGTCGAGCGGTGACGCGGTGCGCCGGTGGACACCGGCGTTCCGTTTTCACCGCCCGCTCATC
>JAIEPT010000188.1 GCA_019748295.1 Gemmataceae bacterium | reverse complement strand
TTGCGCTTCTTCTCGCCGCCCGAAAAGCCGACATTCACCGGCCGCTTGAGCATCTCATAATCCATGCCCAGCCCGGCGGCCTGCGCCTTGGCGAGCTTCAGGAACTCGCCGCCGGAGAGCGGCGCCTCGTCGCGCCCCTTGCGCTGCGCGTTCAACGCCTCGCGCAGGAACTGGACGTTGGACACGCCGGGGATCTCGACGGGGTATTGGAAGCCAAGGAACAGGCCAGCGGCGGCCCGCTCGTGCGGGGCGAGCGCGAGCAGGTCGAGCCACTCCCCACCTTGGCCTGCAACCAATCCACCGTTCGTATCGAGCGAAGTCGAGATACCGGCCCCAAGCGAGTCGCCAAGTTCCTGTTTCTCGACTGCGCTCGAAACGAACGGGGTTTGAAATTGGACGGAGCCCGCAGTCACCTCATACCCCGGCCGCCCGCCGAGCACATAACCCAGCGTCGACTTGCCCGCGCCGTTCGGCCCCATGATCGCATGCACCTCGCCCGCATTGACGCTGAGCGAGAGGCCTTTGAGGATTTCCTTGCCGTCGATTTCGGCGTGCAGGTCGGTGATTTTGAGCATTAATTCCGTCCACGCATTTCAGGCCACCTTTCCTCGCCGAGGCAATCTTCCACATCGAACGGAGACGTTCCCGGCAAATGATCCGGCATCACAAGTTCGATAAGCTTTTCGTCGCTGAAATGACGCAGCGCGTCCTGATAGCCCTCCTCGAGTGCTGCGTTCAGGCGCGGCTTCAATGATGGACTTTCGCGTAGCAGCTTCGCGATCCGTCTGCGCTGACCGCGCACGGAATTTTTCCACAAGCGCTCGCATTCGAGGATCGTCGAGAAATGCAACTTGAGCAGATGGATGCAAATCTCGTCGAAGCGGCTGACGAGCTGCCGATAATCGCTACGCCCCAAGCTTTCGATCTCCTCGGCGATATTCTCAATGTCCAAATCAAGGTTCGAACGTTCGCGAAGCAGCGCGCGGAGCTTCGCCGCCTGTTCCTGCGTCCAGCCGTAAAAGTCGGTTTCATAGAGTTGCGTCGCCATCACGCGCTCCTTTCGCCCTTTGGGATAGCACAGCCCAGCGTCGACTTGCCCGCGCCGTTGGGGCCCATGATCGCATGCACCTCACCCGCATTGACGCTGAGCGAGAGGCCCTTGAGGATTTCCTTGCCGTCGATTTCGGCGTGGAGGTCAGTGATTTTGAGCATAATCCACCTTGGCAGCAGCCAGCCCAAGTTGGGCCATGTTTAGTCCGATCTGCAGAGTGAGGCACAGCATGTACCAATCAACTGGCTTGCAAATCACACGGTTGGAACGGCTCTCCTTGTCAGCCCCAACCGATAAGCGGAATCCTTGAGTGAAAGCATTCCAATTAGGTCCAACGATCCGCCATTCTAAGTTCGGTTCGCCCTGTTCAAACCAGACCTCAATGCCATTCACTTGGAGCGCAATTGCAGACCCGATGACACCACCATGTCCGTCGAATTCTCTATTCAATCTATCGACTCGTCCCACGAGATAAGACCAGCCATCATTATTTATCTTATCAATTGCGTCTTGATGCTCTTCGCTGAAGATGCTCATCACCCCACGTTCCCCTCAAGCGAAATCCCCAGCAACTTCTGCGCTTCGACCTTCTCAAGCCCCTCCCCTTCAGGGGAGGGGTTGGGGTGGGGCCTGTCCCAGCGCCCGACCGATTCGTTCAGAGCACCAAGAACGGCCGTCAACACGCCGTCCACATTTCCCATCACATCGGCATTGGTCACCCTCAGGACTCGAAAGCCCTGCGCGGCCAGCACATCATCGCGCAGTCGGTCTTTAGCCTCGTCATGCGTATCGCCATCGACTTCCACGATTAGCGCCTTTTGCGGGCACAGGAAGTCGGCAATGAACCAACCGATCACCGATTGGCGACGGAACTTGTGGCCACCGAGCTGCGAGTTGGAGAGGTGCCGCCATAGGCGCTTTTCCGGCTCTGTAGGGTTGCGGCGCATTTCGGCAGCGCGTTCGTGCAACTTAGCGAGTTGCTCGACGGACAGGCCCCACCCCAAACCCCTCCCCTGAAGGGGAGGGGCTTCAGGTCGCCAGCCTTTGTCGAAGCGCATGTTCACCCCACGCTCCCCTCAAGCGAAATCCCCAGCAGCTTCTGCGCTTCGACCGCGAATTCCATCGGCAGTTGCTGCAGCACTTCCTTGGCGAAGCCGTTGACGATCAGCGCCACCGCCGCCTCCTGATCCAACCCGCGCGACATCGCGTAGAAAAGCTGGTCGTCGGAAATCTTCGACGTCGTCGCTTCATGCTCGATCTGCGCGCTCGGGTTGCGGACTTCGATGTAGGGCACGGTATGCGCGCCGCACTGGTCGCCGAGCAGCAGCGAATCGCACTGGGTAAAGTTGCGCACGCCCTCGGCGGTCGGCGACACGCGCACCAGCCCGCGGTACGTGTTGTCGCTGCGCCCCGCCGAAATCCCCTTCGACACGATCGTCGAGCGGGTGTTCTTGCCGAGGTGGATCATCTTGGTGCCGGTATC
>JAIEPT010000249.1 GCA_019748295.1 Gemmataceae bacterium | reverse complement strand
CTGGCTCCCCTCTCCCCTCCGGGAGAGGGGCTGGGGGTGAGGGCAAGTCTCTGGCTCCCCTCTCCCCTCCGGGAGAGGGGCTGGGGGTGAGGGCAAGTCTCTGGCTCCCCTCTCCCTCCGGGAGAGGGGCTGGGGGTGAGGGCAAAACCTTCACGCCATGCCGAACACGCCATCTCTCGCGAATGAACTTCATGCGATGGGGCAAGGTTTTCCCTCCCCTCTCCCGGAGGGAGAGGGGCGACCACGCTTGCACCTCATCAATCCGGCGGAAGCTTCACACACCTCATCAATCCGGCGGAAGCTTCACACTCTCTCACGTCAATGATTGAACAGGAACTCCAGCGAGTTCAGCATGCTCCACGCCAAATCCTCGGCCGCCTTGCGGCGATCGACCCCGACGCGGCCCAAATGCCGGACCGCGTGGGAGCGTTCCTCCGCGGTCGGCAGTCGGCTGAACATCGCGAGATACAGTTCCTCAGCGAGCAGGCCGTCGTCCTTCGTCTCGCGAACCAGCCTTGCCGCGGCGCCGCGGTCGTGGCTCAGTTTGTCCTGCAAGCTCGTGGCATTGAGCAGGTGCAACACCTGAGCCACCGTCGGCTCATGCACTCGCTCGCATTCGCAGGGGCTGGTCCGCTGCGGTCGGCCGAACATCTTCAGGAAATCGTGCGATACCTTGCTGTCCCAAAGCTGCACCGCTCGCGTCCCCGGCGGCATGCCCGCGAACTTCTCGCTCACGCCCGTTGCCTGGCTGACGGCATCCAGGAACACCTCGGCATGAATGCGCCGCAAAGCCGCGTGCGAATGGCTTACCGTGTCCTTCTCGTTCGTCCCGTTCGGCTCGGAGGAAAGCTGATAGGTTCGCGAGTTGGCGATGGTGCGGATCAGCGACTTCAGGTCGAACTTCGTCTCACTCACATGCTTGCCGAGGGCGTCGAGCAGTTCCGGATTGCTCGGCGGATTGGTGTCGCGCACATCATCCACGGGATCGATGATGCCGCGGCCCATGAAATGGGCCCACACGCGGTTGGCGAGGTTGCGGGCGAACCAGGGATTCTCCGGAGCAGTCATCCAGACCGCGAGATGGCCGCGGCGATCGGCGGCAGTCTTCTCGAGCAACGCCGCTCCCAGGCCATGCGGAAGGATCGTTTCGCCGCTGCGCGGATGCTTCGTCTGCGGGTCGCCCTGCGCCTCGACCGCTTCGCCGCGCGGCGTCGGTCGGGCAGCGACTTGCGTGAAGAACGCCTGCATGCCGAAGTAATCTTCCTGGCTCCAGCGATCGAACGGATGATGATGGCACTCGGCACAGGCGATCCGCAGACCGAGAAACACCTGCGTCAGCGAACTCGCCATCTCCCCCGGCTTGTTCACCGCTTTGAAAAACCCCGCCGGCGCCACCTCGTCGATCGGCCCCTCGGCAGTCAATAGTTCGCGGACGAAGCGATCGAAGGGAACGTCAAGGGCGATGCTGTCGCGGATCCAGCGGTGCATCGCATATGCCCGCTTGCTTCCCAGCGCCTGCCGATCCACACGCAACACGTCGGCCCAGATCAGTGCCCAGCGATCGGCGAACTCGGGCCGCTTGAGCAACCTATCGATCACGGCTTCGCGCTTCTTCGGATTCGCATCCTTCAAGAAACTCCGCACTTCCGCAGGCGTCGGCAGCACGCCGAGGATGTCGAGATGCACCCGGCGAAGGAACTGCGCGTCTTCGCTCAACTCGGAAGGGGCCAGGTTCAGCTTCTTGAGCCGGCGGACGATGTGGCCATCAATGAAGTTGTTTTCGGGGAAAGCCGGGTAGTTCGCGATCGGCTCGGCCCGAGGTACGACGGCGCGGAAAACGGCGACATGCCCCATGAATTGGGCCATGATCGCCGCCTCACCGGGCATGGATGCGGAAGTCGCCAAACCATGCGGCGTGACTTGCCCCTGCCCTTCCTGGCTCGGCTGAAACTTGGCCAGATGCGTGACGTCCTTCTCGGCGCCATCGGCATAGCGGGCGATCACGCGCAGTTGCTGCTTCGTGGCCGCGACCATCGTCCGCTCGCTCGGCTCCACGCGAATGTCGCGGATCAGCGCCCGGTTCGGCGAACCGTAGGCCGCCCCGGCAGCGATCCAGTCGCGCAGCATCCGATACTCCGGCGTGTCTTTCTCGATCCGCCGTCCGCCGCCGTGAGACAAATCGCCGCTCGGTTTCGCCAGCATCAAGCTGCGTTCCGGCGCAGCCATGAACACGCGTCGTCCGCGATTTTCCTTGGTTAGTGCGTTGTGATCGCCTTGCGGATCGAAGCTGAAAACGGACAGGTGGAACCCGTTCTGCCCGCCGCTGTTGGCATGGCAGCCGGACGAATTGCAGGCGAAGCGATTGAGGATCGGCAGGACGTCGTGCTCGAAGTGCAGTTCGCGGGCCTGATCGGCGTTGCGGACGACCACCGTCGTTTCCGCCTTCTGATTGCGGACTTCGATGCGGATGCGAGCCGTGCCGTTCTTGCGAGCGAAGACGACGCCGCGAGCGTTTACCTCCGCAA